>JAFDAJ010000074.1 GCA_019313915.1 Deltaproteobacteria bacterium
CTTTATTTCATTTCTAGTCTAACTGCTTTGATTGTAGAAGGTGATTTGCAGGGAGTTCTGAGGCGTCGGAGTATGCAGCGAGCGATCGAAAAACTGAGCAAGCACGTCATTGTCTGTGGCATTGGCACGACGGGGCGGCACATCGCCACCGAGCTCGCCGCCGTGGGGGTCCCCTTCGTGGTTGTCGACCGCAACCGGGAGAGGCTCGACGAACTGAGCGAGGAGTTCGACGATGGCCTGCTCTACGTCGTCGGCGATGCGACCGACGACCACATCCTACAGCTGGCAGGTATTGAGCACGCCCGCGGCGTGATTTCGGCCCTCAATGACGATAAGGCCAATCTCTTCGTGACGATCAGCGCGCGCGCCCTCAATCCTTCCGCTCGGATCGTCGCCAAATCGATCGAGCCATCGACCGAGGCCAAGCTCCGCCGGGCAGGCGCGGATTCCGTTGTTGCACCCAACTACATAGGCGGCGTGCGGCTCTTCAGCGAAATGGTCAGCCCCAAGGCCGCCGCGTTCCTCGACCGGATCGTTCAGTTCGGGAGTGGCATCAGCGTCGGCCTCGAGGCGATCGATGTTCCTCCGGAGAGCCCCCTCGTCGGCCAACGTCTCTCCGAGACCGAGATCCGCGAGGCCGGGGCGCTGGTCGTCGCGGTCCACCGGTCCGATGGGGACTACATCTACAACCCGGGCAGCGAGCATCTGCTCGAGGCGGGGGACTCGCTGATCGTTCTGGCGGACTCCGAAGACATCGCTGCGCTCCGGCAAACCGTCGCCGGCTGAGTAGCTCGGTTTCAGCCTCGAATTCGGCGGGCCTGAGGACCTTGACGACCACCCACCCGTGGTTAGGTTGGCTCAACTCCGGCAACAGCCCGGAGGTAAAAGGAGACGAGAGAACATGGGAAAGATTATCGGCATCGACCTCGGGACGACCAACTCCGTCGTCGCGGTGATGGAGGGCAAGGACCCGCAGGTCATCGTCAACGAGGAGGGTGACCGGATTACACCGTCGGTGGTGGCGTGGGACGACCAGGGCGAGGTCCTCGTCGGCCAGATCGCCAAGCGGCAGTCCATCACCAACCCTGAAGGCACCGTTTATTCGACCAAGCGTTTCATGGGCCATCGTTTCGACGAGCTCGGCGACGACGCCACGCGGATGTCCTACCACGTAATTCAGCGTAAGAATGGCGATGCGGGCTTCGAGGTTCGGGGTAAGAAGCTCTCACCACCGGAGGTTTCCGCGCAGGTGCTCCGCAAGCTGAAGAAGGCCGCGGAGAACTACCTCGGTGAGCCTGTGACCGAAGCTGTCATTACCGTGCCCGCGTACTTCAACGACTCTCAGCGTCAGGCCACCAAAGACGCCGGCAAGATCGCCGGGCTCGACGTGAAGCGAATCGTCAACGAGCCGACTGCAGCTGCTTTGGCGTATGGCCTCGACAAGACCGAGGATCACATCATCGCCGTCTACGACTTCGGTGGCGGTACTTTCGATATTTCGATTCTAGAGGTGGGCGACAAGGTCGTCGACGTCGTGAGCACCAACGGCGACACGCATTTGGGCGGCGACGACATCGACCAGCGCATCATCGAGTACCTGGTCGCCGAGTTCAAAAAGGACACCGGCATCGACGTGGGCGGGGACAAGATGGTTCTGCAGCGCCTCAAGGACGCAGCGGAAAAGGCCAAGATCGAGCTCAGTACCAAGCTGGAGGCCACGGTCAATCTACCGTTCCTCACGGCTGATGCGGCAGGCCCAAAGCATCTCAATATCCGGCTGACCCGCGCGAAGCTCGAGTCGATGATCGGCGACTTGGTTAAGCGCACTTTAGAGCCCTGCAAGAAGGCGCTCTCCGATGCGGGCAAGACCGCGGCGGACATCGCCGAGGTCGTGTTGGTAGGCGGCTCGACCCGCATGCCCGTCGTGCTGGAGGCGGTGACCAAGTTCTTCGGCAAGGATCCCCACAAGGGCGTCAATCCGGACGAGGTCGTCGCGCTGGGCGCGGCGGTTCAGGCAGGCGTGCTTTCGGGAGACGTGCAGGACATGGTCTTGCTGGACGTCACGCCGCTCAGCTTGGGCGTCGAGACTCTCGGCGGCGTCATGACCGCGCTCATTTCGCGAAACACCACCATTCCGACACGCAAGGAAGAGGTGTTCTCGACGGCGGAGGACAGCCAGACGAAGGTCGAAATTCACGTCCTTCAGGGCGAGCGCGCCGAGGCAACCAGCAACCGCACGTTGGGCCGCTTCCACCTCGAAGGCATCATGCCTGCGCCACGAGGCATCCCGAAGATCAAGGTCATCTTCGATATCGACGCGAACGGCATTTTGTCGGTGACGGCGAAGGACGAGGCGACCGGCAAGGACCAGAAGGTCACGATCACCGCGAACAGTGGCTTGTCGGACGACGAGATCGACAACATGGTCCAAGATGCGGCGTCCCACGAGGAAGAGGACCAAAAGCGCCGTGTGCAGGTCGAGGCTCGCAACAAAGCGGATCAGCTCGCGTACGGAGTCGAGAAGGCGTTGGAAGAGGTCAAAGACAAGCTTGCCGCTGACAAGGTTGCCGAGGTCGAGGGCAAGGTGAAGTCGCTCCGCGATGCCATCGAAGCCAACGACACTACTGCGATGGCTACTCACAGCGAGGCGCTCGAGGCGGCCATGAAGGAAATCGCCGAGGCTGCGTACAGCGCCGCGGCTGGGGCCACCGACGGTGCCCCGGGCGAAGCCGCTTCAGGAGCCGGCGCCGAGGAGTCTAATAAAGGCGACGACGACGTCATCGATGCTGAGTTCGAAGAAGGCGAATAACTCGGGTCTAACCACCGCAGAAGAGCCCCGCCCGGCCTGGTGCCGCGCGGGGCTTTTCATTGTGCTTGCCCCAATCCGCCCAACCTCTATGTAACGGGGACAGCCGCCCGGAATCGGGGGCTCCATTCCCATGCCGGCACTCGATATTCCCTTCTTTGGCACCCTCGTGTTGTGCCTCATTCTAATCAGCGCCTCGTACACGATGGCGGTAGCTGTGGGCGCGGGCCAGGGGCGGCCACATCTGCTCCCCTCGGCGCGTTGGGGCACGTACGCGACCTGCGCGTTGGTCCTCGTCGCAGTCTGTGTCCTGGCCTACGCGTTCCAGACCCACGATTTCCGCATTCGGTACGTCGCCCGTTACAGCGATCGCTCGATGCCTTGGTGGTACCTGATCGCATCGCTATGGGGCGGTCAGGACGGATCGCTTCTGTGGTGGGCGTTCCTGCTCTCGGGCTACACGTTCTTCGTGACCCGGTGGCTTCGCGGCCGCTACACCGAGCTCCAGCCGTGGATCATCGCCACGCTCATGAGCATCCTGATCTTCTTTGCGGTGCTGATGCTCTTCGCGGCCAACCCGTTCGCGACATACATCCGAACGACCCCCGGAGATGGTGAGGGCCTCAACCCGCTCCTTCAGAATTACTGGATGGCGATTCATCCGCCAACTCTCTACCTCGGGTTCGTCGGTTGGTCGGTCCCGTTCGCGATCTTGATAGCGGCGCTCGTCACGGGCCGCCTCGGCACCGAGTGGGTACGCGCGGCGCGTTTGTGGTCGATGATCGCCTGGAGTTTTCTCTCGCTCGGCCTGCTGCTCGGCCTCCTGTGGTCGTACGAGGAGCTCGGTTGGGGCGGATATTGGGCTTGGGATCCGGTTGAAAACGCATCGTTCCTGCCCTGGTTGGTGGGTACCGCCTATTTGCACTCCGTTTTGATTCAGGAGCGGCGGCACATGATGAAGGTGTGGAACGTCTTCCTCTTGGCGCTGACGTTCTTCCTCACCATCTTCGGGACGTTCCTCACGCGCTCGGGGTTGATCGCGAGCGTGCACTCCTTCGCCCGGTCGGACATCGGGCAGTACTTCGTTTGGTACATGGGCTTTCTCCTCATCGGGATCGCAGCGTTGATAATTTGGCGGCTACCCAAGCTAAAGGCCGACAATCAGATCGAGTCGCTCGTAAGCCGCGAGTTTGCCTTTTTGCTGAACAACTGGGTCCTGCTCGGGATGATGGTGTTCGTGCTGATAGCGACCACGTTCCCGCTCCTCAGCCAGTGGCTGCGAGGAGAAGAGGTTACCGTAGGCCCCGGCTTCTACAACAAGTGGATGGTTCCGCTTGGCATCCTGCTGTTGTTCTTGGCGGGCCTCGGGCCGCTGGTCGCATGGCGCAAAGCCACCGGGTCGAAGCTCTTACGGGCGATGGTTTTCCCAGTTGGCGTCGGGGTGAGTGTCGCCGTTCTACAGGTCCTCTTTGGCGCGCGCGTCGGGTACCCGCCCATCGTAGAACCCACCGAGATTTACGACACGACGACCGGCACCGTCCTCGCATGGATGTCCGCCGTGGCTCCCGTCGTCTCCTTTTCGACTTGCGCCTTCGTGCTTGCAAGCGTCGGCCAAGAGTTCTGGCGCGGCGTTCGGGTTCGCATGAGGAAGGGTGAGGGTGTCGTCACCGCGCTGGTTCGACTCACGTCGAAGGGTCGTCGTCGCTACGGCGGGTACATCGTCCACGTCGGCATCGTGTTCATGTTCATCGGCTTCACCGGTGCCGCCTACGATGTCGAGAAGGAGAGCGCGCTTCGTCCAGGCGAAACGATGTCCGTCGGTAAGCACACAGTGCGCTACGACCAGCCCCGCATGGAGGCCGATCCGAACAAGCGGATGATCTTCACCGACATGACGCTACTCGACGAATCCGGGAACGAAGACGGCCAAGTTGCTCCGGCCAAGTTCATCTATCGGACGCATCCGCAGATGCCGACGACCGAGGTGGCGATTCGAAGCCGCCCCGCCGAAGACATCTACGTGATCATGAGCACGGTCGATCCTTCGACTCGCCGCGGAACATTCCGGATCATCATTCGTCCGCTGGTTGCCTGGATTTGGTTTGGCGGGCTCGTGCTTCTGCTCGGTGCGCTTCTCGGCATGTGGCCCACCGGACGTGAGCTTCTTCGCGAAGAGGTGGCGCGACCCAGGCGCTTCAGATTCTCGCCGGCAACAGCGGTGGTCGCCTTGGCGATTGTGGTTGCGACCATGATGGCATGGGTGGGCGTCGCCTCGGCGCAAAACGACAGTAGCAGCTCGCTTCATGCCGGCTCGGTCGTCATCAATGACCCGATCGAGCGGCAACTCTTTGGACGCTTGCTGTGTCAGTGTGGCGATTGCGCGCGACTGTCGCTCGACACCTGCGCCTGCGGTTGGGCCGACGACAAGCGCGTCGAGATTCGCGAGCTGCTCGCTGCGGGCGAAGAACCGACGAAAATTCAAGAGTCCTATCGCTCGCAGTTTGGCGCGAAGGCGCTTGCGATTCCTTCGGACAAAGGGTTGGATCGCGCGTTGTGGGCGGTGCCGGTGGGCGCGATGGTGTTGGCCATGGCTTTCATCATCCTGCTCGGCCGCCGCTGGCAGCGCCGCAGCGCTGGCGGGCCAACACGAGGGTCGGCCACAGCCGGTGCCGCGATCGAGTACGATTCTCGCCTCGATGAAGAGCTCGACCACTTGGAGCAAAGCTGATGGCTGATCTCCTTCCCTGGCTGTTCGTCATCGTGGCGACCGTCGCGATCATTGCCGGGCTAGTCAGTCTGTGGCTCAGCCTGAGCTTGGCGCTTTCCGATGAAGCCTTGGGTGGTGTTCGCGCGCAGCTGACTACGGACGCGCGGCGCGCGCTTCTGACACAAAAGGAAGCGCTGCTTCAGGAGATCCGTGACGTCGCGTTCGAGCACGACGCGGACAAGCTCTCCGACCGCGATTTCCAGGAACTCAACGAGAAGCTCCGCGCGGAGGCCCGCCAGGTTCTTCACGCGCTCGACGCAGGGGCCGAGTCTTTTAGGGATGAAGCAGAGGCCTTGATCGCGGAGCGGCTTGCGGCTAAAAGCTGATGCGAATTACGGCTCTCATTGGTCTGCTCATGTGGGCCCCATCGATCGCATCCGCGCAGCAGGACCAAGCTGTCGTCGACCGTGTTCTCGGGAAGGTGCCGCAGCTCGTGACTTCGACGGTTGACGCAGAGCTCCCCGCGGGGACGATTGCAGTCGAGGTCATCGACGCGACGGGAGCCGCGGTATCCAAGCAGGCCGTGAGCCTGGGCGTGATGGAGCAGTCAGGCGGACGTGACAGCAAGGCCTGCGTCACCGACGACGAGGGCACGTGTTCCTTCGACGCCCTAGTGACTGACTCCAAGCATTCGTACCGCGTGAACGTGCCGTACGAGGGCGCGCGCTACAGCTCGACTCCGTTTCGGATCGACGCTGACAAAGGTCAACGCGTCCGCGTGGTTCGACTGCCAACGACGACCGACAACCGGCGTATCTTTCAGGTGCTTGGCCGGACGATGATCGAGTTCCGGGACGACCGAGCTCACGTCCAGCAGGAAGCGCGTCTGGCAAATCTCGGCGAAACGACCTACGTGTTCCCCGATGGCGGCATGTCGATTCGACTGCCGGACGGTTTCAAGGCGTTTGATTCGATGGCAGTCATGACCGACCAGCGCCTCGCGGCAACGGACGACGGCTTCGGTATCAGCGGCTCCATCCCGCCAGGGCGAGTCGACCTAATGTGGACATACGACATTCCGGTCGGCGGAGCGTCAATGGTGATCGAGCAGCCAGTGCCGTTCTCCACGATGGAATACCAGGTGATCAGCGACTACGTCGAGGGCATGACCATGGAGGTCGAGGGCTTTCAGGTGGCGCGGGTGCACGAGGGTCGCGACCGGCGATTCTTGGTCGCCGGCATGATGCGGCGTCCGGGCGATGCTCCCATCGACCCCTTGCGGATTCACATTCGCGGCATTCCAGGCGGCGGCCCGCTGCCGTATCTAGCTGCCGCGATCGCCATGATCTTCGTTTTTGTGGGGCTTTGGCTTCTTTTTCGTCCCTTGGACCAGACCGTGATTCTGGCCCGGGTCCGCGACGACCGCCGCGCGGAGTTGCTAGACGAGATCGCCGCCTTGGAAACCCAGCGCAAGGCCGAATCGATTGGGCCTAGTTTTTACGAGCACCGGCGGCGGGAACTGACCGATGAGCTAGCAATCGTGCTTCGCATGCAAAGCGAGGCCACGAGCCATTGATCCGTGGCGCAAGGCCGCGTATGTTCGCCGCCGATCGCGGCTAGGAGAAGAGGGGACCCATGGCAGAAGGCCTGAATCGTGTGACGCTCATCGGGAACTTGGGCACTGATCCCGAGCTCAAATACACCCAGAACGGGCAAGCCGTGTTGCGCCTGCGCTTGGCCACGACCGAGTCGTACGCCAATCGTGCGGGCGAGCGCCAGCAACGCACCGACTGGCACACCGTTATCGTCTGGGGCAAGCGGGGCGAAGCCCTCAACAACATCCTTTCCAAGGGTCGGAGCATCTGCGTCGAGGGCCGCATCCAGTACCGTCAGTGGGAAGACAAAGACGGCAACAAGCGTAACTCGACCGAAATCGTCGCTCAGAACATCGTCCTGCTCGGCAGCGGCCGAGGCCGCGACTCCGGAGCGCCCGGTGAGTTCGGTGGTGGTGAAGGCGGCGGTGGCGGTGGCGGCGGCGGAGGAGGAGGCGGCAGCGCCCCCCCGACCGACGACTTCGGCGACGACGATATCCCCTTTTAGAGGCGGGAATCACGCTGGCTCCCGTTACGGTTGTTGTACCGGGGATGGCGTAGCGGGTTCGGCCGGTTGGGCGTGCTCAGCTGCTAGGGCGGCGTCTAGCGCGGCCTTCTCGGCGCGCTTCAGCTCTTTGGCTTCCCGGGCCACGCGAGTCTTTTCCGAGACGTAAGCTGCGGACGCAGCGAGGACGATCGCGACCTCTAGGGCGAGGGCTATCCCGGTATACACACCCGGATTGGCACCCTGGACCATGGCAAGGATCCGGCCGCCGATGAATCCGGATCCGCACACGATGAACGCCAGGGCTGCCGCCAACCTCAGGCGCTGAAAGGCAGCGCCGAAAAGAGCGAAGGCACCGAGCGCGGACCAAAGCCCGACGTTGACCGCGAGCGACTCGATATAGAGCTCGCCGTGCTCCGCACCGGTGAGCCCCATCCAGTTCGGCATGATCGAGCCGGCGAAGAGGCAGAGCAGTGCCCAGCCGATGGAGCCGACGCCGAGAAGAAGGAGAACGTTGCGCGACATGACGACAAGATACCGCTGTTCGCTTTTCAAAGAAAGTTAGTCCAATCTTCCCACGTGCCGAAGGTCCGAGCCGACGTGTTGTTGACCCAACGAGGCCTCGCTCCATCGCAGGCCCGAGCGCAGGCGCTGATCCTCGCTGGCAAGGTTTTTACGGGAGGCAAGCGCGTCGAAAAGAGCGGTGAAACGCTCGACGAGGAAGTTCCCCTCGAGGTGCGGGAGCCCGACCACCCCTATGTGTCGCGAGGCGGGGTCAAGCTCGCAGGCGCGCTCGACGCGTTTGAGTACGACCCCGCTGGCAAGACGGTTGCCGACTTCGGCGCCTCGACTGGCGGCTTCACCGACTGCTTGCTTCAACGCGGAGCGACCAAAGTGTTCGCGATCGACGTGGGCTACGGGCAGCTGCACGACAAGCTTCGGCAGGACGAGCGAGTCGTCGTCATGGAGCGCACCAACGCCCGGCACTTGAAGCGAGAGGGATTCCCGGAGGCGCTCGACTTGGTCGTCATCGATGCGTCGTTCATCGGCCTCGAAAAACTCCTTCCGGCCGCGCATGCGCTTCTCAGAGACGATGGCGAGGTCATCGCCCTGGTCAAGCCTCAGTTCCAGGTCGGGCAAGACAAGGTAGGCAAGGGCGGCGTAGTCCGCGACCCAGAGCTCCGGCGCGAAGCCATCGATGCTGTCGTTGCCGACGCTGAGAAGTTGGGCTTCGACCGGGTCGCCCAAGCGGACTGCGTGATCACCGGACCAAAGGGCAATCAGGAGACGTTCATCTGGCTGCGTCGGTCGACGGCGGCACCCGCTCCATGAGCCCAGGCGTCACTGGCATCCATCCCTGAGCGACCTTGCTCTTGCGAACCTTGACCCACCAGACCTGCTCGCACGCCGCAGGGTGTTCTGCGCTCAAGCCTTCGAATGCGTTGTCGAGCGTGCACGGAGTCCAGCCCGGACCCTCCTGTGTGCCCACCATGCACATGCCGCGCGAATTGTAGAACAAGAAGCTCCCCACCTCGCCCTGTGCGACGGCCAGGTACGTGCGCTCGACCTCGATGCCTTGATCCCAAACTTTGCGCCTCACGTACAGGTCGCGTTTGGCGACGAGGCGCCGCGGTTTCTGGATGAAGACTTCGCTGTCTTGCACACCGATCAGCTCGCCGCCCTTCCACGTCACGGTGGCGGAGATGAAGGCGGCCTGCGCCGGCTTCAACTTGAGCTTCATCTTTTGGTACTTGTCGCCCCATCGGAGATTTCGAAACTCGGCAGGGTAGGGCCAGCTGTGCTTTGCGACCGCGTTGGACTTCACGTCATGGCTGCAGCCGGTATCGTCTACGGCGGACTGGGCGTTCGAGGTGGCTGAAGAGCTCTCACCCTTGTTGCAGCTAGTGCTAGCGGCGAGGCTGGCGATCAGGGTGGCCGTGAGAATTGATGAGGCTCGCATGATGGAAATCTGGTTCCCGGGGGTGGATTCGAACCACCATTCACAGGTCCAAAGCCTGTTGTCCTGCCCTTAGACGACCCGGGAGCGATTCTCCACATAACACGCATGCGCGCCCCCTCAAGCTTCGGGCCCGGGGACTTGCGAGAGGCGCGTCAATAGTGCGATACCCGAGGCAGTCGAAGGGTTGGGGTAGCATTTCAGTGAACGACAATCAGAAATACCCGGATTGGCTACTTTGGTTCACAGAGCACGGCGTCCGCATTCTCATTCTGCTCGCGATTGCCTTCATGGCTTTCGTTTATACACGTAGCCGCACCAACACCGAAGAGCGTCTTCACGCGATCGAGGACACCGTACAGTACGAGCCTCCGCGGTCATACGAGCCCCCGGATCTGGACGCTTACGCCGCGAACGATGTCACCGCGCGCTCGCTGTCGGTCCACCAGGCAGTGTATGTGCCAGTTTACTCGCACATCTACTACGACGGCGGGCGCCCGTACCTTCTCGAAGCGATGTTGAGCATTCGCAACGTGGATCCCAAGCGGCCGGTCTACGTGAGCGCAGTCGAGTACTACGACACCGATGGGAAGCTCTCGAAGAAGCAGGTCGATCGCTTGATCAAGCTCCAGCCGCTGCAGACCATCGAGTTTCTCGTCGAGCGACACGATGTGACCGGTGGCTCCGGCGCGAACTTCATCGTCGAGTGGCATGCCGAGTCCAAAGATACGCATGCGCCCTTGATCGAAGCCGTCATGGTGGGCCGCTCCGGAACCAACGCGATCTCGTTCGTCCGCAAGAGCGAACCCCTGCCGCAGTGGATGTCGAACTAGCTGGTTCCGTCAGTCTATCGCTTTGACCGCCGGCGGCAGGTAGAGCGGGTCCAAGGCCTCGGGCTTGGGAAGGTACATCCGAAACTGCAGCGAGAACACTCCATCGGGTGCGGGGAGCCAGTTGCTGGCTTTCTTCTTCCCGGGCGACTCGTGCTGGATGTAGATGGTGAGCGAGCCGTCTTCGCCGTATTGGAGCTTGCTCCGGTCGCCGATCGAGTAGCGCTTGATCGGGTTGGCCACCATGAGCTGGTCGGGAAGGCCGTACATCGTCATCGACCAGAACGCGCCGACCTGCGGGAGCTCGTGCTTCTCGAAGCGCATCACGTAGCTTTGTTTCGACGCATCGAACGGATTGCCCGCAGCGTCGGTGTTTCCGACGGGGTAGTACGCTTCAGCGGCATCGTTGCCGTAGAGCCCCAGCATGGCGGCCCCGGCACGGGCCAAGTATTTGGTCCGCATCACTTCGCCGGGCCCGAAGATGCCGGTCATTCCTTGCCAACCATGATCCGCTCGGGTCGTGGCGCCTTCGACTTTGCTTGGGTCTTGCATGCTCTGGGCGATCGCCATGATGCCCTGGCCAACCCCTGCGTCCACAGCGTCCCGTAGCTCCGCGCTCAAAGCTCGCGAAGCGTTGAGCGCTCCCGCTCGAATCCCAATCATCGCGAACCGGCGCATGAGCTCCTGCTCCTCGGGTACGATCACGACCTGCATTAGAAGAAAATCGAGCAGGTCGATGAAGGCCGCAGACTTGGCTTTGCTGGGATCGTACGCTGGAAACGTGATCCCGGCGGCTACAGGGACCCGCGAGCGTCCGAGGAACACATTCATCGCTGTGACGCGGTACTGCTTCTGAAGCTCCAAGACGGCGGCAACGTCATCGGGCCCGTCGACTTCGGTTCGAATGATGCAAGCGACGAAGTTGCTTTCACTGCGGAAGACCGCCTTGGCGTCGCCTGGCTTTGTGCCCTCCCATTGGGGCCCCGCGATCACGTAGCTTCCCGCCTCGCTGCCCGTTGTGCGCGTTCCGATGTAGCCGAAGTTGTGTGTGAACATGTCGACCAGCTGCACCGAGTAGTAACGATCTTTGATTTCGGGGACGGTGATGACGGTGGGTTGTGCTCGCAGATCCAGCCACGCGAACGAATACATCGTGTCGTTGTTCGGTCGAACGATGTCCTTGAACTCCGGACCGAGTAGCTCGGTTTTGTGCGCGAACTCGTTGAATGGCGCGCCATATCCCGGTGCGGTCTTGTCGACGGCCTGTGTGTACATCGTTCGATAGTTCTCCATCATGGGGAACGCGTAGATGTAGGCCTCTTCAGCAATGGCGCTCGCTTCGTTGGGCGTCGGCGCCTCCGCCGCGGTTTGCGAAGACGGCGCGGCCCCTTCTTTGGCGCACGCGGAGATGACCAGGAGCCCGGCCATCGCAATGATCGATATCTGAAGCTTCATCGCGCTACTCTAGTACACGGAGAGCCGTTTGCTGAAGTAAAGCTTGGCCGCGGGGAACGCCAGTGCAAAGACGACGAACATGCAAACCGCGATCGTGATCAACACCTCCGGCTCGTCGCCGAAATTCGCTGTTGCAATCGTGGCCGCCGCGCCGATGTTGCGTGCTGTCGTGGCCAATCCTAGCGTGACTTTCCCCTTCTCGCCGCCGGGTCCTAGCAAGTAACCGAGTCCGAAGGTGAGCACCGTCAGCACAATGGCGGAGGTGACGGCGCCCGTTCCGGCGGTGGCAAGCAGCGCCTCGTGATGAAGCAGCACGGCAAGCACCACGAAGACGAGGAGGGAAAGGTTGACGATCACGTTGGCTGGCTTGAGCGCCCTGGCAGCCGTCCGGGGACTGAAATGCCGGACGCTGAGCCCGATCACGAGCGGAACGAACATCTGCAAGAGGAGCGGCCTCGCGATCTCCCAGACGCCGATTTCCGTCCCTGGCACCAAGTAGGGAAGAACGAACGGCATGTAGAGAATCGTGAGGACCGTGAGCAGTATGGTGAGGCCGATGGAGCTAGCAACGTCTCCGGCGGCGGCAGCGACGAGCTTCGGAGTGTACGGCGCCCCCGATGCGAAACCATAAAGCAGCACCCCGATCATGAAGGGTCGCTCGAGTGGGAACACGATGCTGCCCGCGTAGACGATGAGCGGCGCCAGCACGACGTTGGCAAGCAAAGCTCTGCTCACGAATGCCCGGTTCTTCAGCGGGGTCAATACCTGCTCGAACGTCACCTCGAGCCCCGACGCGAAGAGCACGCCAGCGATGAAGACAACAATGGAGAGGTCCAGGACGATGTGGAGGGTTTCCAGCATGGGGTGACGGGGGCTTTGTTACACCGGCGTCAGTGTCAGTGCCAGTGTCAGTGCCAGTGCCGGTGTCACTGCCAGTGACGGTGCCGGTGCCAGTGCCGGTGCCGGTGTCAGTGCCGGTGTCCTTGGGACTCGACTTTGTCTTCGTGATCTCCCTTTTCCGAGTGAGTGGGGTGCGGGCTTCGCCCTTCTGGGGAACCCCACTCACTCGGAAAAAGGAGATCACTCATGGGACTCATCATTCAGCAACGGGCGCTAGAGGCAGCAGGCAAAGCGCGACAAGTCGCTCTTCGATCAGATTCATCGAGCGATGAATAGCGTTGTGCTCAACATTGCCGAAGCCGATGGAAACGATGCCGGAACGGCCAGAGCGCGATTCGCAAGCGCCTGCGGCTCCGCGAAGGAGGTCCGTGCGGGGCTCCAACTCGGAGTCGCCTACGGGTACTTCCCGACCGAGAAGGTCAAAGCGGTGGACATCGCGCTCGATGAAGTCTGCGCGATGTCCTGGAGGCTCTCGGGCCGTTAGAGCCGGCGTCCCAAGCACCAGGTGATGGCGCACACCTCGTCGAGCCTCTCGTCGAGGTGAGTCGCCCTGTGGGTTTCGATGTAGCCCCAATCCAAGGACAAGCGATGACAAGTAGGAATCCGCCAGTGCCAGTGTCAGTTTGACTGTCCCGGAGAGTGCTCGGCACTTGCGATGTCCTCTGAACGTTGACTCGCGTCGGTAGCGGCGCGCGTTGCGACCTTTGCGACTGGCACGCCCGCGTTGAGCCGTGACTGGAAACGATGTGTATCCATGACGATTGCCGGGTGGGCTCCATCGAGGCCGAGGTCGCGGAGGTTGTTGGCCATGCGGTGGGTGGAGTCGCCAACGCGGAGTTCCAGGCTGCGGCCCAGGCGCAGGTTTGTTCGTCCGCGCACATTCACGATGGTGCGCAGGAGGTCTTCTCCACGATGTGAGTAGAGAACCAGGCTCATCGGAGGTACGGGGAGTGCGGGCAGGAGGCGGCCCGACAGCGTGAAGATGTCGCCGTGGCCATCCGGATCCATCACCGAGCTTTCGAAGCTCTTGCGATTGAGATGAAACGGAATCGGTGCGACGAACTTGGGGTAGCCCCAGAGCTCACGCCCAGCAGCGTTGGCCAGTGGGGTCGTTACCGGCAGGTCGAGGATATGGAAGCCCAAGTGCCGCTCATCGACGGAACCGTAGAGCGCTTGGATGGGGTTGCGCGGAGCCGGCGCACCTTCCGGCAGCACCGGGAGCGCGACGCCAACCTCGTTGTAGCTGCCCACGCCGGTCCGCCGATATTCGTAGTGCGCGACGCCCACGAGCGCGCGCCCGCCGATGGTTAGCGCAGGCTGAAGACCCGTGCCGCTGAGCTTCGCCTCCACGGCATCACGATCCGCGACGAAGAACGCAAGCAGCGTGCTCGTATCGAAGTAGAGAATGGGGAGATCGACATCGCCCTGAGTCGTGGCGTGGCCGGTCTGTGGTACCTGGAAGAATGGATCTGAGTGCTCGGACATGGGCATACCCTCCGCTAGTTGTGCTCGATGCGAGCCAGTAACTGTTCCTGTTGGTCCTCGATGACTGCGAGGCGGTTGATTTGGTTGGTGCCTTCGAAGATCTGGGTGAGCCGCGCATCGCGGTAGATCTTCTCCGCGCCTGAATCGTGCAAGGTTCCGTGGTTGCCCATCAGCTCCAGTGCCATTTCGACTACGCGCACCGCTCGGTCGGTGCAGTGGAACTTGCACATCGAGGATCGGTCCTGCCTCGCTACGTAGGCTTTGCGCGCCGCCTGCCAGAGCATGCCCCGGATCGCCGAGGTTTCGGTGATCATATTGGCGATTTGAAGCTGCACTTCCTGGAAGTTCACCAGTGCCTTTCCAGCGAGCTGGGTGCGGCAGGCGAAATCGATCGCGGCTTCGGTCGCCCCTTGCGCCAGGCCAACGCCCATCCCGGCCACCGCATAGCGAGAAGCATTGAGCGTCGCGCGATTGATCGCCCATCCCTGCCTTGGCTTCCCGATGACGTGGTCATCCGGCACGAACACGTCGTGAAACGCGATTTCTGCCGCGGCGGACGCGCGCATGCCCATCTTGAGCTCGTTGCGGACGACTTCGAAGCCGGGCATGTCGCTCGTCACCAAGAAGCACGTCCACGACTCGATCCCTTCGTTTTCGAGCGCGGCAAACACGGTGATGCTCTTGGCGATATCTCCCCCGCTAATGAAGACCTTGCGGCCTTGGAGCGACCAGCCTCCATCGACCCGTTTCGCGACGGTGCCAGGGCGACGGCCGCTTGCCCCGTGCCCCTCTTCGGCGTCCGACCCGGCCGAAGGCTCGGTGATCGCAAAGGCGAAGATATGCGGGTCACCCGCTAGGCTCTGGCGATAGGCTGGCAAGACGAATCGCCGCATGGCGCCCAGGTCACCCGCGAAGGCGATGGGGATCACCCCGAGACTGTGTGCGCTCAAGAGCAACATTTGGCCGGCGCACACACGACCGAGCTCTTCGGTTCGCAGGGCCTGTGCCCAAACCAACGGATAGCGATAGCTTCCAAGCGAGGCGGACCCGAGGGGCCGTGGTAGAAGGTCGGTCAGCATGCCTTCGCGCCCGGCGGTCTTTAGCAGAGCGGCAAGGGACGGGGGAATCTTGCCCGGCTCCGGATGTGGCGCCGCGTCGATCGACAGGGCGCCGTGGCGAAGCTCCCGTTCCGCGAAGCTTCGATACCAACGGCGTGTTTTCGCGAGTGCCGGAGGTAGAGTCGCGGTGTCTTGTTCCCAAATCGTCGTGAGCTTTGGTGTGACTACGGGGCGAATGCCCGCCGGAAGGTCAGCAAAAAGCCCTCGCGGAGACAATGGATGGTCGGGCGAGAGGTAGCCGTTGAGATGCGGTTGCTGGTTCATCGCACACGCTCCCATTCAGCGACAAAGCGCTCGAGCTCCCCGGGCGTTCCGCCCATCAATCGAAGTTGTTGGCTGTCGCGCAGGGCCTTTTCCATCCCGACGTCCTGCATGTAGCCGCTGCCTCCGAATACTTGCAGCGCATCGGTCGCGCCCCGGCACAGCAGCGGATGTGCCTCGGCCCGAGCGGCAAACACGTCGCCAATACGGTTCGCGCGCAGCGGTCCCTCCGCCATGCCACCGAGCAGGGCGTCTACCACCACGACGGCCGTGCGGGCTGACCCAAGGAGAGACTGCACCGCCGGATGGTGCTCGATGCTCCGGCCTCCTTGGATGCGTGTCTTCGCTTGCTCGCGGGCGAGCTCGCTCGCGTGACGCAAACAGCCAAGGCCAACCGCGACCAGGGCCAGCGACTGGATCAGCAAGGCCTCTGCAAAGATTTTCCGCGCTTCTTCTGGATCGTCTGGACCCAGCGGCGTGCCCGCATCATTTGAAGCAAGGGCAATGGCGTCCACCTCATCGAGGCCGAGGGTTGGGCCAATGGGAAGCGGGTCGAGGGCGTCGATGGGCTGCCGCACCCAACGGACCGCCTCGCCGTCGAAGTAAGGAGAAAGCACCGCTTCGAAACCGGCTGGGGCGTGCACCACCCTGCGGGCGTCATGCTGGGCCGGCAGCAGCCAGTCGTTCAGCATGGCGCGGTCGTCGTGCCCTAGCTCGCTGCCCGCCAGGTACCGAGGCAGCGCTGCACGCCCTAGGCCGTAGTAACCCTGGAGCGTGACGGCGGTTTCCTGTCCTTCCAGCACCTCCGGCGCGTCCAGCCGTTGCGCGAGCCATACCGGCATGGCGCGCATGTGACACGTCCACGCGATACCCGGATTCACCGAAGCCAACGTCTCCAGCGTACGCGCCGAGAGGGTTGGTCCCAGGGGGTCGTCGAGGTCGACCCAAAGTCCAGTTGGCTCTTCGCCCGCCTCTGGAATGAAACCGGCCTCCGTAGCCTCCGCGACCAACAAGTCGAGAGACGGTCGCGGCAGTGCATGCTCCGGCCGCTCTACATTGGCGGCAACGACGCCTCGCGCGAACCGCCGGACTTCGCCGAGCACGATTGTCAGGTCTTCCTTTTCAAGTAGGCTCTCCATCGGTACCTCCTGCCATTGAGAAAGTACCCCTCCGTCGGGGCGCTGATTAGTCGATTCCCGGCCAAAAAATTCGTGTTTCCGGACAATTGAGGTCGCCGACCCGGTTAGAACGAGGAACCGGGCTCTTGCAGAAACTCGGCTTCATCTGGCGTGGAGGCTCGCCCGAGGATCTGGTTGCGGTGAGGGTATCGCCCGTATTGCTCGATAATCGCCTTGTGGCGCGCCGCGAAGTCCAGGTAGTACTTGGCGTCGCCTTCTAGCGGCTCCGGCGCGCCATCGACCAGGCCCTCGAAGAGCTCGATGCAGCGCCGGTGATCGGCCATCTCTTCACTGTGCTCTAGCGGTAGATAGAAGAAGACGCGCTCGTCGAACGAAAGCTCCGCATCGAAGCCCGCGTCGAGGCCCTCGCAGCATACCTCGCGGGCAAGCTCGTCCGCCGCGAACATCTCGGGTGTACCGCGGAACATGTTCCGCGAGAACTGATCCAGCGTGATGATGTACGCCAAGGCGCCGCGCGCGGAATTTCGCCATGCGTCCCTCTCGCCCGCCACGATCGCTTCGTAGTCGCCCAGAAAATGCGACTTGATCGCCTCGTCGAAAGCATCGGACTTCGTCCACCAGCGCTTTCGGTGTTCCGGGCTCGAACATCCGAGCTCGTTGAGCTCACCGAACCAGAAGTCCAGAACGTCTTCGATTCGATCACTCATGTTCAACCTCTCCCTGCAGGGCCGCGACAGCGTCCAAGAAGACCCTTGCCTTTAGCTCGGTTTCGGCGACTTCGCGATCGGGGTCGCTCGCTTCGACGATCCCGCCGCCCGCCCAGTAGCAGACCCGTCCCCCGGCGACGGTCGCCGTGCGAATCGCGACGGCTAGCGAGAGCCCGCCGCTATGGTCGATAAAACCTAGAGCGCCGCAATAGATGCCACGGGGATGCTGTTCCAACTCCTCGATGATCTCGAGCGCGCGAACCTTTGGCGCTCCCGTGACACTCCCAGGCGGAAACGTCGCTTCCAAGATGGCTTCGAGTGAGACGTCGGGCCGGGTGACACAGCTTACCGTGCTCACGAGGTGATAAAGTCCCGTAAACGGCTCCACGATCAGCGGCGCGTCGACCTTCACAGTTCCGATCTCCGCTACGCGGCCGAGGTCGTTCCGCATGAGGTCCACGACCATCGAATGTTCCGCCTGCTCCTTTGGGTCGGCGCGTAGGCGCTGTGAGGCTCCGTCGTCGGTCGCCTCGCGCCGGATCGTCCCTTTGATCGGGCGGGTCACCAGCGTCTTGCTCTCCGCATCCCAATGGATGAACCGCTCCATCGTGCACGCCAGCACCGCGTGGTCGCCTGCGTCGAGGTACATTCCAAGTGGCACGCGGCTAGCCACACGCATCGCCTGCCAGAGCTCGAGAGCGTCGCCTTCGAACGACGCGGACCAGCGCCTTGCCACATTGACCTCGTACACCTCGCCCATACCGATGTAGTGGATCGCCTTTTCGATCGCTTTGCGGTGGCTTTGCGCGTCGTCGACGTCGATGGGACCGACCGAAGGAAGCGATGCGTCTCGTTCGTTCAATCGCCCGAAACGCGCACGAAAAGCGCCGACGGTGCTGCGATCGTCACCGAGCACCCAGGTTTCCCCATCTTGATGATCGATGGCCAGTAGCGCCGGGTAGCGCCGAAACAGCACGATGGGCTTCGGGCCGCGTTCGAACCGCGGCTGTCCCCGAGCCGGAGCCGACCAACATGCGTCATACGCGATATAGCCAATCCAGGCCGGCACCTCGCTTGGATCGGGGCTCTCAGGGTTCACTTCACCGGTTCGTCTGCCGACATCACGAAGTGCAGCAAACGGCGCCTCCACCCCGAACTCGACGCGGATCTCTTGCGACGGCCATGCGGCAAGGAACGAATACCGCCCGTCCTGGGACTCGCTTCGATTTGAATCCAGCCAGGCGAACCCAGGCTCGGCGCTCAAACGTCGTGCGACGGATAGCTCATCGATCGAAGCAACGCGTTCGGACCACACGGCGCTTCTCTACTTGCTCGCTCGACAGTGGTAAAGCAACCTCACGCGGTGCTTCGCCGAATGGTCTTGCTCGTGTTGCTTTGCGTGGGGGCGTTTGCTTGTAAAGAGTCGAGCGCGCGTTTCGTTTTCGACGCTCGAATCGTCGACGGCCAGAACGGCAATCCCGCGGCGGGTACCGACGCCACGACTCTTCGCATCGGCATCCAAGAGGGTGAGCTGCCGGCGGCGGAGTACGAATACCCGATTACCGACGGCGACTTCGACGCATTGTTGGAGTTCGCAGCGTTTACGCGGCCCACTCGCATTCGAGTCGAGATCGAGGGGGCGACGACCGAGCTTCTGACGGCTCCTCCGGCGTTCGTGCCTTCGGCGAGCAGGGGCGTCCTGCGGGTGGTGACTGCGGCGCCGTCGTCGTGCGAGCGCGTGACGTTTAATCTGCTGGAAGCGCCGCGCGCGTTCTTCGGCATGGTGTCCTCCGGCACATTCGCGCTCATCGCTGGCGGGACCAGTGCGTCCGACGAGCAACTGGAGTTCTTCGACGCACTCGAGTGGGAATCGCGATTGTTCCTGGAAGATCTCGCCCTGTCGGACCTCGGCGAGACACGCGCGGTTTCGATCGACGAAGTCGAAATCCTGGTTTTGCCTAGCAACGCTGCGCCCTTTGTTTTCAACATGCTCGACTCCAGTCGCAGAATCACGCCAGTCGTGCTTCACAACGGTGCAGGGACCAGGTCGGCGCTCGTATCGGTGCCCGGGGTCGGTGCGATGGTCATCGGTGGTGAGTTTGCCGGCGAAGCTCAATCGGCGGTGTCGTTGGTCGAACCGGACGGTGAAATAACCACTCTGCAGTTGAGTGAGCCCCGGTCGGGCCCGGCCGCGGCTGCGCTCGGCACCGATGTCTTGGTCGCGGGCGGCGACGTCGCGGGGACCGCCGAGGTTCTCATCGAAGGTGCCGTGACGGGGCAGCTCGTCGCGGGCGTGATGGATGGTGTCCGCGAATCCGGCCTGCTCGTCGGTGACGGCGAGAGCCGAGCCCTTTGGATCGGTGGCACCGACGAGACCGATGCCTTGCGGCAAGACACGCTTAGCTTTGACGGTTGTCCGAACAGTTGTACGCCGAGCGTGGGCCCACCGTGGGCGACGGCGCGCTTGGGGGCGCTCCAGCCCGCGCAGAGTGCGCTCGTCATCGGCGGCGAAGGCTCTCAACAGGTCGATGAGGTTCGCTGGAACGGCGCCGACGTCGAGATCCAGGAGCTCTTGCAGTTGGCCGTTCCGAGGGCCGGGGCAGGTGGCATCGTCTTGGAGAGCGGTGCGTTCATCGTGGCAGGCGGCGACGATGGAGTGAACATTCGGGAGGATTTCGAGTTCTGCGTTCCCGCGTCGCTCGAACCGCTATAGAAGGATGGGGCGCGGCCCTCGAACCTGATACCCTCGGAATTTCCGGGCAGATGTTACGCAAGTTGGAGAAGTACGAGGTCCTCGACGAGATTGGCCACGGCGGAATGGCTACGGTCTACCGAGCGCGTGATAGCTCGCTCGACCGATTCGTCGCGCTCAAGGTGCTGCATCCGCATCTCCAACGAACGAGCGAAGCGCGAGCCAGGTTCACGCGCGAGGCCAAGAGCGTTGCAAAGCTGCGGCATCCCCACATCCTCGAGATCTACGACTACAGCGGCGAGGCTTCGAACGAGACTTACATCGCGGCCGAGCTCCTCACCGGTCCGACGCTGAAGGACTTCGTCCTGAAGCACAAAGATGTGCCGCCCGAGATCGCCGTCTGCATCGCGCTTCAGCTCGCTAGCGCGCTCGGCGAGGCGCATGCCAAAGGGATCATTCACCGCGACGTGAAGCCGGAGAACGTACTCATTCATGAAGACCGTTGCGTGAAGCTCACCGACTTTGGCATCGCGTACATGGTCGATGCGCACACTTTCACCGTGACGGGTCAGATTCTCGGGTCCCCTGGTCACATGGCGCCCGAGCAAGTCGAGGGCGGGACGTGCGACGTGCGAAGTGACGTCTTTTCGCTCGGGACGGTGCTCTACTTTTGTGCGACGGGTCGTCTGCCATTCGTCGGCCGCAATCCCCACCACCTGCTGAAGCTTCTGCTCGAGGGCGAGTATCCGGACCCGCTTCGTCTGCGCCCCGCGATTGGCCAAGATCTCGCTGCAATCATCCACAAAGCGCTCGCACGCGTCCCAGCCGATCGATATCAAAGCGCGGCCGAGATAGCTGGGGAGCTCCGCGCGTTTCTGATCGAGATGGCTATCGACGACCCGGACGAGACGCTAGCCCGTTACCTCGCCAACCCGACTGAGATGGCAACGGAGCTGCACCGGCAATCGCTCCAGAGGCTCCTCGCGATCGGTGCATCGACAGCAAGAGCGGGGGACGTGCCGAAGGCGCAGGCGGTCTTGAGCAGAGCGCTTGCGCTCGACGACGGCAACGACCGCGCCCTCAGGTTGCTAGGCTCACTCGGTCGACGTCGCCGTCGAAACACGCTGATCGTACTGGCAGCGTTTACGCTCGTGGTCGCGATGGTGGGGGCCGGCTACGCAGCTTGGCTTCGAGGTGACGTCGCAGCCCTGCCGACCGATACGGGCGGTGCCACGGCCGAAACGCCGAACGCCAAGCCAGGCGTTCCAGACGAGGCCGCGGGCTCCGACGGGTTGGCCGAGCCGGTGACGGACCCGACCACCGATGAACGAGCCACCACCGCGGACCCGACGAACAAGCAAGTGCTGCCCACGGGCCGGCGCTGGGTGGTCTTCAAGCCCAATCCGCCGAACGTGTCGATCAGCGTGGACGGCAGCCCGCTCAAACCATACGGACCCGACTTTCGGCGCGTCCGGCTCAAGGTTGGTAACCACTCGTTTCGTTTCGTCGGCGCAGAGGGCTGCTGTGAAGAGCGCGTCGTTCGCAGGCGAGTTCCACCCGGCGCTCGCGACTTCGAGCTCGCGGTGAAGCTCCGATACAAGCCTGCCAGGCTATATCTCAAAGGCCCCACGCACGCCGACGCGAAGGTCCGAATCACGCTTCCCGGGAACCGTCGCGTTACCGGCCGAATTCGGGAGATCCTCCGTATCCCCATGAGCTCGCTGCAAGCCACCGCCCAGGTCCAAATCAGTGCGTCGGGCTACAAGCCCTACAAGAGCGTCGTGCGGCTTCGCGCAGGGGGCGATCTGACCGAGCACTCCTTCACGCTTGAGACGGAAGCCGAAACCCCGTAGAACCCGCCTAGGGTGATGCGGCGCACCTCGCTTTCCTGGTTACTTTTCGTTTTGATGGCGGCGTTCGCGCAGTCTGTCGCGGCGGACGAGCTTTCAGATTTCGAGTCGGCCCGGCGCAACTACGACAAACAGAACTACGCCAAGGCGGCCCGGGGTCTGGAATCGCTCGTCGGCGGAGCGGTCCCTCGGGCCATCAACCCCGTCGTTCGGCTCGAAGCCCGAAAATACCTGGGTGCGACGTATTTGTTCCTGGGAAAGAAGGATGCTGCCCGCGAGCAGTTTCGATCGCTGCTCGAGGAGGACCCCGACTACGACATCGATCCGGTCGCGTTTCCAGAAGCCGTCGTGCAAACTTTCCAAGAGGTCCAAGAGAAGGTGGCCGCCGAGCGCGCGCGCAAAGATGCCCTGGCGGCCGCCCGCCGAGAGCGGGAGCGAACCAACGAGGTCGAGGACCTGATCCGTCAGCAGCAACGCATCCAGGTGCTCGAGGAGCTTGCCGCCGCGGAGACGGTGGAAAAAGTGAACTCTCGTTGGATCGCCGCGCTTCCTTGGGGCATCGGCCAGTTCCAGAACCAGGATCGCAAGCTTGGCATCATGTTCGCGGTCACTGAAGCCGCTTTCATGGCCGCATCCATTGCGACCTTCATCGGTCACAATTCGCTTCGCGACGAGAACCCCGCGGCGAACGAGATCGAGCGTGCACAACGGGTTGAGAAGGCGCTGCGGATCGGCAATTGGGTCAGCGTAGGTGCGTTCTTGAGCTTCGCCGTCGCTGGCGTCATCGAGGCTGAAGTCCGTTTCAAACCCGTGATTCGAACCACCCGACAGCGCGAATTGCCCGACGACATCGAGAGCCCGCAGACGACAGGGCCCCAGATTCGGCTCGAGCTCGGCCTAACGGGCGGCAAATTGCGATTGGACTTCTGACTCTTTCGGGGCTCCACCTCGACCAGAAGGGGCGGATCATCCATGCTAACCACGTTCGGCGAACTGCAGCTCGACGTCGGCTAAAACATAAGTTGTTTCAGGTAGTTATGCCCACACATCAATTCGCTGAACACTTCGCTTGACAGCGGGTCTTTCGCGCCTATCCTTCGCTCCCTTCGACGCGTGGGGAGTGAGCCCGCGTTCGAGGAATTGCACGTTTTTTCGGATAGTTATGCCAACGATCAACCAACTCGTCCGCAAAGGACGGAAACAGATCAAATCGAAGACCGACTCGCCGGCGCTCCAGCGGTGCCCGCAGAAGCGAGGGGTGTGTGTTCGCGTCTACACCACCACGCCGAAGAAGCCGAACTCCGCGCTTCGCAAGGTCGCTCGTGTGCGCCTCTCGAATGGCATCGAGGCGACCACCTACATTCCCGGTGAGGGACACAATCTTCAGGAGCACTCTGTCGTGCTCATTCGTGGCGGCCGTGTGAAGGATCTTCCCGGCGTTCGCTATCACGTCGTTCGCGGCACGCTCGACGCCACCGGCGCAGCAGGACCCTCCAACACCAACAAAGCAGACCGCGTCAACAAGCGGTCGAAGTACGGCGTCAAGCGCCCCAAGAACTAAGTTAAGTCATGAGTCGTCGAGTTAGCGCACCCAAAAGGCAAATCATCCCGGACGCCAAGTACGGCGACCTGCACGTGGCGAAGTTCGTCAACTCACTGATGCTTGGTGGCAAGCGATCGACCGCCGAGAAGTGCTTGTACGGCGCTTTCGACATCATCGAAGAGCGTTTCAAAGAAGAGCCGCTCGACGTGTTCAAGAAGGCACTCGATGCCGTCAAACCTCGCGTCGAGGTCAAGAGCCGCCGTGTTGGTGGCGCTACGTACCAGGTGCCCGTCGAGGTGCGCGCCGAACGCCGCAACGCTCTCGCGATGCGCTGGCTGGTTCAGTACTCCCGGGCGCGTGGTGAAAAGTCCATGCAGGAGCGCCTCGCAGGCGAGCTCGTAGAAGCCGCGCAGGGCCGCGGGAACGCGGTGAAGAAGCGCGAAGACACACACAAGATGGCCGACGCCAACAAGGCGTTCGCCCATTATCGCTGGTAGGAACTTTTTTGGCGTCTGGGAAGGTCTACGGAAACCCCTCGGACAAGGAGCAGCAGCTGAACTCATGACATCGCGTACATAGAGAGAGTCACCGGGAAGACCGCGACAAACCGTCGCTACCGATGTGCCTCTCGAAACCCTCTCTGAGTTGAAGAAGCCCGAGGGTGGCTTCTGGGTCGGAGGGGGTTTTGTATGTGAAGCGCCATAGTCAAACGAGTCCAGCTCATAGAATCCAATGGCCAGAAAGTACCCACTCGAGAGGACCCGCAACATCGGCATCATGGCTCACATCGATGCGGGCAAGACGACGACGACGGAGCGCATCCTTTACTACACGGGTGTGAACTACAAGATCGGCGAGGTGCACGACGGCGCTGCGACCATGGATTACATGGAGCAGGAGCAGGAGCGAGGCATCACGATCACGTCCGCGGCAACAACCTGCTTCTGGCAGCCTGGCGTTGGCCCGCTCGGCGACGAACAGTTCCGCATCAACATCATCGACACGCCCGGACATGTGGACTTCACCATCGAGGTCGAGCGTTCGCTCCGTGTGCTCGATGGCGCCGTCGCTGTGTTCGATGGCAAAGAAGGCGTCGAGCCTCAGTCCGAGACGGTGTGGCGACAAGCCGATCGTTACGGCGTTCCGCGAATCTGCTTCATCAACAAGATGGACAAGGCCGGTGCCGATTTCCCGAGCGCGTTCCAGTCGATCAAGGATCGACTCGGCGCGCCCGCAGTGGCAGTGCAGTTGCCGCTTGGCCAGGAGGCGGAGCTCGAGGGCATCATCGACCTGATCGCGATGAAAGCGAACCGCTTCAAAGACGACACTCTCGGAGCAGAGTGGGAGGTCGAGGAAATTCCCGCGGAGTTCGAGGCGCAAGCCGCTGAGGCGCGCGCCGCTCTCGTCGAAGCGGCTTCCGAGGTCGATGACGCATTGATGGAGCGCTACCTCGAGGGGGACACCGATTTCTCCGACGAGGAGCTCCTCAGAGCGCTTCGCAAAGGCTGCCTCGAGCAGAGCATCGTCCCCGTGCTCACCGGTTCTGCCTTCAAAAACAAGGGCGTGCAGCAGTTGATGGACGCCATCGTGAATTTCCTTCCTTCGCCGCTCGACATTCCCCCCATCCAGGGTGTGGACCCCGACGACCCGGAGAAGAAGATGGAGCGTAGGGCTTCAGACGATGATCCGTTCAGCGCCCTTGCATTCAAGATCATCAACGATCCCTTTGTGGGTCAGCTGACGTTCTTCCGGGTGTACTCTGGCGTGCTCGAGGCGGGCACCGGGGTCTTCAACTCGACCAAGGGCAAGAAGGAGCGCGTCGGCCGTATCCTTCAGATGCACGCGAACAACCGCGAGGAGCTCCAGGAGATCCGCACGGGCAACATTGGTGCGGCGGTCGGTCTAAAGACGGCGACTACGGGCGACACGCTTTGCGCCGAAAAGGCGCCCATCATCCTCGAACGGATGGAATTCCCGGAGCCCGTCATTTCCGTCGCCATCGAACCGCGAACCAAGGCCGACCAAGACAAGCTGGGCGTGGGGCTGATGAAGCTCGCGGCCGAAGACCCAAGCTTCCGCGCGCATACCGACGAAGAGTCCGGCCAGACGATCATCAGCGGCATGGGTGAGCTCCATCTCGAGATCATTGTCGACCGGCTGAAGCGCGAGTTCCAAGTCGACTCCAATGTAGGTGCGCCTCAGGTCGCGTACCGCGAGACGATCACCAAGGAAGTCGAGTCCGAGGGCCGCTACGTCAAGCAAAGTGGCGGCCGCGGGATGTTCGGGCACGTTTGGGTGAAGCTCGAGCCACTCGAGGCCGGCAGCGGATACGAGTTCGAGAACAAGATTGTCGGCGGGGTCGTGCCCAAGGAATTCATTCCCGCCGTGCAAAAGGGCATTAAAGATGCCATGACCCGCGGCGTCATGGCCGGCTAC
Source organism: Deltaproteobacteria bacterium (assembly GCA_019313915.1). GTDB lineage: Bacteria > Myxococcota_A > Polyangia > Polyangiales > Houyiibacteriaceae > SG8-38. The sequence goes on from JAFDAJ010000074.1 coordinate 25,984, forward strand.
CCCGTTATCGATGTCAAAGCGACCCTGTACGACGGCTCGTACCACGATGTCGACTCCAGCCAGGCTGCCTTCGAGGTGGCCGGCTCGCTGGCCTTCCAGCAAGGCGCAAGGCGTGCAGGAATCCAGCTGCTCGAGCCCGCGATGGATGTCGAGGTTCGCGTCCCCGAGGACTACATGGGCGAGGTCATCGGAGACCTCAACTCCCGGCGGGGCAATGTCACGGGAATGGATTCTGTGGGGGGGGTGCAAGTGATTCGTGCATTTGTCCCGCTCGCGAACATGTTTGGCTACGTCAACGACCTGCGTTCCAAGACTCAGGGGCGTGCGGTGTACACGATGCAGTTCAAGGAGTATCAGGCGGTGCCGCAGGGTGTCGCCGATGAAATCGTCGCCAAGGCGAAGGGCGGATGAGGAGCTAACGATGGCTAAAGAAAAGTTTGTCCGAGACAAACCACACATGAACGTAGGCACGATCGGTCACATCGACCACGGCAAGACGACGCTGACAGCGGCGATCATGAAGGTGATGTC
>JAFDAJ010000206.1 GCA_019313915.1 Deltaproteobacteria bacterium
TCGATGACCTTGCCCTCTTGGTCCACGAGAAGCGGCTCGACGCCGAACAAAGGCAACGTCGCCGAACCGGGTTTCGTGGGGGTCGCGTTTGGCAGCGGGCTGATCATCACACCGCCTGTCTCGGTCTGCCACCAAGTGTCGACGATCGGCAACTTCCCTTCGCCGATCACGTCGCTATACCAACGCCAAACCTCAGGGTTGATCGGCTCGCCTACCGTGCCGAGGATACGCAACGATTTACGGCTGGAGCCCTGCACTGGCTCCGAGCCTTCGCGCATGAGGGCTCGTAATGCGGTGGGGGAGGTGTAGAGGGTCGTCGCGCCGATATCATCGATGACGTTCCAGTACCTGCTCGCGTCGGGGTAAGTCGGGACCGACTCGAACATCACGGTGGTGACGCCGTTCGCTAACGGCCCGTAGATGATGTAGCTGTGACCAGTCACCCAGCCGATGTCTGCGGCGCAGAAGTGGATATCGTCCGGGACAACGTCGAACACGTACTTGAACGTGGATGCGGTATAGGTGAGGTAGCCCGCGGTGGTATGAACGAGACCCTTCGGCTTTCCAGTCGAGCCCGAAGTGTAGAGGATGAACAGAGGGTCTTCGGAGGCCATCCACTCCGCGGGGCAGGTGACGCGTTGCTCGGCCATTGCCTCGTGCAACCAGATGTCGCGGCCCTCCTCCATCGCGACTTCACCGTCCGTGCGCTTGACGACGAGCACCTTCTCGATGACGGCGAGGCCCTCGACAGCATCATCGGCGATGTTCTTGAGGGGGATGTGCTTTCCGCCACGCAGACCTTCGTTCGCGGTGACGAGCACTTTGGCTTCGGCGTCGATGATGCGGTCGCGAAGAGCGTCAGCACTGAACCCGCCGAATACGATCGAATGCACCGCGCCAATACGGGCACACGCCAGCATCGTGTAGGCGAGCTCTGGCACCATGGGCAGGTAGATACAGACCCGGTCTCCCTTTCGAACACCCAACGACTTCAACGTGTTGGCAACGCGGCCGACCGAGGTCTTGAGGTCCGCGAACGAAATGTGCTCGTACTCGCCGGGCTCGTCCTTGACGAAGATGATGGCTGTCTTGTTGGGGTCTGTCGTTGCGTGCCGATCGACACAGTTGACCGCTACGTTGAGGCGCCCGCCGCCGAACCAAACGAACTCCCCCGGCCCGTGTTCTTCGAACACACTGTGCGGCTCGTAGAACCAGTGGAGCTCATTGCTCTGCTCACGCCAGAACTCTTCGCGCTCGGTGAGGCTTCGCTCATAGAGGCTCTGGTACTCCTCTAGGCTGGTGATGCGTTTTCTGGATCCCAGGGTCGGTTGTGTCAGCGTCATCGCTAGACCTTATACCCTTGACTTCAGGCCTCAGCTAGACAGTCTTGCAGCCGGAGAATCCCCCATGGAGCCTAGAATTTCTTACCGCTTTTTCCTGGCCGCGCTCCTCGTTTCGCTGGCGCTGGGGCCGTCCTCGCTCGGTTGCACGGCCAGCCAGCTCACTCCCAACGCCAGCAATGTCGTGATGCTCTACGACGAGCCAGCAGGCTGTGAGAACCTGGGCGTTGTGCTGGGACGAGGCGGCGGCATGTCGGGCGCCTACTCGAAACCGAGCGTGATTAGAGAGTCCGCGGAGAACGATGCGCGGAACCAGGCTGCGCAGCGAGGAGCGACACATCTGCTGTTGCATCCGGAGGAGCTCGCGCAGGGCGACGGGCGCCAACCCACGGAACAAGACACGGCGCCGGCCATGGCCCATGGCAGCGGCACCGGCTCGACCGTGACCGTGGCCGGGACCGCGTTCAAGTGCGTGCTCGACGCGCCACCCGCAGAGACCGCCATGTCGATTCAAGCAGGCGGGGCCTTCGTGGCGGTGCAGGCCCCTACGTCGATTTCGATGGCCCCGCTTGGCGAGATGAAGAGCATCACGGTGTTTCATCGAGTGCCGCTACCGTCGGGCACTGGGATGAGCGAAACCGAGGTGTTCAAGCTCGAAGATCAAGCCCAGATTCAGCAGGTCGTCGATTCGCTGCTGCGAGTCGCAGAGGATCCTATCAAGTACATCCCCACACACCGAGTGGAGTTTGTCGGAGAGCTCGGCGTTCAGTCGCTGCTCTACGGATTTGGATACCTGCAGTACGCCAGTGGAGTGTACCGATTGACGACGGGTGACTTCGAGATGGTGCTGAAACTCAGGGAAGAGCCCGCGGGTCCGGAGGTCGAGACCGAGGTTGCGCCCGCCGAAGCGCCCCCGGAGCCCGCACCAACAGAGCCTGCAACCACAGACGCGCCTAAGGCCGACTGAGCCCGTTGACGAATCGACGTAGGTGACCTGTCGCACTGACCATGTGCGGGACGAAACCCATGTGGCTTGTTCGGTACCAATGGATCTCGGGCTCGCCCCATCGGCTCCACATCGCCCGAAGGACGTCCGCGTCGAAGAAGCGATCTTCCTCGGCGGCCAACAGCAGAATTCGGTCCGCGGGGATGACCGGTGCTAGCTCGTCCCATCCGATCTTCGTGAAGAAGTCGCCGAAGTCGTGGGGGCCCCAGCCGAACCGCGCGAGGTCCTTTCGCATGGCGCCGAGCACCGGGGCATCCCGCAAGAGCGCGCCCATGTCCATGTGCGCAACCAAAGGCGCGGAGAAATCAAAGCGGGGCTCGAGGCACGCTAGGGTCGCGGCAAAAGCGCCGCCGAGAGACAAGCCCGCGACGCCGACAGGGCCTGGCGACTCCCCGAGCATCACAGACAGCAGAGTGCGCGCGTCGAGGATGGTCTGACGCATCGCCTCGAAGCTACGAACCACATCGGCAGTCCAGTACCGCTCGCCGTCGTAAGGAGAGCTCCGAGGCTTCCGGCGGCCATGGTAGGGCGGTTGGAGATGAACGATCTCCATGTCGAGCGATCGAGCCATCGCGCTCAGGAGCCCATGCTCTTCAATCACTGTTTCCGGCTGCATATATCCATGGATGTAGAGCAGGCGCGGACGCCCCGCGGTCCCCTTCGGCCGTATTCGTCTCGCGTATACCGTTTGGATGCGCCGACTTCGCGCATGGTAGTGCTCGCGGAAGAGAGGCTCGATCGGCTCGTGTAACGATGCGAAAGAAAGATCTTCGTTGTCGAAACCCGGTAGCGACCATCGATCACGTGTTCGGACACGAGGAAGCCCGCTCGGCGCCGGGAACAGCTCCTCCCGCGTAAAGCCCTCGTACGCGACGAGGCGATCGAGTGTGTTGCGCGGACGCGCGCGAAGGAGCTGAAGCGGGCGCACGAGCACGCCGGTCATGTCATCCAGATTCGGCAAGAAGACCTTCCTTCACAAGCCAGTCGTAGTTGTCTTTGACTGCGACCTCCATCGGTTGGATTTCGTAGTCTAGCTCACGGATCGCCTTGTCACTCGAGAAGCTGGTGCCCGTTTGGCTGGTCATCGCGGCAATCTCTGGCGTGATGTCTGGCTCTTTCCCGGTGACGGCGGCGATCATGACGGACACGCGGCCGAAGAGCTTGAGCACCCATGCGGGCGCCTTCCTTGGGGTCTTGGCACCCGACACTCGAGCCACTTCCCCAACGAAGTCCGCCAGGTCGCAGTGTCCCCCGGCCAAGAGGTATCGCTCGCCGCTTCGACCTTTCGTCACTGCGTTGAGGTGGGCCCAAACGACGTCGTGCACGTGCGTGACCGACGTCGTTCCGGGAGGCACGGCTGGAAGAGCATTGTCACGAAGCAGGAAAAAGAGCTGTCCCCACGTGTTGGTATCGTAGGGACCCACGACATTCGCAGGATTCAGCACTACCACCTTCATGCCACGGTCGATGCCCTGGAGCGCCTCGAGTTCCCCGAGATGCTTACTGCGCTCGTAGTTGATCCACGAGTCTTTCCCGAGGAGCGGCGTTTCCTCGTCGACCGCCCCCTCGACGCGGCCCCATGCCGAATCGCTCGACGTATGAATGAAGATTCCAACGCCTCGCGACACGGCCGCATCGACCATGTTGCGGGTTCCATCGATGTTGATCGCGTTTTGTCGCGCGTTCTGTTTCGACCAGAAGCTGGTGTCCCCCGCAACATGGAAGACCGCGTCGGTGCCCTCCGGGATCGCTCGATCCAGGGACTCTCTGTCGGTAACCGAGCCCTCCGCGAGCTTGATTGGAAAGCGTTTCAGATATGTGAGGTTGGACGTCGGGCGATGTAGCGCGGTGACGTCCCAG
>JAFDAJ010000207.1 GCA_019313915.1 Deltaproteobacteria bacterium
CGACGTGTACCGTTTCAACGCGCAGTTCCACTACGTGTGGAACTGCGGTCCGGACGAGACTGTCGGCCGCTTTCTGCGCAAGCTCGAGCTCGAGGACGAGGTCACCTTCGAGCGTCTCGACAGCAATGGCTTCGATCGCATGCGCATGCCCGGGTATGCCCTGGACATCCCGAACGACTGGGACATGTTGGCCTCCCGCCTCGCCGCTTTGTTTCCGCGGCACGCCGATCGCTGCCGTGCCTTCTTGGGAGAGGTTCGCCGAGTGGAGCGCGAGATCGACTCTCTGCCTCCCACGCCCCGCGCGCTTCGGATGATCACACGGCTCCATCGCCTGCGTCGGATCGTCCGGTACCGCAACGCCACGCTCCAAGACGTGTTCGACGCCTTCAGAGTTCCGCTCGAGGCGCAGACTCTGCTCGCGCTGCAGTGGCCGGACTTCTTGTTGCCACCGAGCAAGCTCTCTTTCTTCGCCTGGGTGGCACTGTTTACCGGCTACATGGGCGGCGCCTACTACCCGACCCGCCACTTCGAGCATGTGATCGAGACCCTGGTCGCGACCATTCGAGGGCACGGCGGCGAGGTGCGGCTGAGGCGACGAGTAACCGGCTTCTTGCTGGATGGGGATCGGGTCAGCGGGGTGATGGCCGAGGAGGTCGACGACAACGGCGTCGCAACCGGACCGGTCCACGAACTCCACGGGGCTGAGGTCGTCGCGAACATGGATCCGCGACGAGTGGCCGAGATGATGGGCCTAGAGCGATTCTCGAGCCGCGTCCGCAATCAGCTCCTGTACGAGTACTCGGCTTCGAACTTCATGGCCTACTGCGTGGTCGAGGGCCTCGACCTGCGAGACCATGGCTTCGGTCGGTCGAATCTGTTCCATACCGACGAGCCCAATCTGAACGTCGCCTTCGAAGCGATGCTCGAGCGCGGGGACTACTCCAGACCGAGCTTCGCGGTCACGGTGCCCACGCTGCTCACCGAAGATCGGTCCGACTGTCCGGCCGGGAAGCAGATCATCGAGTTTCTCACCGTGGCTAACTACGAACGCTTCAAGAACCTCCACTTTTCGAATCGGAAGCAGTACAGCCTCGCGAAACGCACCATCTTCGACGCGATCCTTCACGTGGTGGAGCGCGACTATGTGCCGAAGCTTCGCGAGCACATCGTGTTCAAGATGCTCGGGAGCCCCACGACCAACGAGCGATACGTAAACAGTCCTCGGGGCAACTCCTATGGATCGAGCATGACGCCCGCGAACATGGGCGCGTCGCGGCTCAGTTTCAAGAGTTCGGTGCCCGGGCTCTACTTTTGCAATGCAAGCTCGGGCTACGCAGGATTCGCAGGGACGATCTGGACTGGATCAAACCTCTACGGGCAGCTCACCGGAGACATCTTCCTGTAGCGCTCACGGAATCGAGGCGCCGCCCAAGAGCTGGGAGACGGCGACAGCCGAGGTGACCGCGCCCTCCTGGAGCCCGTCCCCGAGCCATGCACCGACGTGGAAAGTATGGTTCTCGCCGTTGGTGGCCGACACTTCGTGGTGCCAGCGCTGCGACTCCACCGTGTAGTCGGGTGTGTGGTGCTCCTGTCGGAGGACCACCTTCACTGGGTCGATCCAGGAGTCGATTCCGAAGGCGAGTCCGAAGGCGCGCTCCTCAGTCTCGGGCACACCGCACAGGGCGTTCAGGTAGCAGTTGTAACCCCCCTCGCCTGGCCCAGTCTCGATGACGTCGAACTCGGTCATCAGCTCCAGCCCCCGCCGGCTGTACACGCTTCGATCGTGGTGTACGAGAGTGTGGATATGGTTCGCGCGCCATGCAGCAAAGCGGCGGCGCTCGGCCTCGGTGGGATCTTCGAGTAACGCCAGAGTCTGGTCTGGAGGCGCAGCGAATACGATCTTGTCGAAGTGTCGCGCCTCTCCCGAGGCCATGTGTACCTTCACCCCGCTCTCGTTGCGCGCCACCCGGGCCACGCTGGCATCGGTGTGCACCGTAGCCGAGAGGCTCTCGACGATTCGACCCAGGTAATCCCAAGACCCGCCGCGCAGGCTCACCCACGCCTCCGCGTGCTCGAAGGCGCGCAGCATCGGGATCGTGAGGCCCGCAGGCATCTGCCGTACCCGTTCGTAGGGGATCGAGTAGGCGTAGGTGGCGAGCAGCGCGGTCCAGCGATCCGCGTCCGCATCGGTGAGCAGATCCCCGAGCGTGAGTCTGTCGAGCGAGGCCTCGGGCAAGGAGGTTCTTCGGTTGAAGCGGACCTCTTGCATGCGAAGCTCGAGCAGGTCGATGAAATGCCTCAGCCGCTCCCGAAGCGAGCCTCCAGACCGCTTCATCGAGCCGGGCGAGAGGTGGTGCACCCCATCATGGGTCCAGAAGGTCGTGTTGCCGGGGACCGGTCGCGTCACGCAGCCAAGAGAGTCGAACAAACGCATCAGCGTCGGAAAGTTGTGCCGTTCGAACTCGATGACGCCTGCGTCCAGGATCAACCCCGGCCCAAGAGCACAATCTACGTTGCGGTTGAGGGTGCGCACATGGCCACCTAGAACCGGCGCCTTCTCGAAAATCGTGACGTGATGCGCCCCGTCCAGCAGATGAGCGGTCACGAGGCCGGCGCTGCCGCCACCGACGATTGCAATCTTCAAGCCGTCATCCTATGGCTTCTCGTTCTCGTGTATGGCCTCCATGACCGGTTCAGGCCTCGACTCGTCGAAACTACCATGGCGCGGCAGGTGTTCAATCCAAGAGCTGCAGGAAGACGCTGGTGCCGAGTTCGTCGGCTCCTTTAGCACGCACAATGCGCGGGGCGAGATTATCAACGTCTGCACGACGTGGGAATGGCCGGCGCAGTGGAGATGGCATGGGAATCGTTGACCGTGTGTCCCCCGGAAACCGGATCCTGAGCTATCGGAAACAAGAGTGGCTTGCTATTTGTAGATGTCCTTTCGGTGGCCAACCTTGAGGACGATCACGATCACCCGATCGTCGAAGACTTCGTAAACGACTCGATACCGCCCCACACGGATGCGGTATACGTCGTCGTAGCCTTGCAGCTTTCGGGCGCCGTGGGGTCGAGGTCTGTCAGCTAGGCCGCGAATCGCTTCGACCATGCGGTTCCGGTCGCGTTTTGCGATTCGTCTGAGTTGCTTGTCCGCAGTCCGGGTGAGCTCGACGTTATAGGAGGCCATCGCGCTTCAGGTCGCGTAGGACGTCCTTGAGTGGGCGCGTCGGCTCCGTCCGGAGTCGCTTCACATCTTCGATATCCTCGATTTCTTCGAGACGATCCAACAGCGCGGTCTCGATGAATCGATTCATTTTGAGACCCTTAGCGCGGCAGTATTCCTCCACCGCCTCTTTGACCCGGGCGTCGATTCGCGCTGCGAGCTGTGCCTGGTCCTTAGGCATGCTCACATTTTAATGCAAAAGCTACCTTCTGCAAGCTCAAAGGCTAGACCCACCGCAATCACTGCGCTTGTTTGGTGGAGGCGGTGGGAATCGAACCTGCTTCAGACCACCTTGTTTCGCATGATTCAATAGCGATTACGCGGAATGGTCTCGACGCTGAGACCCCGCCAAACCCTAGTGAATCCGTGTTGCCGGATCAACTTGGGACACGTGTCCCAAACTCGCGCCACGCGGATGCGTTGTTGGTGCCCGTGCGCCGCGCTTGGGGGGTGCTGCGCGTGGTCTGAAGGCAAACGCTCAGCGTCAGCCGCCCGGCGACAGCGAAAGCAGCAACGCGCCGTACACCGTGGCCGCTGTGGCAAAGGCGACTACGTCGCCGGATCGGTCTGTGTCGGGAAGCTCGTGGCGCAGGATGTTCATAATCGTTCCGCCGGCGATGTAGGCGAGCACGAGCGCAAGAATCTCTGGGCGGATCTCGACTGCGGGTAGGGTTCCGATCAGCCAGCCCGTGATCAAGCCTGCGACGAGCAACCAGCGTCCGATGCGTTGGTACCGCTCCCCGTGATGCTCGACCAGGGAATGATCGTTCGCGAGGAAGTGCAGCCCCATCGCCACGGCGAACAGCCAAAGCGGTTCGACCGCACGGTCGCCTGGGCTGGCGACGGCGTATCCAATTGCCGCGTTCAGCACAATGAAGGACACGATGCTGAGCCAGAAGGCTGCGGTGCCGGTTTGGTCCGGCTCACCGACGACGCGACTCGCGTGACGCCGTCTCTACCCACAACGACA
>JAFDAJ010000208.1 GCA_019313915.1 Deltaproteobacteria bacterium
CTCGCTGTCATCGAGGTCATCGACCTGTTCCTGGTCGGGACGGTCGCGTACATCGCCGCCATAGGGCTCTACAAGCTGTTCATCAAGAACGCGGAAACCGAGCTGCCGATGAGCTCGAAGATCAACACCCTGAAAGATCTCGAAGACAAGATCATCGGCGTCATCGTAGCCGCCCTGGCGGTGGCGTTTCTCGGGCGGGCTACCGGCGTGGACGAACCCGAGGCATTGTTGAACTACGGTGCGGGGATCGCCGTGGTCATTGCGGCGCTGGCCTTCTTCACGCGTTACGAACCCAAGCGAGTTGAGCCGGGCGACGACTAATGGCTCAGGCCGCCCTGCATGGCCTAGCCCTAGCGGCCGATCAAGCCCATCTTGCGGGCGACCCAGAGTGGAATCGTCGCCGACACGAGTATCAGGCCTAACGCGAATGCATAGCCGTACTTGTCGTCCAGTTCCGGCATGAACTGGAAGTTCATGCCCCAGACGGCTGCAAGCAGCGTTGGCGGCATGAAGATCGTGGCTATTATCGAGAACAAGCGAGTGCTGTCGTTTTGCCGGATGCCAATGTAACCGATCGTGGCATCGACCAGTCGGGCGAGTTGATGGTCGACCGATGCCGCGAAATCTTTCAGGCTAACGAGGTCGGCCTCCATGAGCGCGAGGTCTTCTTGGAGGTCGGGCGACAACCCGAGCTTTGGATGGTTCTCGAGCACCGTGACCGCGCGCGATTACGTTCTGCCCATAGCCGACCTCGATCATGCGTGCCTGCCATGGGCCGAGCTCTGAAAGCAGGTTCTCCAGGTTGATCTCGGCTCTATCGCTTTTGCCCGCGTTGAAGAGGCTATGCGCGCGTCGGCGAACCTCGGCTTCGGCCGCGTCGAGGACTGTGGACGTGGTGTGTATGGCACCCGACAAGATAGCGATCAACAACTGAGCGTGCGGTTGCGGGCCCACTTCGATGTCTGCGATGTCGCGCGCTGTCCTTTCGATGCCGGGCGCGGAGCCGAGTCGAAAAGTGACGAGCTGATTGGGACTCATGAGTATCAAGACTTTCGTGCTCGGTAAGTCGGCGGAAAACAAGGCCTGCGGACGACCGGCAATCATGAGCATGGTGAGCTGCTCACCTTCGACTTCAACATGTCCATAAACGTCGAATTGTCGCGCCCGTTCATCGATCTCGAAGCGAAGGCCAAGCCTCTCAGCCAAGGCCGCAACTTCTTCGATAGTGGGATTTTGGACGTCGATCCAAACCGCAGTGGTGGGAATTTGATCTGGCGACGCGACGTTTGACGAGCTGAAGCGGCCTTCGTGGACGACATAGGCTGTGATTTCCATGCCTTGTGATCTGCCCCAGAACCGGCGCACCGACCACTATTAATTGACGCCCAACATAGGTCACGCAGAGGCCAGTTGTTCGACGTCGCCCTAGGCCCGATCGCGGGTTTTCCAAGCGTGTCTCGCGAGGTTCTTCGATCCGGCAAGCGGAAGCTCGGACCCAAGCTCATTGCCGGGATCACGGCCAAACGGTGGGTGGCGCTGCTGCTCGTCCGAAACCTCTGGTCCGTCGGGGGCGACGCGAACCGGCCCGATGTGAACGCGCTCCTTCTTCAGTACCTCCTCTTCTACAACTTCCCGAAGGGATGGTACCTCGCCATGGAGCCGATCATCACGGCGAACTGGACGCAGAGCGGCACCAACCGTTGGACGGTGCCCTTCGGAATCGGCGTCGGAAAGTTCTTCCGAATTGGTCGCATGCCGATCACCACGAGAGCCCAAGCATTCTACAACGCGGTAAGGCCTGATTTCGTCGCTGCGATCTTTGCCGTAGAAGCGGTTTGGTGTCGTGCACTTAGAGAGCCGGAGAGTGATCCCCGAGGACTTTTTCTATTCGCTGGAATACGTCGTCGATTACCTTTGCCTGCGGCAAGATCGTGATGCGGAAGTAGTTTCGGTAGTCAACGTTGAAGCTGGAGCCTGGCGCCACGAGCACGTGCTGCTTCTCCAGCAACTCCATCGCGAATTCCTGATCGTCGAACCCGGGCAGTTTGTCTGTGTTGGCACCGACGAAGGCATACATCGCACCGCCGGGCACAATCAGGTTCAGGTAGTCGCTGGCTTCGACGCCCCTGGCCACGGCTTGGCGAGACTCATACAAACGCCCGCCCGGACGAATCAGTTCTTTCAGGCTCTGGTACCCACCGAGTGCCGTTTGTACGCCCCACTGTCCGGGCACGTTGCTACACAAACGCAGCGACGCCAGTAAATCGAGACCATGCAGGTAATCCGTAGCAAGCTCATTGGTGCCGTTGAACACCACCCAGCCAACGCGGAAGCCACAGGCACGGTAGACCTTGGACAACCCGCTGAACGTGCCGCAAAGGGTATTCTTCACCAGCGGCGCAATCGGGATGAACTCGGCATCGTCGTACACCATGCCGTCGTAGATTTCATCGCTGAAGACGACGAGATTGTGCTGCTCGGCGAGCGCTACCATCGCCTCTAGCACCTCCCGGCTATACACGGCGCCCGTGGGATTGTTCGGGTTGATGATGACGATCGCACGGGTTCGGCCGGTAATCAGACTGGCCAGCGCATCGAGGTCAGGCTGAAACTGCTTCTCCGGCGGACACGGGTAGTGCACGGCCCTGCCACCATTTAGCGTTACCGACGCGGTCCACAGCGGATAGTCAGGGCTTGGTATCAGCACTTCGTCGCCGTCGTTGAGCAGTGCGCGCAATGTCAGGTCAATGAGCTCGCTTACACCGTTGCCGATGAACACATGCTCGGCAGTCACGTTCATGACGCCGCGTTCCTGCTGCTGCATCACCACCGCTTCGCGTGCCGGGAAGATGCCCTTCTGGTGGCAGTACGCCTCGCTGCTCGGGAGGTTCTCGATCATGGCCATGCGCATGGTTTCCGGCGTACGGAAGCCGAACAGACCTGGGTTTCCGATATTTAGCGAGATGATTTCGGAACCCTGACGCTCCATGTCGTAGGCACGCTGCGCCAGCTGCCCGCGTATCTCGTAGCGAACGTCGTTCAGGCTCTCACTGGTTTTGATCTGGGTGTTCATCGATTCGGCTCGGTCAGAATCGCATTCATGAAGCACTGGGCCACAGGAGTCTAGCCCATCCAGTCAAGGCACGGGCCGAGATTGCCATCGCACCTCAGAGACTTCCGCCGCCAATCAACGCGCGCACTTCAAGGGCCGCGAGGTGCGGGATCTGCACCCGCGAGCTCGGCTGCTTCTTCGTCGGTGAAGACGCGTGAGCGGGTGAGAAATCGGTAACCCTCGGGCGCTTCGAGGGAAAAGCCACCGCCACGCCCTGGGACTACATCGATGATGAGCTGAGTATGTTTCCACAGCTCGAACTGCTTGCCTCCGATGTAAACCGGCGTGCCGTCGACCTCACCGAGTCGCACGTCGTTCTGCCCGATCCGGAACTCGTCCGCGGGGTAACACATCGGAGCGCTTCCATCGCAACAGCCGCCAGACTGATGAAACAACAGAGGCCCGTGGACCGCGCGGAGCTTTCGAATCAGCTCCACGGCGGCCTCGGTGACTTTGACGCGTTCGATTCTCACGCTGACCCCGAAAAAAACTAGAAGAAGCCCATCGGGTTCGGGTCGTAGCTCACGAGCAAGTTCTTGGTCTGCTGATACTGCGCAAGCATCATCTTGTGCGTCTCGCGGCCAATGCCCGACTGCTTGTAGCCTCCGAACGCGGCGTGGGCAGGATACAGGTGATAGCAGTTCGTCCACACTCGCCCCGCCTGAATGGCGCGACCGGCTCGATAGGCGGTGTTGGTGTCGCGAGACCAGACCCCCGCTCCCAATCCATAGAGCGTGTCGTTCGCGATCTCGATCGCGTCTTCGAAGCCTTCGAAGGAAGTCACCGACACGACCGGCCCGAAGATCTCCTCCTGGAACACGCGCATCTTGTTGTGACCGGCCAAAATGGTGGGCTCTACGTAGTAGCCTCCCTCCGCTTCGCCGCCGATCTCGGCGCGCTTGCCGCCGGTCAGGACTTCGGCGCCTTCCTGTTTGCCAATGTCGATGTAGGCCATGATTTTCTCGAGTTGGTCGGTCGAGACTTGGGCTCCAATCATCGTTTCGGTATCGAGCGGATTGCCCGCCTTGATCCGGTTCGCGCGCTCGACGGCCTCCTCGAGGAATGTCCTGTAGA
>JAFDAJ010000209.1:0-964 GCA_019313915.1 Deltaproteobacteria bacterium
TCGGTCGCATGCGGCCTGTGTCGTAGTACTTCTCGACGTCGACGACCTTCTTGGTCCCTATGATCGATTCCAACGGGACGCTGCCGTAGCGGCCGTTGCGGACCGAGACGAGCCGGCCGGACGTGCCCGAGGTGATCAGATCCAAGGCGAGGTTGCCAAAGGCCATCGGCGCGATCGAGTCGATCGCGTCGGGATTACCGGAACGGACTAGATAGCCCAGGCGTTGGCTGACCACGTTGACGCGGCGGCCGTCGTTGTATTTGGGCGACAGCTGTTTGAGTCCGTTGGCAACGCGATCTCCGATGCCGCCCAGCTTCTTGTGACCAAACATGTCCGCTTCTTCGCTCTCGAATGACATATCGGAGTCGCCCGACATCTGAGCGCCCTCGGACACGAGCACCACCGAGTAGTTGCTCGGGTTTCGATTGCGATCGTAGACCATGAGTTCTGTGAGGCGCTCCATGTCGAACGCGTGCTCGGGAATGACACAGCGGCTGGCTGCGCCCGCCATGCTGGGAAGCAATGCGGTGTACCCTGCGTAGCGACCGAATACCTCGATGACGAGAAAGCGCTCGTGCGAGCCTGCCGAAGTGCGCAACTTGTGCGTCATCTCGATTGTGCGTGTCACGCAGGTGCTGAACCCAATGCAGTAGTCCGTACCCGGCACATCGTTGTCCATCGTCTTGGGAATGGCGACCACAGGCACACCACGTTGGTGCAGATGCGCCCCGTAGCTGAGTGTGTCGTCCCCGCCGATTGGAATCAGGCAATCGACGCCGAGGAAGTCGAGATTCTTGAGCACGTCATCGGTGATGTCGTTGACGTCGTCTTGATACTTGCCCTGTAGATGTGAAGGCAGGAGCCGTTTGGGCAGGGTGCTTGGGCGCGTCCTCGAGCTATGCAAGAACGTGCCGCCTGTCCGTCCTGTCCTGTCGACGATGTCTTCTGTCAGGACTTGGACGTT
>JAFDAJ010000209.1:970-5140 GCA_019313915.1 Deltaproteobacteria bacterium
TGTTGTCGGCGTCTTTGTCCGGGATGATATCTACCAAGCCGCCCCAGCCACGGCGGATTCCGATGACGCGATGACCCTCCCGCATGGCTCGAATCGTCACGGCGCGAATGGCCGGGTTGAGACCCGGCACGTCGCCGCCCCCGGTCAGAATTCCGATTGTCAATTTCACCCGGGAACCCTAGCGCATGCGGGCGCTCAAGCTAGATGCCCTCGCTACGCAGCTGGCGGCGGCTCACTGACCCGTGCCGTGGTGCCGCGAAGGGTTTCGTCTGCCAGGTGCTCGTGGATCCAGTATTGTAAGCCCTTGCGCTTGGCGGCGTACATGGCGGCGTCGGCCTTCTCGAGCAGTCGTCTCACGGACTCGTGATCGACCTCGCCGCGCGTGATACCGGCGCTTACTGGGATGCTCGGCAGGGTGATTCGGTCGCCGAAGTGACACTCGTGGTCTGGGAAGAAGGCAACGCCGATGCTTGCGCCGACGTTGACCGTGATGCCACCGAGCTCGATCGGGACCTCGATCGTTTGCGCGACCTTTTCGGCGAGCGACGCAACATCGCGCTGGCTCTCGATGCCTTCGACGATCAGCGCAAACTCGTCTCCGCCGATCCTGCCGACGAGGTCTGACGAGCGCACTGCGTCTTGCAGTCGCAGCGCGACTTCTCGCAGCACCTGGTCACCGGCCGCGTGTCCGTGTTCGTCGTTGACGTTCTTGAAGTCGTTCAAGTCGATGAAGAACAGTGCGCCGCGCGGGCCATGCCGGCGGGCGCGTTCCCAGCTTTGAATTAAGCACTCGGTGAGCAAGGAACGATTGGCGAGACCGGTCAGCCAGTCACGAATAGAGCGTTCCTGGAAGACCAGCTTCTGTTTCTGCAGGTCCTGCAAGAGGCTCTCTGCGCGGCTTTCGGCCAACCAGGCCAAGCTGCCGAGGGCCAAGGTCAGGGACGCCACGGTGACCATCGTTGCGCTCCGTGCAGTGACACTCAACGCCGGACCGTTCGGAAGTAAACCCATCATGTCCCCAATACCCACGCCGACGACCCCGAGGACCGAGACTAGCGTCCACAGAGCTCCGCCCCGAACGCCGCGAAGCAGCATCGCCGCCATGGGCAGACACGAGAGCCACGGGTACGAAAGACTCGTCACGCCGCCAAGAACCCAACTTTGGAAGAGCAAGACCGCGAACCCACATGCCAAGGTCCAGTTGGCGGCGGTTCGGATTGAACGCGTGTGATGCAAGATCACGGGTGTCAGCGCCAGACTAATCCCGTACAGGAGGCTCGTCCGTCCCGCGTAGGGAAGCGTCAAGTAGACAATGGAGTACGGAGCGAAGAGCAATGTGAGAGCCGCTGCGACCATCGTGAAGCGCATCAATAGAAACGCCCGATCTCGGCTTCGGATGTGGTCTTCCACTAGCTCGGGCGGAATGAAGCGCGCCAACCAGCGATCGATCGGCCCGCCTTCGACCAGGGCATTGCTTCGACCCTCACTCATGCTTTTCGTAAGCCAACCCATCCAAGTTTCAGACGATCAGTATAGGCACCTGGATCAAGCAGCGAAAAGTGAGCTAGCTCACGCTTGGTTGTTTACTGTGGCGGCAAGGCGTCGCGCTTGGTCACGGGTACTCGCAGCTGACGCATGTTACCCAGCGTATTGAGGGTCGTCTTCCAACCCTTCTCCGGAACCGCGAACATCGAGTCAACCAATTCGGGGATGAAGAGAATCGGATCGCCCTCGGCGTTGTATCCGAGTTGCAGCAGCGCGTCCTGCTCGAAGAGACGGCACTGCTTCTCGCAACAATGAAAGGACTCGGTCACCCGATAGAAACCTTCAGGTGGAAGTGGCAGTAGGACTCGCACCAAGCCCGGGTCCTCGATGGTCTGCCCCTTCTCCTCGAACTGCGCACGGTTGTAGCGCCACTCCTTCGGAAGGTAGACGCCGGGCCCCGGGTTCCCGTGGTTGTGGAAATAGACGAGTTGGCCCTCGCCGATGGACCCCAGAGGTCCAGTCGTTCGATACAAGCCACATGGCGGAAGCTCCATGTGACAGACCTAGACCACGCACTCGGTCTGGGCAATCACCGTTCCCGTCGAAAAGGGGGTTGCCGCTGCGATAGCGAGTCGATGACCGTGTGTCGTTGCGTTTCCCACCGGACTTGTGGAGTTGAAGGTCGCCGAGATGTCGCACGATGCAAGTGCTGCGGCCCTCGCAAATTTCTTCGCCTTCATCATGCTCTTCGTCGGGACGAGCTCGATCCTGATGACCATCCCGGGCTTCTTCTCTATGGTGAAAACCATCCGTGAGGATGAGGGGATGTAAGGCCAAAGCGTTAGCGTGACGGACGACCTCACTGCCCCGACGAGGCCGTATCAAAGTCGATGAGACCGTGTGGCCGGTACTTTTCGCCCTTGTGATATTAGGAATCAAGCCGGACGTTTTTCCCTAGGCTAATTTCTCCCGTAGAGCTTCATACGGCGTTTTGCCGCCGTGCGCACCGTGAGGTCGGTCAAAGTTGTAGAAGCGTTCCCACACGGCCAGCTTCTTGTTGAGATCCACGTCGTCGCGATAGGTGAGCAGCTGGTAGAACTCGTCCTTATCGGTCCTCCGTGAAAGCGAGCGTCAAGCCGAGCGCGATTAAGCCGAATGCCACAGTAGGGTTTTGTTGGTGGCTAGCGGGTCTTCGCGATGAAGTCGTTCACAATCCCGGCTAGCTCTTCGCCAGCGTCTTCTTGCACGTAGTAGCCGGCGTTACGGATGGTTGGGTGGTCGAACCTTTGCGCGCCCGGAATTCGCTGTCGGAATTGTGGCTCGGCAAAGGAGTTGATCGGGTCGTGGTCGGAGAACGCAACGAGAAAGGGCTTGTCCCACTTCTCCAGCACCCCCCAGGCGCGTCGGTTCGCCACGCACTCAGGGTCGTCATATCGGATTGGGACAATGGCCGGGAGCTCGCGAGGGCCGGCCTTGTATCGCTCGTTTGGAAACGGCGCGTCGTGAGCGGAGCGGACTTCGGGGGGCATCGGGCGGACGCATGCGAACTGGATGAGCCTGCCAATCGGAAAGCGCGGTACCCATTGTGAAAAGAGGCGCCATACCTTGAAGGAGAGAGGAACTTTCTGGTCGCCGGTGGGCAAGGAAGTATTGGCGACGACGATACGGTCAAAGCGCTCGGGGTGCTCGGTCGCGACCCGAAGCCCGATGAGGCCGCCCCAATCTTGGCAGAACAAGGTGACCCGACTGAGGTCCATGGCCAAGAACCATTCGGTCAACCAAGCGACGTGCCGTGCGTACGTATAGTCTTTGCAGCGCGTCGGCTTGTCCGATCGGCCGAATCCCACGAGGTCCGGCGCAAGGACGCGGTGCCCCGCCGCGACGAGGGGCGGGATCATTTTTCGGTAGACATAGCTCCAGCACGGCTCGCCATGAAGAAGCAGCACCGGCGCGGCATCGCATGGGCCCTCATCGACGTAGTGAATCCGAAGGCCATCGAGTTCGCAGTAGTGGGGCTCGAATGGATAGTCGGGCAGGTTCTCAAAGCGCTCGTCGGGAGTGCGCAGAATGTCCATCCACCAACCCTACCACCTCGCCACAGCAAACTGTGAAATTACAGATTCAGTCGGACCATCCTGCTCGAGCTCTTGGATCGGTAGGGTTACCAAGTACGGTACGGATTGGCGACCAAGTTGGAGTTGAAGTAGCGCGGATCATCGGTGACTTCGTCGCCGACCCAGTTGGGCTTGTCGAACGCTTCGTCTTCACTGCGGAGCTCGATCTCCGCAACCACGAGACCTGCGTTGTCGCCTTCGAAGACGTCGATCTCCCAGGTGTGAGTGCCCACGGTGAGTGTGTGGCGGACCTTTTCGATCAGTGGGCGCCTGCACAGGGTGTCGAGCATCCGCTCCGCATCGGCGACCGGGATTTCGTACTCGAACTCTGGGCGACGCGCGCCTACGTTCTTACCTTTGACCGTGATCGAGCCCCGCGAACCCGCCACGCGGACGCGAACCGTGCGTTCGGGCTCGGTCGACAGAAAGCCTTGCCGGTACCGCACGCCTTCGGCCGTCTCGCGCCAGCCGTCTCCAGTGATGAGAAACTTTCGTTCGATTTCCTCGCCCATGATGCCCTACTGACCTCTTTTACCATTGCCTCATCGTTGTCGAGCGTGATTCTTCTGAA
>JAFDAJ010000210.1 GCA_019313915.1 Deltaproteobacteria bacterium
CAAGGGATCGCATCCGAACGCCACGTCATCTCGGAATCGTGATCGTCACAGCGGAACACCGTGTTGTCCACGCGGAACAGATCCTTAACCGCGAGCAGGTTGTACCACTTGCGAAGCTCGGGCCAAGTCTTGGTTCGGAGCTGGCTCTCGGTGTTGGCAGTGACGACGCCGCGCGCTTCGACCATCGTACACATCGCCCATTGATTCACCCAGGACATCAGCGCAGTCTTGCCAATCCCATGACCCGAGGCCCGAGCGATCTTCAGCGGCTCGTGCTTGCGTGAGCTTATTAGGTGCTCACCGATCTCGATCAGCACTTCCTTCTGCCAAGCCCGTGGACCCTTGACCTTCTCAAGCACGGTCCCCGCTTGACCCCACGGATAGACGGTGTTGACGAACTTGAGCGGATCATGCAGGCAGGTTGCCAGGATCTTGGCGCTGATCGCGTTGACGTTCATCCCTCACTCACTGAGCGAGTAGTCCTTGTGCGAGTCCTCGACCGCTGCCATCACGTCGTCGGTCTCCTTCGAGTGCGACATGTACAGATCCCAATACTCGGCCATCCGCTCATCGAGCGTCTCGCGCTCGATGATCAGCATATCGTCCGCCATCCTGTAGGCACCGCGCGCGATGTCCTTCCGCTGCCCTGGCTCCAGCTTGGTGACATCCACGCCAGACTGAATGGTCGATGCGACGAGCATCGCCACCAGCTCCGCGCGCCGAGGCATCATAAACTCGCCCATGAACTTCGCATGAAACTCGGGCCCCTTCGCGAAGTAGATCCCACCCGCTGACTTCATGCCTTCACCTCGGATCATCCGCGGTCCTGATCCCTGCCTGCCATTCGTCGCATCCATATCAGTCTTCCTTTGGTGTTATGTCCAGCTCGGTGAGCGTGGACGTGGGGAGCGCGGCTGTTGCAGCGCGCAGCAGCTGTGCGAATGAACTCTGAATCTCTTTCTCTTCGGGAGAGTCGAAGGCTCGAACCTTCGTGTGCTTGCCGATGTCTTCGAGTGCGCGCAGCCTGTCGATGAGTTTGATCTTGCCGACGCGCGTGCTGGTCACCAGCTCACCTTCATCATCCAGCTCGGTCAGCTCGGTGATCTCGAACCCGGCGATGAGCTTCTGCGCGGCCTCGGGCATCTGGTCAATGGGTCGCAGCCTGCCGTCCTCGAAGAGCGCACCGAGTGGGGTCTCCCAAAGGTTCGCCAGCTCCCGCAACATCCACGCGCTGTCAATCACAGCCAGCTCCATCGCTTCCTTCGGCATTCGTTCAAGTATCGCTCGCTGCACCAACGAGTTCGTCAGCAGACGCCGCCCAGACGCGTAGGCCGTCTTTTCCGAGTAACCCGCCTGCAGAGCAGCCTTCTCGATGTCGCGCTTGTCTAGCGGCATCCCAAGGTACGCAGTGACGAAGTCTTGTTGCAGCACAGTAAGAGCGCGTGGCTTCTTGGATCGGATCACGCGCGTAGAATACCCACCTACCCTGCCTACGCCAGCGCCTGAGCGCCGTTCGCCTAACGTCGCGCCTACCGTCGAATACTTACACCGCGGGCGCGGTTTGGTGTCGCTGGTGGGCGAGAGTGACTCAAGTGACGCTCAAACCCCAAATTCTCATAGCTCTAGCTATTTACTACCTCCCCCGAGAGCTATCAACATTTTCCTTCGCGAGTCACTCGAAACTACTGTCAAACAGGATTACTCCTGTTCGTCCGGCAGGTTGGGCAGCTCTTCGACACTCGATCGAGAGTCACTCAAACTACCGTCCAAAAGCACCAAACCCTCGAACACGCGCTTGCCGCCCGTCCCTCGCACCGACAGCACCCCCCGCTCTTTGAGCTGCTCGACGAACATTCGCTTGCTTGGGCGCGCTACTTCCCCTGGCGTCCACCTACCGAAGTGCTCGTCCATCCAGGCCACATATTGCGTGAAAGTTTCTGTGACAGAAGTGCGCTCCCCTGGCCCCGTGTGAACGCATTCGTTCCACCAATCCTCGATCGGATCGAGTCGTGCGCGGTAGTTCGCAGTCGCGCGTTCGACCGCGGGGCATGACCCGAGACCCTCGCGCTGATACGCGCGCAGCCCTTCATACGCCCACTGCAAGATGGCGGCTTGTGCAACCTCCTCCTCCAATCGATCCGGCAGCTCGCCGTCTGGGTTCTTGCACTCGTTGTCCATGGGGATCTGGCGCACCCGACGCCACACGCCCGTGTCCATGAAGTCCGCCTGGGGCTCCTTGTTCCCGCCCACCCAGGCAGTGAACTGAGGCTTGAACTCGATGACCTTGCCAAAGAGTGGGCGACCCACAATAGTGTCACCACCCGTGAGATCCTTCATGCGCGCACCGAGGCGTGCCTTCTCTCCGATCTCGCTGCAGATCGCGAGCCTGACGCCCTTGAGGCGTGCGATGTCGGGCGTTGGCGAGCTGCCGGTGCTCTGGTTCCCGGTGAAGGTCTCCATCGCGCACTTGGCAGCCAGCTCCCCCATCGAGTTCGCCATGGCGTTCAGGATCGTGGACTTGCCCGAGCCACCGATCCCGAACAGGAACATGAAGACGTGCTCGCGAACCGAGCCCGACATCGACAGCCCGAACGCCTTCTGGAAGTAGCGCCGGGTCTCGATGTTGCCGAGCGCTGCGTCGAGGAACGCATCCCACTCCGCGCTCCGTATCCCCACTACATAGGGCGCGTTGACGCACTTGGTGATGCGATCCGAGGGCCGGGGCTCATACGTCGCCCAGGTCCGCAGGTTGACGGTCACGGCAGGCACACCGAGACCCGCCGGGTGCGTCACGAGGTTGGGGTTCATGTCGAACATGCCGATCGAGACAGAGAACATGTACCGCATGCAGGCGACGATCGACTTCACCTTGGACGCCTGCCGCAGCGCGCGCGACATCAGCGCGAGCTGGTCACGCAGGTCTTGATCGTTCACGGCGCGGGCGGCGTCCTCGAACAGCCGCTGCTCCATGCCACCTACCAGCGTGCCTAGGAACTCTTCGTGGCTCTCGCGCCATGTCTGCCCGTCCCACATGCGCCAGGACTTGGCTTCGACGACGAACTCCCATCGCAGGACGGGGTAGGTGGCCTCGAAGAGTTCAACGAAGCCTGCGTCCGTGCGGTCGCGCTCGCGAGGGTTTGCTGAACCCCACTTATCCCATGCCGAGCTAACAAGGCGCGCAAGCTCGCCACCCGCTGCAACAACCCCCGCGAGTCGCTCGGGGCGGTCCTTGTAGATCTCTCCCGCATACTCAACTCCCTTCTCGAAGACTGCCTCTTGGGTCTTGCTGTAGCGGCACCATCGATTGACGTAGGCGCGCAGTCGATCGTGACCGGGCATCTCTTCGGGGTTGACTCGGGTCTCAGTGCGCGGGCGATGAAACGTGCGTAGTAGGTTGGTGATGTCTTCGGGCAGCCAGGGCACATCATCAATGTCATCGGGCAGTGGCTCGAACCATTGGTAGTCTTCGCCACTCTTGTGTCTGCTAGGCGCGATGACCGCGAGCGACTTGCCGGGGATGCGGAGGTCGAGCGCGAACTCTTCGCCATCGGTCGTCCACTTGAGCTGCTTACTTTTGAGATCAATG
Source organism: Deltaproteobacteria bacterium (assembly GCA_019313915.1). Classification (GTDB taxonomy): domain Bacteria; phylum Myxococcota_A; class Polyangia; order Polyangiales; family Houyiibacteriaceae; genus SG8-38. The sequence continues at coordinate 3,587 of JAFDAJ010000210.1, forward strand.
TCCGCGCTGTCGTAGCGTGCGAGGTAGTGTGCCTTGTTGTCGCCTCGCTTCTCGAACGGCGTGCCTGCCGCGAGCGTCGTCCGCAATAGATCGACGGTGGCTTTCGTGTCGGCGTCGAGGATGACTACACCGGGCGGCGGGACGAGCCCGATGTTCCCGCCCTTCGCCATGTGCTTCGCCATCGCAGCTCGGGCGCTGGGGATGTGGTACTCGCCGCGCTTGAATCGTTTGTACCGCTCGACGGCGTTGACATTAAACCCAGGTTCGAGCGGGCGCTTGCCTCGGTTGCCGGTGCAGGGCTCGCGCTCGGGTCCGTGGGTGTGGGGCTCGGGGCCACAGATGATCGTGAGCCCAGGAACCCAGCAATCTGGGACGTTTTCCTCAAGTAAAACGAGCGCTTGCTGGTGGGTGGGTATGTCTGTACATTCTGCTGCGGAGTCGGTCATTCGATTCCCTTCCTGTGTGGATGCCTAGGTGCCCCGGATCCCTTGATCCGGCGCACCACTGGTTTGTAGCCCTCCTGCTCCCGGACGCCACCAGGAAAAATAACTACGATTTTCCTTCACCTACCGTTGCGCCTACC
>JAFDAJ010000211.1 GCA_019313915.1 Deltaproteobacteria bacterium
GATGATCGACACCGTGGAGACGCCGGTTACCTGGGACAACATCCACACGGTCTACGCGGCCATCCGCGAGTTTGTGAAGAGCCATCCCGATACGATGTGCTTGACCCACGCCTCCCACTTCTATCCGCAAGGGACCAATCTGTACGCCATCTTCGGGACCCGCTTCACGTCCAAGCAGGAGTTCCAGACACTCCGAAACAGCGTCGTCGATCGGATGGTGGCCGCGGGCGGGTCGCCCACGCATCATCACGGTGTCGGCAAACTGTTCGCTCCGTGGATGGAAGAGCATCTGGGCAAGGAGCAGATGGACGTGCTGAGGGCGCTCAAACGCCACTTCGATCCCAACAACATCATGAATCCGGGATCACTGATGGGTCTGGGGGACCCTGAGAAAAGATCTGACCGCGGTTAGAAGGTGCCCTGCTATCTGAAGCCGCCTGGGTAGCCGTAGGAGTCGAAGTTTTCGTATCCGTACACGTAGAGGCCTAGGGGGTTGGGCGACGAAAGGGTGTGCGTGCCGACCGATATGGGGAGTTGAGCGGCGGAAAAGGTCGTGCCTGGCAGAGCGGTGAATGCCGACTCGGGCACTGGCGTTCCATCTAGCTGCACGACGCCGGCCGCCACATCGGTCGTGAGGGCCACGACATTGGCGAAGTTCGTTGGGAAGCCCGTACCCGGCGTTGCGAATGTGTATGACTTGATGAACTGAGCAGCCGATGGAATCAGCATCATGAAGGGATCGGACGTGGAGCTATCCCACTGGCTGCCGTTCGAGTACTGGGACACTAGGATGGGCGCATTCGCGGTGATGCGGTAGCTGCCTACGAGATTCCGCTCCGCGAAGTCACCCGCGTTCAACGTGATCGATTCCGGCGACGCGCCTTCGAGCTGAACCAAGGTCCCGTTCTGGTCGGCCAGGATACGGAACGTGTCACCCAACGTGCGGGTGGCCAGCGGAACGGTAAGCACCTCGGCGCCCCAGGTGGAAACCGGATTTATCTGTTCGACGACGTGATCGCAGAAACCAATCTCTTGGATGGGGATGTTGGCACAGCGGTTGCCGCCATACACCGAAATGGGCCGATCCGCTTCAATGAGGGAGCCCGTGAGATCGCCGCTGGACTGCAGTTGATATGCGTCGAACGGATTGAGCACGATCGAGTAAGGGACCCCCGCGGGCCGGCCACCGGCGGCGGCCGCAGGCGTGATCGTCACCGTGGTGGGTGTCGTCGTGTCGCCGTCAAAGGCGGGGATGGCCCCAATTGCGAGTTGTGAAGGGCCATTGACTCCACCGGTCCAAGCAGCGACGCGGTAGCGCTGGCCCAGAGCCACCGTCGGCAGGGCCGCAAAGGCATCCGTCCCCCGCGGTACACGATTGAAACCGTACACGGTGATCGGCTCCGTAGATGACACCCGTATGGCAGCCCCTTGCTCGATGACATCGCTCGACGTGATCTCCGAATGGGGCGGCAGGGACACCTTGGTGACGTTGCCCGGAGTGACGACGAACGGTTCAGTGAATCCCGCTGAGGGGATGGAAACCACGCCCGCGGTGGCTTGCGGGCCGGACAAGAACAAGGTCAGTGCGGGGGGGAGAAAATTTGCTTCGAACACGATGACGAAGTCGGTGCCCAAGAGGTCGTTCGTCCTGCATTCGCCCACCGTGCAGATGCCATCTCCGTTGTCACACGGGGTACCGTTTTGGACGTTCGTACTGTTGCAGACGTTGGTGCCAACGTTGCACGTGGTCACCGTGCACTCATTATTATCCTCGCAGTCCTGGTCGACGGTGCACTCGATGTCAGGGACGCACACGTTGTTGACGCAGATCTCGCCAGCGTTGCAATCTTGATCGAAGTTGCACTCGACGTCAGGCACGCAAGCGTTGCGGACGCAGATCTCGCCAACATTGCAGTCCTGGTCGACGTTGCACTCGACGTCAGGGATACAGAGGCTGTTGACGCAGATCTCGCCAGCATCGCAGTCCTGGTCGACGTTGCACTCGACGTCAGGCAAGCAAGCGTGGTCGACGCAGATCTCGCCGGCATGGCAGTCCAGATCGAAGTTGCACTCGACGTCGGGAACGCAGACGGTGTCGACGCAGATCTCACCGACAGCACAATCCCGGTCGAAGTTGCACTCGAAGTCGGGCACGCAGACGGCGTCGACGCAGATCTCGCCGGCATCGCAGTCCTGGTTGAACTGACACTCTAACTCAGGAACGCAGACGGCATCGACGCAGATCTCGCCGGCATCGCAGTCCTGGTTGAACTGACAGTCTGACTCAGGAACGCAGACGGCATCGACGCAGATCTCGCCGGCATCGCAGTCCAGATTGAAGCGACACTCGAAGTCGGGGACGCAGACGTTGTCGGTACAGACCTCGCCAACACTACAATCCTCGTCGATTTCACACTCGACACCGTCGCCTTCGACGCAAGTGATTCGGACCGTCCAGCCGGACATGCAGTACTCGAAGTCGTCGTCCGACACCACGACGGTGATGTCGTGATTGCCCAGTTGTTCACAAGTGTAGATGGTGTCCGCCGCGTTTGGATCGTCGAACGAACCGTTCGTCGTCTCCCACAGGTACGCGATGTCGTCACTCTCGGTGTCCTCGGCCACGGCCGAGAGCTCGATGTGGTTGCCAACGGAGGTCTGGAGCGGGGCCACCACCACGACGCGGAGGGCCGCGCACACATTGATCTCTCCATTGACTCGAACGCCTCCCAAGACTTCAGGTGGCTCGCAGTTCAGCAACACCATGACGCTGGTGGAGACACCGGGCTCGACGTCGAAGTCGGCCGACCCGCCGCATGACGTTTCACCAAGGACCGAGGAGGCGGCCATCGTTATCGTGTAGTCGGTCGCAGGCTGAAGCCCAAAGACCTCGACGGACGGTGTCGACCCGGGCGCGCTCGTGTTGATGGTGCCATTCATCGGCTCCATATCGGTTCGGGTGATCTCCCAAGCGACTTGGTGGATCTCGATTTCACCTCGAAGCTGGAGATTGACACTGAGTGAACCAGTTTCACTTGTGGACGTATCGCCGGTGCAGCTTGCGACGCTGAGCGCGGCAGCAAGACACAAAACTAACGACGACGTCGAACGCACGCTCGGCATGAACTTCTCCTGGGGACGGGGACGGTCACGCTAACACTTCATGGGTGCAGCTCGCTATGAAGAAGTTCGCATCTTGGCCAAAATGTGCGGTCGCCGAGGTAGCCGAATGTAAGACAGATCACAACGTCGGCGTAGGTAGGTCGGTGGGGGCATGTGTGCGGCGACTCTTCTTGTTTGGAAGCAACCCATCTCGGGCGTTTTTCACTCTTGGTTAATCCAAGCCCGAGCGCTCGGCGTAGGGCCCATGAGAGGCGGAGTGGAACCGCCGATCGGATTTGGAGAAGACGATGGGTAACGAAGATTGATCTCTCAGGACTTCCCCGTTGGCCTCGGAGAGGCCTTCTGGCAGGGTCGACAAGTGGCGCCTGAAATCCCTCGAGTCGTCGCCCTGTCGACGGACGATCCGGACCAGTTTTCGGAATTGCTGCTACCTGTGACTCCCGAGCTCGACATCTTGGCTACGGGCAGAGGTTTTCGCGCGTCTGCAAAGCTCGCGCCGCTCGAACGCATCAGTCTGTTCCTGCCAAGGGTGACGCACGCGCGCGTGCGAAAGCAAGCCGTCGAAGGTTGGTATACCTTGAACGTACCGTTGAACGAGCCGCTCGAATGCCGGATCGCGGGGAGATACCAAACGGTCACCGCTTGGCAGGATATGGCTACCGCTGAGCGATATTGATCAGTAGTATCGGCCCTCGGAGGTCGGGGTCATGTCATCAGCTAGCAAAGGCGCTGCCGCTATTGCGCTCGTCGTCGCCATAGTCGGGGGATATCTTTGGGGTCGTTCCGATGAGCGCGCAGGCCGAGTCGCGCCGCTCACCGAAACCGCCTCCGCCAAAAAGGCCGAGCTCGATGTCTACTATCCGGCGACCGAATCGCTGGGGAAGAACGAGATGCGGGTCGTGGCGCTTGGCACCGGCATGCCGAGTGTACGACCCAAGCAAGCGGCGGCGTGTTGGCTCGTCGAGCTCGGTAACGGCGAGAAGTTTCTCTTCGACATTGGTAGCGGGTGCCACGAGCGCTTGGCGGCTCAGAAGATTCCATACGACTTTGGACATCTGCACGTCGACCACATGGGCGACCTGCCGTCGTTTTGGTTGGGCGGCACCGTGATGAATCGCCTGACACCGCTCCGCATTTGGGGCCCAAGCGGAGCGACCCCCGAGTACGGCACCAAGCAGGCAATGGAGCGCATGAAGGAGATGTACGTCTGGGACATTGCGACCCGAGGTGGGGTCGTCGATTTTCGCGGCGGGCAGTTGGACGTCACTGAGTTTGCCTTCGACGCAGTCAACGAGGTCATCTACGAAGAAAAGGGCGTCACGATTCGAAGCATTCCGGCGGTCCATGGTCTCGACGGCGCGGTCAGCTTCATTCTCGAGTGGAACGGGCTGAAGTTCGCCTATTCGAGCGACACCATTCCCAACAAGTGGTGGGCCGAGCACACCAAGGGCGCCGACATCGCGATTCACGAGTGCTTCTTGCCTTCGGTGCTGCTGGTCACGAGGCAAGGCTTTGCCCCTCTCGAAGCGTTGAACGTCGGGACGCAGGGTCACACCTCGCCAGAGCAGTTTGGCAAGGTGATGTCGATGACGAAACCTCGGCTGGCCGTCGGCTATCACTTCTACAACGACTTTGACACACAGCCCGAGGTGATGCGCCGCGTCCGCCAGACCTACGACGGGCCTCTCGCATTGGCGCTGGACTACATGGTCTTCAACGTCACCAAAGACGAGATTCGCGTGCGCATGTCCGCCGTCGACGAAGAGATCTGGCCGAGTCCACCGATGAAAAAGAAGAACCCGCCCGACACGTCGAAGGTAGTTCCGTTCTCCGACTTCACCAAGTCCGGGGTGCTCCCGTACCCCGAGATCGTCCAACCGATCTACGACGAGATCAACGAGCTTTACGACACCGACTACGAACCGATCTTCAAGTAGCAGTACGGCGGATTTGGAGGCCATGATGAGCGTGACACCCGTATCCCGATTCCTTCTCTGTCTCGGGTTCGTTGGAGGCGCGCTGCTTCCGACGAGTGCTGTGCGCGCAGGCGGTATCCAACTCTGGGAGCTCGGAACCCCTGACGTTGGCCTCGCGGCTGCGGGGTGGTCCGCCAGAGCCCAAGACGCCGCGACCCTATTCAAGAATCCGGCAGGCATGAATCAACTCGAAGTCCCGCAGCTCGAGGTGGGGCTGCAACTCGGTTACGGCCAGTTCGGCTTCGAGGCGAGCAGCGGAACCACGGTCCCGGGAAACAACGGCGGCAACCCGGTGGGGCTCATCCCTGGTGGCAGTCTGTTCTGGGCACAGTCGGTGACCGACGTCGTCGCGATTGGTGTCGGTGTCTTTTCCTATTTCGGCTCTGCGCTCAGTTTCGACGAAGGGTTCGTTGGCCGATACGACGTCGAGAAGACTCTGCTCGTGGGATTCTCGGTCATGCCGGCGGTGAGCTTTCAGATCACCGATTGGTTTGCACTCGGTGCCGGCTTCAACATCATGCTCGGCATCTTCGACTTCAACGAGGCTGTGAATAACCCGGGGCCCATGGTTCCGGATGGCAGGCTCGACCTGAACGACACGGATGTTGGCTTCGGCGCGGACGTGGGTGTCCTGTTTTCGATCAAAGAAAAGACCCGGGTCGGCATGACCTATCTCTCGCCCGTGAAGCTCAACTTCGACCTTCCTACGAACTTCACGGGGCTCGGGCCCATCCTCACGACGGCGCTCGGAAGGAGCGGCCTGCTGAACTCGACCATCCATATGGAGATCAAAGTCCCTCAGTCGCTGGTGTTGAGTGCCTACCATGACTTCAACGCGAAGTGGGCGCTCATGGGCAACCTCGGCTGGCAAAACTGGAAACAGTTCGGCCTAATCGGAGTCACGGTAGCGGCCGAAGATACGCAGAGCTTGGTCGTAGATCGCCAGTACAAAGATACTGCGCACGTCGCGGTTGGAACGCGCTTCGCGCCGGTCCAGCAGTGGATCCTTTCCTTGGGATTCGCGTACGACAGCTCCGCCGTAACCGATGAGAACCGCACCATAGACGCGCCCATGGGCCAAGCGTTTCGTTTCGGTGTCGGGGCGGAATGGGTGATCGTCCCTGCGGTGGACTTGGGTCTCGCCTACACGCTCGCATGGTTCGGCGATATGTCGGTCAATCAGCAAGGGGGGCCGTTGAACGGAGATGTGGTCGGGTCTTACGACAACACCGGAATCCACTTCATCGCGCTGAGCCTGCAATGGAACATCGGCGCGAAGAAAGATCCTGATGGATGACTGGTGCAAAAACCGGATCAGTGGCCATCCTAAACAATCCCCGATCGGGGCAACGTGGTCGTAGCAGACGTGGCCGCCCGGCAAGGGTTCTCGTCCTTGCGCTCCTGCGATAGGGTGCCTCATGCGGTCGCCGATTGGCTGGATTTGGCGCGTTGCGTTGGCGGTTTCCGCTTTCGGACTGGCGCTCTATGCATTTCGGAGCGGGGTGGTCGTCTCGGACCGACCAGACGTGCTGGGTGCAGGGATCCTGACGCATGTGTACTACTCGCTCGGGTTGTTCGTACTTGGCGGCCTCGATCTCGGGGTCCCGATTGACGGTCCGAACGGCGCACGGACCGCGCTGTGGCTGGCGTATTTTCTCGCACCGCTAGTGACTACGGGCGTGCTGGTGGAAAGTGCGTTGCGCGTTCTTAGGCCCGCGTGGATTCAACGGCGGAATCTCCGCGACCACATCATCGTCGTCGGTGTGGGCCAACTCGGGGAGCTCTTTCTCGAGACCCTCCATGCGGGAACAAAAAGCCCGCATGTGCTCTTGGTCGACACACAGCAGAGTGAGCGGCTTCTCGCGAAGGCACGACATCAATACGGCGCGCCCTATGTCTGCGCCGATATCCGCAACACGTCGACCTTGGACATACTCTCCTTGAGCCGTGCAAAAGGTGTCGCGCTGCTGACGGGAGACGACCTCATCAATCTCGAGGCGGCGTGGGCCGTGCTCGAAGCCGAGCCTGCGATGTCGGTCGTCGCGCACATCGACGACATCCGTATGAAGCGAGAGATGGATCGGCTGATGGGGGATAGTGAGGGGCAGCGCATCCGCGCCTTCAACATGCATCATATGGCAGCGGAACGGCTGTACGATCAGCATCTCGCTCCACGCTTCGAGGCAACGTCGGCGCGCGACGCTGTAGTTCTCGTGGGGTTTGGGCGGTTCGGTCAAACCATGCTGGAACACCTACGCCGCGAGGCGAGCGATGACCTCGAGCGAGTCGTGATCGTCGACCGAGCCGCGAAAAACGCCGTTGCTGCGTTCAACATGCAGACCCACGAATCCGCCTTTCCTGTAGACGTCGTCGACGGCGACGCCGAAGATCCCACGGTCTGGGACCAGCTCGACACACTCCTCAAGGATGCGGCCCATCCCCCGGTCTTCATCTTCGGCACCGACAGCGACTCCCTGAACCTTCGACTGGCCATGTTGCTTCGCAAGCGATCACGGAGCCTCGAAATCTTCGTCCGCTGCTTCCACGAGTCCCGCTTCTCGGCCCAACTCTCCAAGCACTACCGATTCCACGTCATGGCGCTAGAGAAAATGATGCACGAAGCGCTCGAAGAGCTACAGAAGGAATGGTTTGACTAACCCTTGGGAGAGCCAACCAACCCAGGTTGGCGTTCCGCCCGGATAGCAAAACCTGCGACGCCGACGCCCCTGGGAAGAGTTCGTTATCACGATCGCCGACGCGGGTCTTCTGTGGGTGCTAGTTTCCGAGCACCGACCAGAAAGCCGTTCCCACCCAGACTCGAAAGGCGAAGTCGACATTTGAGTTGGTGTTTCCGATGCGGATGGCCGGACCGAGCTCGAACAGAAAGAAAGGCGCCACCTTGGGGGCGGCGTTGATCTCGACACCCATGCGAACCAAGAGTGGAATGATCCCCCAAGGGTCCACGTCTTTTGCGAACATCAGGGTAAGCGGAATCGTCGCCCCGGTGACCACGCTGACCCGGTCATGCACGTCGATCGAGATGGGAACCGCAAGCTCGGCCCGCAAGCTCGGCCCGTAGGCCACCCATGACACGCTGATCACGCCGAACACCGACGGGAGGCACCGGGCCACGGTCGGTACCGCCGACCATGGCACCCGGCGTGAACCGAATCCCAACGTCGGTTGTGGCCTTGGCATGCTTCCCGTTGTGGACATGCCAGCGGAGCGGAGCGTTGAGCGCAAGACCGGCGCTCACATCCGAGAATGCGCCCGACCAGTCCCCGTACACCAGCTCGGCGCCGAGCGCCCAGTCCAGGTTGCCTTGCCCCCTGTGCCACCATTCGTAGAACAGGCTCGGCCAAC
>JAFDAJ010000075.1 GCA_019313915.1 Deltaproteobacteria bacterium
TAGACCTCCCCGTCCCCGGTGCTGAACTCACCGAGCGTATCGCAGCCGAACGCAGCGATCAGAACGCAGATCCACCAGCAGCGCCGCATACGGCGAAGCATAGCAGAGAGCTAGATGCTGGCCCGGAGCGTTTTGCTGGCCGAAAGCCAGCGGCGATAACCGGGGGCATCGCCGGCCTGAGCGGCCAAGTTGGCGGCTTCCTCGTAGCGAACCTGGGCATCGCGTGCCCGACCTGCCAGCTCGTCGATCGACCCGAGCATGCCGACCGCCCGGGCAACCATGCTCGTCGCGCCATTGGCCCTGCCGTCCCGCTCGACGCTCCCAAGCTCGCGGGCGGCGCCTTCATGGTCACCCGCGGCAGTCAGCGCGTCCGCGAGCTCGAGGCGGGTGCGCGCAAAGGTGTCCGCGGACGCGTCGATCTCGGCGAAGAGCTCGAGCGCGCGGCGGTACGCGTTGGCCGCGTGGTGCGGGTCGCCCTCGATCCGGCGGATGCGTCCGATCGCGACTTGTAGATGCGACTCGACCGAGGGTGCGACCCCAGCAACGAGCTCGAGCGCTTGCCCGAAATGGCGCATGGCATCGCGAGGTCGGTCGCGTCGCGCGGCGATCTGTCCAAGGGAGAGCAACATTTTGGCACGGTCGGCGCTCTGGGGCATCGTCAAATCCAACGCCTCGCGCAGTACACCATCGGCTCCCGCAGCGTCTCCAGAGCGCGCAAGGGCCTGACCAAGCTTACGGCTGAACGTTGCGATCGCGACATCGTAGACTGTGTCACCACTCTCTAGTGTTTCGCGGCGAGCGAGCTCGAGAGCACGACGATACTCGAGCACGCCGCCGATGTGATCGCCCCGAGCCATCGAAGCATCGCCCGCCTTTTCGAGCACGACCAAGCTCGTCACTGGATCGACGCCGCGGTACGCGTGCGCCGCACGCACCTCTTGCGGCGCTCGAAGCTCGCTCAATACCTCATACGCGCGGCGATGAAGCGCGCGACGCGCTTCGGCAGGAATCGATGCCGCCACGAGATCTGCGATAAATGGATGAACGATGCTCACCTTGGAGCCATCGAGCCGCACGAGTGAGTTCCCGGCCAGCTCGTCGAGCCCCACCAACTCCTCGTTCCCCGAAACAGCTCGAAGCGTGTCCAGGTCACAAGTCCGGCCGAGCACTGCGGCCGATTGAAGTAGACGTTGCGCCTCCACCTCGACCCTTTCGATGCGCTGCGCGATTGCATCGGCCATCCGGGGCACCGGACCATCGTCCGGAGAGACCCCGAGCGCCTCCAGCTGCTCGAGGTGCAACGGCAACACCTTGCCGCCCACCGACTCGGCGATCTTGTGAAGGCCAGACACCAATCGCAGATGGAACGACCCCGCCAAGAACCGTTCGGCCTCCTCGGAGTCCAGTCCCTCGAGCGGCATCATCTCGTTGGCGAGCACGCCGCGATCGTGATCGCCGGCGGTCACCAACAGAACCGGCTCGCTGCCCAGCACTCGCGCCAACTCGATGACCGTCCGCTGCGTAAGCCCATCACAATGGGAGAGATCATCGACGATCAACATCACGCGGCCGCTCGACGCGCGTCCCCGCGCACGGCGCACCGCGCACGCCAAGGCTTCAGCCACAGCGCCCGTTCGTGACCGGCCACCACCCCCGAGCAGACCCGCGGGGTTCATCACCTCGTCCACGCCGGCCCCTGCGAGCACCGATCCGAGCTCGTCCCCGCGGCCAGCTATCCTCGCGAGCTCCGCGTCGTCGACTTCGAGGAGCTCGGCCAAGATGGTCCGAATCGCGGAGTATGGAACCGGCGCGCCGGTCGAATGCGCGCCCGCTCCGATGACGACGTCTCCTTCGGCCGCGGCGACCTCGGCGATCTCGGTGAGGAATCGCGTCTTGCCCACACCCGGCTCGCCGAACACGTGAACCCAGTGCACGCCCTGCGCAGCGGCATGGCGATACTCGCGAATCAAGCCGAGCTCCTCCTCACGCCCTACGAACGATCGCTGCGACCCGAGCGGCGGGTAGAAAGAAGGCCGGAGCGAACGGTTGCTTCCAAGAGAAGGTTCGGGCCCGGCGAGTCGCCCGCCACACTCGCCACAGAAATTCTGCGCAAGGGATGCAGGCGCGCCACAGGTCGGACAGGGCGTAACCGAGGCGCGGCGAACGCGCATGTCTTCGAGGGCGCCGCGAAGCGCGGCCTGCATGTCTCGCGCGAGTTGGAAGCGGTCGTTCGCGTCTTTCGCGAGCGCCTTCATCGTGACTTCGGCGAGGCGGTCGGGAATGTTCCGGCCTGGGTTGGCCTCACGCGGGTCGGGAACCGGGTCATTGAGATGCCTCAGCACGACCCGCGTCGGCGTGTCATCGATATATGGCAAATGCCCGGCCAAGAGCTCGAAAAGAACGACACCGAGCGCGTAGATGTCACCGCGGCCGTCCACTCCGTCGCCGCGGCCCTGCTCGGGGGACATGTAATCCGGAGTGCCGCAGACCAGCCCTGGCTTCGTGATCGAGCTTTCCTTGCCGACGATCGTCGCGAGTCCGAAGTCGACGACCTTGACGAGATCGTCCCCTGAGCGAAGCGGGCGAAGAATGATATTCTCCGGCTTGAGATCGCGGTGCACGATGCCGAGCTCGTGCGCCTCACCGAGCGCGTCCAGGGTGTTGACTAGGATATTGCACACGCGGTCTACTGCGAGCGGCCCTTCCTCGTGCATCACGAGCGCCAAGTCCTTGCCGCTCAAGAACTCCATGGCGAGAAAGAGGATCCCATCATCGGTTCGGCCGAAGTCGATGATGCTCACGCTGTTGGGGTGGTTCAAACGGCTCGACGCACGTGCCTCCTGGTAAAACCGCGCCACGGTCTGCTCGTCGCCGAGTAGATGCGGATGAATGACCTTGACCGCGACGGTTCGCCCGAGCGTCGATTGCTCGGCCTTGTACACGCGCCCCATGCCCCCGACGCCGACGACCTCCTGCAGCAGGTAGCTCCCACCAACGACCCGGCCTACGAGCGGGTCCGCCGCCCCGCCTGCTTCTTGCTCGTCAGACGCTGCCCCACAAGCAGAACAAAAGCGCGCGGCAACTTCTACCGACGCACCGCATTGATGGCACAAGCGCACCTCTGCAGCATATCTCACGCGGTGCCCGGCTCAAACTAGCCGCCCGCTGAACACCTGACCGGGTGCTACCGCTGCTCTTCGTCCAGCCGGCGCATGGCTTCGAGCAGCAGATGGTGCGTCGGAATCCCGATGACGTCCTCGACCGGCGTCGTATCCGGCTCGAGCTCGAAATCACCCTCCATCAAGCGAAGGATTCCATACACGGCCTCGGCCCCACCAAGGTCGCCAAACCGCGCATCGTGGATCGAGCCGTCTTGGAACATCAGCTCGCCCTGCAAGGTCCCATTGCGCACCTTGAGACGCCCGCCTTTTCGTCCGTTCCCGAGAATCTGAATCACATCGGGAAGCGACATCTCTTGCAGCGAGCCAGACACCCCACGCCCACCAGGTTTCTTCGTGCGGCTGTCCGCGATGACCCGGTTCGCCTTCGCAACGACCACTGCCGCAGACGCCGGCTTGACCACGTAGTCGGCGGCCCCGAGCTCGAGTCCACGGTTGACAGAAGACTGCGCTCGCTCGGACGTGACGAACATCAACGGCACCTGGGCGTGCGAGCTTTCGCGAATACGCCGCAACAGGTCGAACCCTTGGCCATCGGACAGATGCACCTCGCTGATGACGACGTCGTACTTCTCGGCGTCCAGGCATCGAAGCGCGGCCTCGACCGAACGCTCGATGGTGACCTCATACCCCTGCCCGGCGAACTGCACCTCGAGCACGGCGGTCTCCTCCGGATCGGGGTCGACAATCAACGCGCGATTGCGCGCAGAGAGTATCTGGGTGTTCATGCCTTCATCGAGGACGATGTGGCGCAACCAGTCCACAACGGCCGGATCAAACGTCGTTCCCTTGTGAGGGTCCAGCGCGTCGCACGCTTCCTCGGCGGGAACACGCCGCCCGAGGGCGTTGGTCTTGCTCTGTGTCAGGTCGATGTAACTCTCGACCACCGCAAGCACGCGAGCGCCCAGCGGAATCTCCTTGCCGCTCAAACGCTCCGGGAACCCCTTTCCATCGAAACGTTCATAGCGGTGTCGAAGCGCATCCACGGCGGTTTCGGGCAGAGCCACAGACTCGAGCAGGCGGGTGGGCGCGGTGTAGATGCGCCGTGCGACCTCGCGCCGGGACTCGTCGAGGGCCACGTCGAAGGGCGTGACGTGAGAATCGACTGAAACGCCAACGTCGTGCAGGTACGCGGCAATCAAGATGCCTTGAACCTGAAGCTTGGTGAGACGAATCCGCTCGCCAACCTGTTCGCACACACGGGCGACTCGCATGGAGTGCCCGCCGCGTTCCTGGCCGAGTTGCTCGATCATCGTCACGAGGACGCTGAGGGTTTCGAGATAGACCTCGGGGCCGACGTTGAGATCATCACCCTGTGCGGGCGCGGAGAGTTGCTCGATGAGCGTGTGACCTGCCGAGATCCGCGACTGCGACTTAGTTGGCGGCGCTTCGGACTCTGGCTCTAGCTGCTGATTGTTTGCGGGCTGCTCCATCTCGATCGACTGCGCCTTCGCGCGCTGAATCAGCAGGCCGTCCTTTTCCTCGAAGACCTCGCCCCAGCCCGGAACAGGATCCGACTCGTGCGACGTTCCAAGCTGCCGCGACGACGCTCCGCTCAACAGCATCTCGAACGGACGGTTGTCTTGATCGTAGTGCTTGGCGATCGCCGCGCGAATGGCGGCCTCACGGGCCACGTAGACCTTGACGTCCCGCGCCCCGGTCGTGAACTGCATCTGCTGACGCACATCGTCGTCGGTGACATCTGCCGCAACGACCGACAGCATCCGGCTCCGGTTGTCATACAGAATCGGAAACGCGGTGAGCCGCTTGGCAAGCTTGCGAGGCACCTGCTTTAAGAGCGCCTGGTCGACGCCGGCCTTCGCGAGCCGGTCTGAGCCCACGAAGCGCGTCTGGTAGACGCCGGCAATGTACTTCAAGAGCTCCGCTTCGCTCATGAGCCCGAGTTGCAGGATCGCCTCTGCAGCGGTCGATTGGGTCCGCTGGGCGTGCATGAGCACTTCGTCATAGTGGCTCGGAGACACCTGTCCCTCGGCGACGAGGCGATCCAAGATCGCAACGCCGCGGGTCCGTGCAGACTGTTCTTGCGACGCCCCCCGACTCACAGTCCCTACAGTCTAGCGGACGAAATCGCGACCAGCCCACCCCGGGGCCGAAAAGTCGAAATCGACAAGAAAGCCCAGGCTGCTAGAGTCCGCCCCAGTGAGGCGGCGGCTGGGAACCTGGCTCTTGTTGAGCCTGATCACGATGGGTTGTGCCACGACTGGCACGCTCCAGAGCGGCGTTTATCGGGGCACGCAGACATCCTACCAGATCGGTTCGCTCGGACCGGACTGGACCCCGGTCACAGTCAACCAGCAAAACGACCTCGCCTGGCACAACGAGACCAAGGACGCGGTCATGCACGTCGACTCCGACTGTGACCCGGGTCTCGACATCCCGCTGACCGCCCTGCGAAGTCATCTGATGATCGGCTTTACCGAGCGCGAGGTCATCGACGAGGAGGTCGTTCCGATGGACGGCCGCGAAGCGCTCCGCACGCACTTCACCGCCAAGCTCGACGGCGTGCCACGCGACATTCTCTTGCAGATTCTGAAGAAGGATGACTGCGTTTACGACTTTGGGTTGATTACACCTGCCGGACCGAGCTTCGACCAGGCGTTGGTGGACTTCGAGGGGATGCTCGCCGGCTTCACGACAACAGTGAGCCCACAGTGATCTCGGGGTCACCATCGACGCGGCCTCGAAACCTCACGACTTGGATCGACCTTCAGATCCGGCGTCTTCGAGTCTTCGTGGAGGAAGTGGGCGATTCCACACTTCTGGCAGGCCGCACCTTCCGCACGATGTTCACCACGCGGTTCGACACGACCGAATTCATCTATCAGCTCGAGCAGCTCGGCGTGCGAAGCCTCGCGATCGCGGCGGCAACCGCGATCTTCGTCGGCATCGTCATGACTATTCAGTTTGCCGTGTCCATGGAGGCCTTCGGGGCCAAAGACACCCTCGGCCGCGTCATCGCTGTTTCCGAGGCGCGCGAGCTCGCGCCCTCCCTGACGGCGCTGGTAGTAGGAAGCCGAATCGCTGCGGGCATTGCAGCCGAGCTCGGTTCGATGACGGTCACAGAGCAAGTCGATGCCATCCGTGCCTTGGGCGCCGACCCCATCCGCAAACTCGTCGTGCCACGACTGGTGGCCTGCATCATCATCATGCCCTTAATCACCTTCATCGCGTTCCTGCTGGGGATGATGAGCTCGATGCTGGTCGCCGCGCTGTCCTACGGGATTCCAATGGAGTTCTTTGCATCCACGGCGCTCGACTCTCTCCGCATTAACGACTTCATCAGCGGTGTCTCGAAAACACCTTTCTTCGGCTTCTTGATCGCGCTGCTCGGATGCTACTTCGGACTGCAGACTCGAGGCGGAACCGAAGGCGTCGGCCGTTCCACCACCCGGGCCGTCGTAGTAGTCTCGATCAGCATCTTGATGGCCGACGCGCTCCTGACGCAGGTTTTCGTGAGCTTGGGCACTCTCTAAAGAGAATCAGATCCAAATGGGGGCGTCGACCGTCCTGGACGACATGGCTCACTGGTTTTTCATGGGGGCGCTCTTGGGCGCGATGGGGTGTTCGTACGGAGCGCCGGAACCTGTCCGCTTTACAGGCCACGATCTCAGTCCTTCATTGATGAGCGCTCCATCCCTCGATGTGTCGAGGCTCGCCAAGACCGACGACTGCGCCGACTGCCATGCCGACGTTGCCTCCCATTGGAGGCAGAGCGCCCACGCCAATGCCTCATTCGACAACCCCTGGTACCGCGCGAGCGTCGATCAGTTTCGCGCGGAGCGGGGCAAAGAAGAGAGTCGCTTTTGCGCCGGCTGCCACGACCCCCTTCTCCTGCTGTCTGGAGACATCGACGGAGGGGTGAAGGCGGACAACGAGCTGGCCTACGCCGGCATCACTTGCCTCGTGTGCCACAACATCGACTCGACGCGTTCGGACGGCAACGCGAGCTTCACACTCTCCGACGCACCGATTCTGCTGCCCGACCCTGCAAGCCCGGAGGAGATCGAGGCACACCGGACCCGCCTCACGATGCAGCCCCTTCGCACCGCTGCGCTATGTGGGTCTTGCCACCGGTCGTTTTCCGGCACCGCAATTGGCAACGACAATCATCTTCCCGGCATCGATGACTTGGGCGACTGGGCATCGTCCGCATATGCGGGCGCCATCCAAGGCCACCTCACGTCGGTGGAAGAGAACAGCTGTCAGGGCTGCCATATGCGCCCAGTGGCCGCATCCGACGCCGAGATGGCAGGGGCGAGTGATGGGATGGTGAGCAGTCACCGATGGACCGCGTCTCACACCGCAATGGCTGCGCAGCTACCAGACGTCAAGCATGCCCAGCAGGCGAAGGACGAGCTCGAGGGCGCAGTGCTCGTGGACGTCGGCGCGGTGCGCGCGGGCCTCCGGCGCTACGTGCTTCCACATGAGTCACGGCTCCGGGGCGGCGAGCGCCTGGTCTTCGACGTGCTGCTCGAAAACGTATCGACGGGGCACAGATTCCCCGGTGGTGTACGCGACATGCACGACGTGTGGGTCGAGGTTGAGGTCCGCGATGCGGCTGGAAAGCTGCTTGCGGTCTCGCTACCCGGTGCCGATGACAACGACGATGTCTTCGTACTTCGCACCACAGTTCTCGACGCCGCAGCCAATCCGGAGATCCTGCATCAAGTGCACCGATTCTCTGCGCCAGCATTCGACCGAACGCTCCCTGCCCACGATGCACAGGCTGTTCGCTACTCGATGCACCTCCCGCGTAAGCTCGCGCTCCCGCTCCAGGTTGATGCGCGATTACTTCACCGTAAGCACAGCCTGCTATTTCAAGCGTTGGCATGCGAATCCAGCCGCACCGAGCGAGGTATCGGGTTCGCAGCGGGCGCTGAGGCCCATGGCAAGGTCGCGCTCGATCCGTGTCTCGAGCAACCGGTAACCGAGATCGGTGCCGCAAGGGTATGGATGGGGCGCGGCGCGGCCGAGCAAGCCCCGGTGGGGGGCGCCGCGCGACCTGCTATCGAGCGACTACTGACGCAGGCCCTCGCCCTCCTTCACGCCAAGCAGGAGCACGTCCACATGGCCAAGCCGAGTATCGATCGCGCCCTACGACTGGCCCGAGAGGCCGAGTTGCCTGTCCTGCAGGCCCAAGCACTGGTGTTGCGCGCGCGTCTGTCGTCCATGCAGGGACGGCCGAACGAAGCCGTCGCGTTCACCCAAGGGGCCGAAGCGTTGATCGGACCCAACCCAGTGCTCGATCGCATCCGCGGCAACGCATACGCCCGCGTGTGGCGGTGGAAACAAGCGGCCGAGGCGTACCGGCTCGTCGTTGACGCTTCGCCCTTCGACTGGCGCGCTTGGCAAGACCTGGCGCGGGCCTATGGAAGTCTGTCCGACGACGAGAACGCCTTGTCCGCCGCAGACGCTGGTCTTCGCCTCGCGCCACACGATGAGGGTTTGTTGAGGAGTCGAGCGCTCGCGCTCGGAAGCCTCGGCTGGCCGGATTCGGCCCTTGCGAAAGAGCGCTGGCTTGCCCACCGCGCCCCCGACGCCCAGCCCCAGCTCCTCAGTGTCTGTGAGAAAGAACACCAGAGATGTCGCCGAGACCGACAGCCGATACCGCACTACACCCTCTTACCTCCGCGAAAAGCGATTCACGCGAGCGTCGATCCCGGATAGGATGATTGGAATGTCGAAGCGGTATCAGAAGAAGAGCTCCCCCAGCAAGAAGCGAGAGAAGAAAGGTCACGGCAACAGTCGGAACACGATTGGCGGTCAAACCACCGGCGTCATGGGTAACATGATCGGCGGGTTCCGCCGCGCGGTGGGCTCGGACGACTCGAAAGACAGCAAAGGCAGCGGCCTTCTGTGGGCTGCCGTGCTCGTCACGGCTGCCATCGCGATCGTCGCTTGGAACTTCGCGCGCTAGTCGCGGATTGCCCGCCAGCGCAACCAATGGTCGGCAAGCACTAGCGCGACCATCGCCTCGGCCATCGGAATGAACCGCGGCAACAGGCACGGGTCGTGACGGCCCGTCGTTCGGATCGTCGTCGCGTCGCCACTCGAAGTGACGGTGTCTTGGCTGCGCGGAAGGCTGCTAGTCGGCTTCACTGCTGCGCGGAGCACGATCGGCATCCCGCTCGAGATCCCACCGAGCATCCCACCGTGACGATTGGAGCGCGTGCGGATGTTGCCTTCGGCGTCGGTCTCGAACGCATCGTTGTTTTCACTGCCACGCGCCGTTGCGACCGCGAAGCCTGCGCCGTACTCGACACCCAACACCGCAGGCAGACTGAACAGGGCCTTTCCGAGGTCGGCCTTGAGCTTGTCGAACACGGGCTCGCCCAAGCCCGCTGGCACGTTCCGCGCGACGATCTCCGCAACGCCCCCAATCGAATCCTGGTCTTTTCGCATCTTCTCGATGAGCGTGACCATCCGCGCCGCCGCAGCCGGATCGGGGCACCGAACGATGTTTGGCTCTCCATCCGGAAGGGTTTCGACCTGTTCGAGGGTGACCCGCGCAGGAATCGCAGCTTCGATGTCCCCGACCTGAGTCACGTAGCCGAGCACCTCCCCGTCAAACGCGTGTGAAATGAGCTTCTTTGCGACCGCGCCCGCAGCGACGCGTGCCACGGTTTCGCGTGCGCTGCTGCGGCCGCCTCCGCGGTAGTCGCGCCGTCCGAACTTCGCATCGAACGTGTAGTCGGCGTGTCCAGGGCGGTACACGTCCTTGATGTTGCTGTAGTCGCGCGAGCGTTGGTCCTCGTTGCGGACGATGATCGCGATCGGGGTGCCGGTCGTCTCACCCTCGAACACGCCGGAGAGGATCTCGGGCGCGTCGGCCTCTTTTCGCTGCGTGACGATCTTGCTTTGCCCCGGGCGTCGGCGCTCGAGGTCCGGGATGATGTCTTCTTCCGAAAGCGGAAGACCCGGGGGACAGCCGTCGATGATCACCACATTCGCCGGGCCGTGGCTTTCACCCGCAGTGGTGACGCGGAAGGCTTGGCCGAACGTATTACCAGGCATCGGTGCTCACTTCTGGGAGCCTGGGTGTCGGCCGATCGCGCGCCCGACGAAGAACGGCCCCATCTGTTGGATGTATTGCGACGTTTGCACAGTGCCTCTCATCGACTGGACGACATGCGAAAGCGGGTGGAGCTCCGAGCCGATCAATCCGATCAAGAACTCGTTGTCGTTCGTGTCGAGGCCGTGGCAGGCGAGGCGCACGTCATGGGCGAGATCCTGCTCACCGTAGGCGCGCCCGATTGTCGCATGCTCGCGAAGGATGCCGCCCTTCTCTCTTCCTTCGAGCTGCTCGAAGGCGCCCGTACGCCGAAGCGGGTACCACACCGCCCAGTTCCACTCAGGGTTCAGCACCGTCTGCTTCGGCCGGTCGAGAAGCCAGAACTCGAGGTCTTGCTCGTAGCCGCTGCTGTAGGTTCGGCCGATCATCGTCAGCTCGGGACGCAGTGTCCATTCGCGCAAGGGCTCGGCCTCAAAGAGCGGACGAACCGAGTCGACGAAGAGCGCCGGATCTTCACTGAAGGTCAGGAGAGCCACGCCGCGGGGATCGTTGACATCCACGTAGATCACCGCCGGAATGTCGGCTTCTTTCAGCGCGGAAAGCAGAGCCTCCTGGTTGGCGGCAACCGAAGTCCCGGTGGGCACCTGAAAAACGAGCAACTGCATGAACAATCGGCGATCCATGAGCTGCGGCTCCCCATCCTTGGGAGCGCCCCGCTCACGCGTGTCGATCTTTGGCGAACCGGCTGGCGCGCCGCCGTGCTGTCCTGGCGAATGACCCATGGGGGACTCATAGCTCTTTTGCGGCCGCTCTGCACAGTGTAGTCTCGCCGCACTCCACATGATGCGCGCGTTCAAGATCCTCGCGGCGATCCTCATCCTGGGGCTAGTCGCCCTCGTCGCGGTGGGCTACTCGCTGAACGATCCACGACCCAAAGGTCAGCCGGGTCCCGAAGCCGACGCGCTCGCGCGGTCGATGGAGGCCGCGGTCAACAAGGACGCCTGGGACAAGACGGGCGCGGTCCGTTGGTCGTTCTTCGAGCGACACCAATACGTCTGGGACCGCGAACGCGACCTGGTCGAGCTCCAATGGGGCGAGTCACGCGCCCTCTTCCACACCGCAGATCAATCCGGACGCGTGTGGAGCAAGGGCACCGAGCAAACCGGCCCCGACGCCGAGGAGGCTCTGCGCGCAGCGTATGCCTACTGGATCAACGACTCCTTCTGGCTCAACCCCGTCGTGAAGTTCTTCGACCCGGGCGTCGAACGTTCGCTCGTGAAGTTGGATGACGGCCGCGACGCGCTCCTGATCAGCTACACCTCGGGCGGCGTGACGCCGGGCGATGCGTATCTATGGGTCCCAGGTCCCGACGGAATGCCAGCGAGCTGGCGCATGTGGGTCCAGATCATCCCGATTGGCGGCATCGAAACGACCTGGGAAGGTTGGGTAGAGCTCAGCACCGGCGCGAAGGTGGCCACTCAGCACGAAGGCTGGGGCCGCATGATGACGTTTATCAGCAACGTGGCGGGCGCGGAGAATCTAGATGCGCTCGGTGTGGAGCCTGACTTGTTTGATCCGTTGCTTCAGGACTGAGGGCGCCGGGTCACGCCGAAGACGCCGACGACCACGAGGAGCGCGCCCACGATGCTGAGGGCGTTAGGATACTCGCCGAATAGGAGGACGCCCCAGGTGTAGGCGAGGACGATTTGAAGATACGTTACCGACGAAGCGCGGCCTGCAGTCTCGAGCTTGAAGCCCTTGGTGATCTGGATTTGGCCGAGCTGGGCGGCAACCCCGATGCCGAGCAAGAGGAGCCACTCGAAGCCTCGGGGGAGAACGAGGCCCTCGAGGGCCAGGAGCGGCAAGGACGCTGGACCCGTGACGAGCGGGAAGTAGAACACGACGACCATGTGATGCTCGGTGGAACCGAGACGGCGGATGACGACGTAGGCAATCGCGGAGAAAATCGCGCCGACCACGCCGACCACGACCGCGACCGGATCTAGGGGCATTCCTCTGGCAAACAGGAACGTCGGCTGCGCGACGAGAACGACGCCTGCCATGCTGCAGACGGTCGCAATCACGTCGATCGTTCGCAGTGACTCCTTGAGCGCGAAGACCGCAATCAGCGCAGCCAGCATCGGGTTGCAGAACTGGATCACCGTGGCGTCGGCCAGCGGCAGGTGCGCGATCGCGTAGAAATAGCAGCTCAGCCCCATGAAGCCGGCGAACCCGCGGGCCAGCAGGAGTCTCCTGTTGTTGCCCCAGGGGGATATATCGAGCTTCCTGATCACCCACCAGCTCATGATGAGGGTGACGACCACACGCGCCAGAACGAGCTCCATCGTCGGTAGCCGCGCGCTCGCGAGCTTTGCGAACACGCTCATCGCACTGAAAAAGAGGGTTCCCACCAACATGTGGCGAATCCCGGGCGTGAGACGATGCCAAAGTGGGAAGAGGGGCGGCACGCCGCGCGTTGTGCCTGCAAATGCGCCAGGCGCAACCTGGTGATAGGGGAACTGCATGAGAACGCTGACGAGAAGCTTCGCGCAGGGGCTGTTGGTCCTTGCACCAGTCGCCATCACTACGTGGGTCGTGTGGTACACGGTCACCACGCTCGATGAATGGCTCGACACTTCGATCCCGGGACTCGGCATCCTGATCGCAGCGGCCGGCATCACGCTCATCGGTTACCTCGCGGGCAACGTGGTCGGAACCAAGGTCCTGTCGTTGTTGGAGTCTGGCATGCAGCGCGTGCCGATCATCAAGCTCCTCTACAACTCGCTGAGGGACTTGTTCGGCGCCTTCGTCGGAACGAAACGCAAGTTCGACAAGCCGGTCGCCGTCGAGATCAACAAACACGGCCTCAAGGTGCTCGGCTTCCTCACGAGCCAGGGTTTCGATGACCCCCAACTCGCAGGTCACGTCTCCGTGTACTTGCCTGAGTCCTACAACTTTGCCGGCAACCTCATCGTCGTGCCGCGTGCCCTCGTGCACCCGCTAGATGCCGATGGTGCGGAGTTCATGGCGTTCATCATGTCAGGGGGCGTGACGGACATGAATGCAGCGAAGACACTGATCGATAGCCAGCGGCTGTAGACACTGCTGACACCGGCACTG
>JAFDAJ010000212.1 GCA_019313915.1 Deltaproteobacteria bacterium
CGCAGCGCGTCCAGCATCTCCAGCGTCAGCAGGTTCCTCACGTTGTTCCCGTACCGCAGCCCCCTCTCCGTCAGTTGACATGCTGCTCGCACGCCGCCCTGGCCCAGGACATTTGGATGTACACCATCGCGGGCCAAGCCTTTGCGTGGGAGAGCGTTCAATGCGGCGTGATAGTCGATGTATGGGAGCGACCAATGTTCCGCTACCGCCTCGGTGATCGCGTTGAAGCGGCGGATCCAGCGGTCTCTGTAGGTGTTTCTTCTTGGCAGCGCGGAGCCGAGGATGGGAACGACGCCCATCTCTTCGAGTTTCTCGACCAGGTACACCAACCGCTTCAGGTAGACTCGCTCGTTCTCGTTCTGTGCGTCGTTGCCGCCGAAAAGAACCAGCGCCCATCGTGCTTGGGTGGCGTCGATCTCTTGGCGGAAGTTGGCTGGACGCCCGCCCAGGACGTAGCGGAGGTTCCAACTGACGCCGGCGGCTTCGCTTTGTCGGTTGAACGAGTTTCGCCGTCCGGTGTCGAAGTGCTGGACGGTCGCGGCGAGATCCTGGTGCTCGCCGAGCTCGACGTAGGGGGTCGAGAAGCAGTAGAGGAAGGCCTTGCTCGCCACGCTGGAGCCTCCCATCTTCGAAAAGGCGTCGTCGCGGAGCTCGGGATTGCGCGCGCGAATCTCACGAACGTGCTCATTGACGGCGTCCCCCAGCTCGACGGGCTCGGCGCCGGCGCTTCCGGCGATTCCCAACGCCAGCATCAGGACGAGCGCGGCTCGCTTCATTGAAGCGCGCTCGCGGGTATGAAATAGAGCCGGCTCGGGTCGCGGGAGGAGCCACGATACTGGTTGTCGGTGACGAGTGCCGCGGAACCGTCCTCCATCCACGCGAGTCCCTCGAAGTTCGGCAGGGGCGAGACCGACTGCGACAGGTCCGCCGCGACGGTCGGCTCGATCCACTGACCCTCGGGGCCCTGAGGAATGCTGAAACGGAGGAGACGCGAAACACCGTAGTGCCGCTCGACGGCAAGAGCCTCGATCGACCCGCTCGTGATCCGGCAGTCGATCGCCGCAAGCTTCCCCGTCTTGCTCGTGAGGGCTACGCGATGCGCAGTCCAGGTCTGTGTCTTTGGATCGAACATGCCGACGGGTGCCCAACGACGTCCGCGCTGCCTTTCCACGAGCTCGGTCGCCAAAACCAACACGCCATCTACGTGACAAATCCCCTCGATGCCACGGTTATCTGGGGCGGTCAGATGCCAACGGGCGTAGTCGAGGTGGCCGACCGGCGCGACCACGAAATGAGGTCCATCGAGCCGCCCGTCTAGGACCGCGTCGCGGAGTCGACCCTTTTCCTGTGTCTCCGTTCCGAGGACGAACCGGGTCCCATCGGCCCACGCCATCGCCTCCAAATCGGTCTTGGGCGGCGCCCCGGCGACGGCATAGCGGGTAACTCCGAAAGTCTCCGGGTCGATCCGGACGACCGCGTTGCCGTCTTCACCGGGAGCCCAGAACGCTCCGTGCTCGTCCACGGTGAGCCCGGACAGCCCCACGACATCTGTATCCAGGGTGACGATGCGGCCCGGCCCACGTGGCTCTTTCTTCGTGCAGCCCGCGCAGGCCAACAGCAGCGCCACGGCAACTGCCGCCTGTGCGCGCACGCTCAGCCGACCGCTTCGAGCACGGCCGCAGCACCCAGGCCGCCTGCCGCGCAAATCCCCAACAACGCCGTCTCTTTGCCGGTGCTCGCCAACTCGTTTGCCATCGTCGTCACCATGCGCGCGCCGGTGGCGCCAAAGGGGTGTCCGATCGAAAGTGAGCCGCCGTAGATGTTGAAGTTGTCCTCGTCGATCTCGCCGACCGCTTTGCTCCTGCCGAGCCTCGCCTCGGCGAAGCCCTTGCTGGCGAGCGCCTTGGTCACCGACAGCACTTGCGCCGCAAACGCTTCGTGCATGTCGACGATGTTCGTGTCCTTGAGCTCCATACCCGCCCGATCGAGTGCCTTGGGCATCGCGAGAGCCGGTCCGATCAGCAGCTGATCGGCGGGATCGACCCCGACGTATGCCCAACTGCGAAAGGCGGCGAGCGGCTTGTATCCGAGTGCGCGCGCCTTCTCTTCGCTCATGAGCAACACTGCCGCAGCACCGTCGGTCAGCGGGGACGCGTTGCCGGCAGTGACGGTGCCGTCCTTGGAGAAGACCGGACGGAGCTTCGAGAGTTTCTCGAAGGTCGTGTCACCGCGCACGAGGTTGTCGGCGTATACCCAGCCACCCGGCGCTTCGACTGCAGTGACCTCATCGTCGAAGCGGCCCGAGGTGATCGCTGCCGCAGCACGGTGGTGCGAGCGCTCGGCGAAATGGTCTTGCGCCTCGCGAGTGACCTCGTTGCGGCGAGCCATCGATTCCGCGGACTCACCCATGACTTCACCCGTCGTGCGCTCCGCAATTTTCGGCATTTTCGGGAGGATTTCCGTGATTGGCATCATCTGCGAGAGGACGCCCAGGTAGTCCGCAGGCGTGGCGGCCTTGCCGAACGCGAGAGGTGCCAGCGCATGAACCACTTTCTGAGGCAGGTTGAGCGGCGCGTTGCTGGTGGAGTCCGAGCCACCGGCGATGATCACGTCCGCCTCGCCGCGCTCAATGGCGGACGCTGCAAGCGTGACAGCTTGAAGCCCCGACGCGCACGCGCGGGTGCACGTCATGCCTTCGACGCTTGGCGGAAGGCGCAAGTCCAGAGCTACCTCACGCGCAATGTTCGGCGCGAGTGCCGGCAGGATGACACCGCCCCAAACGATGCTGTCGATCTCGTCGTAAGGAAGATCGGTGCGTTCGAGCAGTGACCTCACCGCGATGTCGGCGAGTTCGATGCTGTCGAGCTTGAGGAACTTGCCAAACGCTTTGACAAACGGGGTGCGAACGCCGGTGACGATGACCGCGCGGTGCTTCTTGCCCCAACCATTCTTCTTCTTGGTCATCTTCATGCTCCTATGAGTGCGCCGCCGCAAACACGAACGGTTGCGCCCGTGACGCCCACCGCGCCTGGGGTTGCGAGAAAAGTGATCGCCTGGCCAACATCTTCGGGCTTGCCGCCCTGCCCGACCGCGCTCATGCGGCGTGCGACCTCGCGGATCGCGACCGGCATCGCGCTCGTGAGCCGCGTTTCGATGAACCCGGGTGCAATCGCGTTGACGGTGATGCCCTTCTTCGCGACTTTGGGTGCGAGCGCCTCAACAAAGCCGACGACGCCTGCCTTGCTGGCCGAGTAGTTGGTTTGCCCGCGATTTCCGGCGATTCCGGACACCGAGGACAGGCAAACGATTCGGCCACCGGGGCGCAACACCTCGTCGTCGAGCAGGCGGTCGGTGATGCGGATGACAGCGCCAAGGTTGATGTCGACCGTCATGTCCCACGCATCGGGTTTCATGCGTCCGAGGGTCTTGTCGCGCGTGACGCCGGCGTTGTGCACGACGACGTCCACGCCGCCAAAGCGCTCCTTCAGCTCGTTTGCAATTCGCGTGGGCGCGTCCTCGTCAGTGATGTCGACGAGAAGCACCGAACCGCCGATACGTTGCGCGACCTTGCTACAGGGAGCGTCGTCCGCGGGTCGATCCAAGCACACCACGTGCGCACCCTCAGCCGCAAGGAGCTCCGCCGTAGCTTCGCCGATGCCGCGCGCGGCGCCCGTCACCAATGCGACTTTTCCACCGAGCACGTGGGTGTCCGGCGCTTCGTCACCCTTGGCGAGCTTGGTGACGTGAAACGGTTGGCAGCTGATGAACGCAGACCGCGGGGATAGCAGGAACCGAAGGACTGAGCCGAGGCGGCTCTCGGCGCCTTCTTCGACGAAGACGCTGTTCGCTATTGTTCCGTTCGCTCCAATTTCTTTGGCGAGGCTGCGCGTGAAGCCTTCGAGGCCGGCGCGGGTGGCTGCGCGAGCCGGCTTCTTGGCGTCCGAGGCAGGGCGGCCGATGACCACCACGCGACCCGATCGATTCAGGCGGCGAATCCAGGGGTGCATGAAGTCGTAGACTTGGCGGAGGTCGTCTGGCGACTCGAGACCCGTGCCGTCGAAGACGATAGCGTCGACGCGCTCACCCTCGGGCGCCTCGCCGGGCTCCACACGCCGTGGAGTCCTCGCCCATGC
>JAFDAJ010000213.1 GCA_019313915.1 Deltaproteobacteria bacterium
GCATAGCTCAGCGAAGCGGCACCCACGGCGAGCGACAGCGCAGCAATGAGCCCCCCAAGGCGCAGGGGGGTACGGCCGAAGGCGGAATACCTCAATGAAGGTCTTCGAGGAGCTCGGAAAGGTTGTCTCCGAGCGCCTGGGAAACCCAGTCAAAGGGCGGCGTCAAGCGATCGGTACGAAGCATATCTTCCTCCTTAAGATCACGAAATAAGCTAGTCTCGGATGGTCTCTCCCACCCGGGGTCGCTGATAGTATGGCTGGCGACCGGGATCAATGCCCTGCAATGAGTGATTTGTCGTCCCATCTACCTTTCGTAGTGACAGGCGCCTCAGGCTACGCCGCCTCGTGGGTCGTCTGGGAGCTCTTGAGTCGCGGCGCCACCGTCCGAGCCACCGTCCGCGACCCCGACAACCAGGCGAAGTGTCAGCACCTCATCGACATGGGCAAGGAGCTTCCCGGGACGCTCGCGCTCGTGAAGGCCGACCTTCTCGAGCCTGGAAGCTTCGACGAAGCCGTCTCAGGAGCCGGGGCCGTGATTCACATGGCGTCGCCGTTCTTCATCGGCAAAATAAAGGATCCATACGCTCAGTTCATCAACCCCGCGGTAGAGGGGACGAAGAACGTGCTCGATGCCGTCAACAAGGCTGAGTCGGTCACGGCGGTCGTGCTCACCTCGAGCGTTGCTGCGGTGTATGGCGACTCTCGAGACTTGCCAAAGGCGCCGGATGGCAGGTTCACCGAAGACGATTGGAATACCTCGAGCTCGGCCGGCCACTCGCCCTATAGCTTCTCCAAGACCTTGGCGGAAAAGACGGCGTGGGACATGCATGCCGCCCAGAGCCGCTGGAGGCTTTCCACGATCAACCCCGCGTTCATTTTGGGGCCGTTCATCCGAGACATGCTCCGTGGGGTATACAAGATGGGCGCTCCCCCACTGTGCTTCGGGGTCGTCGACGTCCGTGATGTCGCCAAGGCCCACGTCGAGGCAGCGATCCGGCCGGACGCCGGAGGCCGATACATCCTCGTGGCAGAGCCCAAAACGTTTCTCGAAATGGGCCAGATCCTACGATCCCGTTTGGGCGACGAATACCCTTTCCCCACGAGGGTCCTCCCGAAATTTCTCCTGTACCTTGCGGGCCCGAGCCAGGGCTTGTCGTGGAAGTACGTGCGCGGCAACGCTGGCTATCTAGTCGACTTCGACACCACACGAAGCCGCGAGCTACTCGGAATTGAGTACACCCCCGTGGAAGACACGCTCCAGCAGCACGCCGAACAGCAGATCGCTGCGCGCGCGGCGGGCGGATAGTAGACTCGATCGCTACTCGTTCACTTCGGCGACGCAGAGGTCTTCGCTCCAAAGCCTGTACACCTCGGTGCGGCCCGCCGCAGCGGCTGCCAGGACTGCCACCCCGAAGCGATTCATCCGGCTCCTTTCCTAGCTACGAACAAGACATCCAGCGGATCTTGTAGGCGATTTCCGGACGACCGAAAACCGTCGCCGCCTCTGTGCTAGACCTATTCAGGTCATGATTGCGCTCCATCGACATCGCCTGGGCGTTCTGGCTGCGGCGGTCTCACTTTGCATTGCGTGTACCGAGTCGAGCAGCCGCGTTGGCGGCGAGTATAAGGCACCGAGCCCGCCTGACGCGGCGCCTCTGGCGGGTACGGTCGATCCGTTCATCGGCACGGCGGCGGATGGGATGACCTTTCCTGGCGCGCTGGTCCCCTGGGGAATGGCGTCGCCCAGCCCTCACACGAAGCTCACCACCGCCGCGGATGGGCTCGAAGGCGTGTTCGTGAACGGCGGCTACCGGCATGGAGACCCACAGATTCATGGCTTCGGATTGACCCACTTGAGCGGTGTCGGCTGTCCCGACCTTGGCGTCCCGGTGATTGCGCCGACTTCGGGTGCGGCGCCGGCGAGCTTCGATGCCTACGGTTCGGCGTACCGCAGCGAGCTCGCCTACGCGGGGTACTACAGTGTGGAGCTCACCGATATGGACACGGTGGCCGAGATGACGGCCACGCCGCGTACCGCAGTGTTTCGTTTCTGGTTCGCGCAAGGCCAGCCCGCCAACATCACCCTCGATGGGGCGCGCGGCATCTCCTGGGTTAGGAACCAAGCCGACCTCGAAGTGTTGGGGCCCGACGAGATCGTGGGCTCGGCGGCGTTCGGTGGGTTCTGTGTGTCCGGGGGCGGGGGACGGCTCTACTTCGTCGCGCGAACGGATCGCGCGGCCGACTCGTTTGGCGTCGTTGAGGACGGCACTGTCAGTGCCGAAACCCGGGCGACCGGGAATGCCATGGCGTTCTTGCGGTACGAAGCTGCGCCCGCTGAGCCCGTGACGATGTGGGTCGGCCTATCTTGGGTGAGCATCGAACAGGCCCGAGCGAACTTGGACGCCGAGCAACTTCCATTCGACGAGGCGCGCGATGCCGCAGCGACGGTCTGGCAGCAGCACCTAGAGCGCATCGAAGTCGCCGGCGGGAGCGACGATGATCGAGTCCGCTTCTACACAGCCCTTTACCATGCGTTGATCCATCCCAGCATCTTGAGCGACGTCGACGGGATGTATCCGATCTTCACTCGCGACGAAACCGGCCAAGCAGGCGGTGACACGCGGTACACCGTGTTTTCGCTCTGGGATACCTACCGCACTCTGCACCCGCTCTTGACGCTCGTGTATCCAGAGACGCAACTCGAGATCGTGAGGGGCATGCAAGACATGGCCCTCCAAGCCAACGCTCCGCCGAAGTGGGAGCTCATCAGCGACGAAGTGCAGCCGATGGTCGGGGACCCGGCACTGATCGTGTTCGCGGATTCCTATGCGAAGGGCCTCACGGATTTCGACCTCGGCCCAGTGTACGACGTCATGCGCGATGCGGCCGAACGAGAGGACCACCGGCCGGGAGATACCGAGTATCTCGACCTCGGTTTCGTGCCGATGGAACGCGCCGACACGGTCTGGGGTCCCGTGTCGACGAGTCTCGAATACGCGCTTGCCGACTGGGCGCTCGCGCAACTCGCCGAGGCGCTTGGGCGCAGCGACGACGTGCCTGTCCTCTTGGAACGGGCCGAGTCCTACCGCGGATTCTACGACGACGAGACCGGGACACTTCGGCCGAAGAACGCGGACGGCTCATTTCTCGAGCCGTTCGATCCAGATGCGATGGAAGGCTCCTTTCCTTTGCGACTCGGGGGCCCCGGTTACGTCGAAGGCACTGCCTGGCAGTACGCGTTCTTCGTACAGCACGATGTCGAAGGGTTGATCGCGCTGCACGGCGAGCGAGCCTTCGTCGATCGCCTCACTTGGGTTTTTGACACCGACCGTTTCGTGCTTTGGAACGAGCCCGACATGGCCTATCCCTATCTCTTCACGTTTGTACCCGGCGCGGAGCATCACACGCAGCGACAAGCCCGAATCGCTATGGAACGTTTCTTTGGAAGAGGACCCGACGGGCTCCCGGGCAACGACGACGCAGGGGCGTTGAGCGCATGGTTTGTGTTTTCAGCGATGGGCTTCTATCCAGTCACCCCCGGGCTACCCGAGTATCGGCTCGGAAGCCCCCTATTCGACCGCATCACCTTGCACCTGAGCCCGAACCACCACGATGGCGAGTCCTTCGTCGTCGAAGCCGATGGCAATGGCCCCGACTCCGTGTTCGTGACCGCAGCCACGCTCGAGGGGCAGCCTCTTTCCGGCCCAGTGCTCACCCATCAAGCGATTACCGCGGGTGGCACCCTCCGCCTACAAATGAGCCCGGAGGCCCCATAAACGGGGACGCTCGTTGGGTGAATCCTTTTCGGGCTGGGCGGACTCTACTATGGAGGGTGGAGAATCCCGACGCCCGGCGTAGAGCGGAGGAAGCAGCGTGACATCAAACATTCGAATGACGGTTCAGGCGGCTTTGGCGCTGGTTCTCTTGTTGGCGGTTGCGTGTGGAAGCAGCTCGGAAGCCGGCGAGCAGGAGGCCGCGGTCGAATTCCTCAATCTGCGCGTGGAAGAATTGGCGAGCACTCGGGCAGTGATTCGATTCGACACGAGCCGTCCCACGACCTGCGAAGTCGAGTGGGGCTTGTCGATGGATGCCATGAGCACGACGGCCACCGATCCCAACATGGAGCTCGGCACCTTTGCCGAGGAGCACGAGGTCCCACTCGAGGACCTCAGCCCCGACACCATGGTGTTCTTCCGAGCCAAGGCGACGGACCCGATGGGCGACACCTATTACTCCGACGTCATGAGTTTCCGCACGGAGATGGGCGATGAAGGCACGGCGCGCGTCAATGTCGCCCTGATGTCGATGGGAAGCAGCATCGTCGACAAGAGCAGCAACTTCAGCAACATGGCCGACGCCAGCACCTGGGGCGCAAACAACGCCATCGACGGAAGCATGAGCACCGAGTGGTCGAGCAACGGAGACGGGGATGACGCTTGGCTCGTCATCGACCTTGGGCAGATGCGCGATATCGAAGCGTTTGGTTTTCGCAGCCGCAAGATGACGGACGGGACTTCGATCATCACCAGCGTCCAAATCATCTTCGACGGAGACACGATGATGGGGCCCTTCGCGACGCCAGACCCGGATCAACGCTACACCTTCGAAATCGCGCCTACCCGCGCCCAGCGCGTTCGAGTCGAGGCGGTCACCACGACGGGTGGGAACTCGGGCGTGAAGGAAAACGAGCTCTTCGAACGCTAGGTTTGGACGCTGGCGGGGTCGAGGCTAACAGGGGTGCAAAGTCTGCCTCGAGCTCTGCTGTTCTCGGTCGTCAACGAAACCGCGAGCATGAAGCACACCCAGAACCCGACCACCGGCCAGAGCTTGAAGTGGACCAG
>JAFDAJ010000076.1 GCA_019313915.1 Deltaproteobacteria bacterium
GCCACGTCCTTCACCCGCTGCTGCCGCTTGACCCATCCTTGCTCCGTGACGACGACCATGGCGTCCTCGTCGACGATGAAGGCCTCGGCGTCGAACTCCGGTTCGTCCAGCTTGGCGGTGATGCGGGTGCGACGTGGATCGGCGTAGGTCGAAGCCAGCTCCTGGAGCTCCGCGCGGACCAGCTTCCAGCGCGCCGCAGGGCTCTTGAGTAGCTTCTGCACACGCCGTGCTTCCTTTTGTTTTTGAGCCAGTTCCGTCCGAATCTCGAGAATTTGTAGCTTTGCCAGACGGTAGAGCTTGAGCTCCAGGATCGCATCCACTTGCAGGTCGTCCAGGTTGAAGCGCTTCATCAGCTTCTGGGCTGCGTCCTGCTTGCCCTCCGACTTTCGGATGATCCGAATCGCTTCGTCGAGCACGTCGAAGATGGTGACGAAGCCTTCGAGGATGTGGATGCGCTTGAGAAGCTGGTCCAGCTCGAACTCGAGGCGCTTGGTAACCACCTCCATCCGAAAGTCGATGAAGTGCCGAAGGATCGCCTTGAGGCCAATGCGCTGCGGCGCGGCCACCTCGGGATTGGCAGTGGGGACGAGGCAGGTGAGGTTCACCTGCACGTTGGTCTGAAGCGGCGTGTGCTTGTAGAGGTACGCCATGATGAACTGCGGATCGACGTCCTTCTTCATCTCGCAGACGATGCGGCAGTCATCGGTGCTCTCATCGCGCACGTCGATCAGAACCGGCAGCTTCTTTGCGATGATCACCTCGGCGATCTTCTCGACCACGGTGCTGCGCTCGACCGAGTAAGGGATCGAGTGAATCACGATGAATGGGTTGCCACTGCGCGGCTTCTCGGTCTTCCACTCCCCTCGAAGCTTGAGTGAGCCATGACCAGTCTCATACGCCGCCGCAAGCTCGCTCTTGCTGCTGATCAGCTCGCCGCCCGTCGGGAAGTCGGGGCCCCTCACGAACTTCATCAACTGTTTGGTCGTCAGGTCATCGTCGATGAGGGCCACGCAGGCGTGAATCACCTCGGACAAATTGTGAGGCGGAATCGAAGTTGCCATCCCAACCGCAATGCCCTGCGAGCCATTTACCAACAGGTTCGGAAAGCGCGCAGGCAGGACAATCGGCTCGAACAACCGCCCGTCGTAGTTCGGTCGAAAGGCGACCGTCTTCTTGGCAAGCTCGACCAAGAGCTCGTCGGCGAGCTTTTGAAGGCGAGCCTCCGTGTAGCGCATCGCGGCCGCCGAATCGCCATCGGGCGAGCCGAAGTTACCGCGCCCGTCGACCAGGGGTTCCCGCATGGTGAAGGACTGCGCCATGCGGACCAGGGCATCGTAGATGGCCGTGTCACCATGCGGGTGAAATTTGCCCATCACGTCGCCGACGATTGCGGCCGATTTCCGGTGCTTGACGTCACTCCGTAGACGAAGCTCGTTGTACATCGTGTACAGGATTCGCCGCTGCACCGGCTTCAGCCCGTCGCGCACATCGGGCAGCGCGCGGGACATGATGACGCTCAACGCATAATTGAGATACCGGCGCTGAGCTTCGGCGACGAGCGATGCATCCTCGATGCTCTCCATGGGGAGCTCGATCTGCGGAGCCCCCTTCTTCTTCCGACGACGCGCCATCCGAAAACCTGCTCGCATGTAGCAGCCTCGCAAAAGGCGGTGCAACTAAAGCGTTCGCAAAACTTCAACTGTGACTAAGGTTTGTCCTCCAGAGGCCAGGAATGATTCACAGGCTTGGCCCCTCGTCCGACGGCGAAAGCATGGGTGAGTGCGCCGGTGAGCCATCCTTTGGCCCCTTTGACGGCGGCTGGAATGTCCTGCCCGAACGCCATGCGAGTCGCGATCGCAGCTGACAGGGCGCACCCGGTTCCGTGAAAGTGACCTGGGACAACATCCACGGCAACGAGCTCCATAGCGGTCCCTTCGTGCAGAAGTAAGTCCGTCCCTCGGGCCGAGCCCTCGAGGTGGCCGCCTTTGACCAGAACGGCGTTTGCCCCCAGCGCCGCAATGCGTTCGGCTGCTTCCCGGGCGTCCTCGAGGGAGCGCACGGGCATCTCCGCCAGCAACGCCGCCTCCTGCGCGTTTGGCGTCACGAGCGCCGCGCGCGGGATGACCGCATCCTTATAAGCCTGCACCACGTCCCCCCTCGAAAGCGGCCTTCCGCGAGTCGGCAGCCAGACAGGGTCGACCACCCAGGGAAAGCCGGTCTCGTCCATGAGGGACCCAAGCACGTGAGCAACCGCTGGCGACCCGAGCGCCCCGGTCTTGGCCGCGGCCGGCTCGAGATCTGCCAGTAAGGTCGCGAGCTGCGCCCGAACGAGATCGGGCGACAGAAGCTCGACCTCCTCGACCCCGCAGGTGTTCTGCACGGTAATCAGAGTCGGCACAGCCGTGCCGTAGCCGCCGTGCTGGTGAATCGTCTTGAGGTCCGCCTGCACTCCGGCACCACCCGATGGGTCCGAGCCTGCAACCGTCAACACGACGGGAGGCGCGTCACTCATTGCGGTCCATGCTCATTCGATGGACTATACACCATGGTCGAGATCTCAGCCGCAGACCCACATCCAAGAAAACGAGTCGCTGTCGAAGGCAGCGAGATGTCATACGTCGACACGGGCGGTGAAGGCCCCATCGCAGTTTTCCTCCACGGCAACCCAACCTCGTCGTACCTCTGGCGCAACGTGATCAAAGAGGTTGCTCCAGGCGCGCGCTGTCTTGCCCCGGACCTCATAGGCATGGGCGACTCCGGCGAGAGCTCAAGCGGATATCGCTTCGTCGATCATCGCCGCTACCTCGACGCATGGTTCGACGCGGTCGTCGGCAATCAACCAGTCTTCCTGGTGGTTCACGATTGGGGGTCGGGGCTCGGTTTCCACTGGGCACGCCGTCATCCCGAACAGATAAAGGGCATCGTCTACATGGAGGCCATCGTCCGCCCCATCGAGAGCTGGGACGACTGGTCCGAACCCGCCCGCAAGATCTTCCAGGCGATGCGATCCCCTGCAGGCGAAGAGATCGTCCTCACCAAGAATGTGTTCGTCGAGCGCATCCTGCCTTCATCGATCATCCGCAAGCTCAGCGATGAGGAGATGAACCGCTACCGCGCCCGCTTCACCGAGCCGGGTGAATCACGCCGTCCCACCCTCACCTGGCCGCGCGAGCTCCCCATCGGCGGCGAGCCGAAAGATGTCCACGAGATCGCCGAAGCCTATTCGAAGTGGCTGCAAGCCAGCGACTCGGTGCCGAAGCTCTTCATCAACGCCGACCCCGGCATCGTCTTGATCGGCCCCCAACGCGAGTTCGCGCGCCAGCTCCCCAACCAGGAGGAGATCACGGTGAAGGGCCTGCACTTCATTCAGGAGGATTCGCCAGGTCAGATTGGCGAGGCAGTCGCTCGATTCGTGCAGGCGAACGGTTGAGCGCTACGGCAACGCTTCGGGGTTGATCCACTCGTCTGGAGGCGGGGTGCACCGAGGATCTTTCCCGGCCGCCCGCGCCTTCTCATAGGCCCGCATGGCTCTCGGAAGATTTGCTTGGAGCCTCTCGATGCGCGTGTCGTCCGACGGGTGCGTCGACTGCCACTGCGCTGGCCCCTGGCCGCTCATTTGTGCCATGTTCTGCCAGAGCGTGACCGCCTCCGCAGGATAGAAGCCCGCCTCAGCCATGAAAATCTGGCCCACTTGGTCGGCCTCGCTCTCGTGCTTGCGGCTGAAGGGCAAGAGCACCCCGAACTGGGCGCCCACGCCAAGCCCGCCCACGATCAGTTCCTGATACTCCGGCGCTGCGGCGCCCGCCGCGATGGACGCGGTGTTCATGGCCGTGTCTGCCAAGATCGCCTGCGACATTCGCTCGTTGCCGTGGCGCAACAAGACGTGCCCCACTTCGTGCGCGAGGACCGCAGCGAGTTGCCCCGGGGTCGTTGCCACGTCGAGCATGCCGGTATGAACGCCAATCTTGCCCCCGGGGAGTGCAAACGCGTTTGGAGTCGAGTCCTCGAACACCAACACCTCCCAACGGCCGTCGTCGGGGCCATACTCAGCTGGAATGACCTCCAAAATAGCATCGACTACACAAGTCACATACTCGTTGATCACCGGATCCTGATTGAGCTCCCCTTGCTGCTTCAAGCTTGCGAACGCGGCGATGCCCATCGCGTCCATCCTGTCGTCATGGATGAGCGTCAGCTGCTTGCGCCCCGTCATCGTCGTCGAACAGGCCGCTCCCAACAGCGACAAAGCCAACACCAAGAACCCGATTCTCACGCACCCACCATAGCGCCATGCTACGCTCCCCGCACGCATGGCTCACGACGGTCACCCCGAGTTCCCTACCACGCGCATGCGGCGCAACCGCCGCCACGATTGGGTGCGCCGCCTCATCCGGGAGTCCAACGTCACGCCGGCTGACTTGATCTGGCCCGTGTTCGTCCAGGAAGGGCAAGGGGTGCGCACGCCGGTGCCTTCGATGCCCGGCGTCGAACGATTGAGCATCGATCTCCTGGTGCAAGCCGTGGGCGAGGCCAAGTCGCTCGGCATCCCAGCCGTTGCCGTGTTCCCGGTGACGCCTCCGGAGCTCAAAACGCCAGACGGCGATGAAGCAACGAACCCCGACAATCTCGTGTGCCGCACGGTGCGCAGCATCAAGGACGCGCACGACGACATCGGCGTGATCTGCGACGTCGCTCTCGACCCGTACACCACCCACGGCCAGGATGGCATCGTCCGTGATGGAGAGGTCCTCAACGACGAGACGGTCGCCGTGCTTTGCGCGCAAGCGTTCGTGCAAGCTCAGGCCGGTTGCGACGTGATCGCCCCGAGCGACATGATGGACGGCCGCATCCGCGCGATTCGCGAGGCGCTCGACGCCGAGGGCCTCGACCACGTCAGCCTGCTCGCGTATTCGGCCAAGTACGCATCGGCATTCTACGGCCCGTTCCGCGACGCGGTCGGTTCGGCTCAGAACCTCGGCACGGCCGACAAGCGCACCTATCAAATGGACCCCGCGAATACCGACGAGGCGCTGCGCGAAGTGGCGCTCGACGTGGCCGAGGGCGCCGACATGGTCATGGTCAAGCCGGGCATGCCGTACCTCGACATCGTCCGCCGTGTGAAAGACTCGTTCGGCCTTCCCACCTTCGCTTACCAAGTCAGTGGGGAGTACGCGATGCTGCGCGGCGCGGCCGACCAGGGCTGGCTCGACTGGGACAAGGTCATCGTCGAGAGCATGCTGTCCTTCAAGCGCGCCGGCGCCGACGGGGTCCTGACCTACGCGGCCCCCGAAATCGCCAAGCTCGTCGGTGCCTGAGCCCCCCGTTCTGGGACGATTGGGCTTGCAGCCCCTTGGGTTGCCCGGACCCAGCGCATGTGCCAAACAGGCGGTTCTCAGATCTAGGAGTCCCTGAATGTACCGATGTCAGCTTTGCAATCGAGTGTCGCGCCCCGGAGAACGGGCGACGAAGGTGGTGACCGAACGCCGGCCCGCCGAGTACCCGAGCCGCAGCAAGGCACAGAAGGGACGCCCCGGCAGCCGGTCGAAGTTCCAGGACGATCCGGGCGGCGCAGGCTACGAAATCGCCAAGGAAGCCGTCATGTGTCCGACATGTGCACAGGAGCACCTCGCGAAGGAAGCCGCACAAGAAGCCGAGTCGCTCGGCATCTAACGAAACCGGGACAGGCCCGAGTGTGGTAAGTCGGCTCGATGGAGTGGCCGATTGCGATCGTCGTAGCATCCGTCGCCATGGGCGCCGCCGTGGGCCTCGTCGCCCCTGGGCGCGGCCGGCTCCTCGACGCGATCCGCACCTTTGCCATCGTGTCCTCGATCGCTGTCGTCGTCGGGAGGCTGATCCCAGACGCCGTGGCCGCCGGAGGCCCACGGGTCTTGATTGCAGTCGCCGTCGCATTCCTCACGCCATGGCTGATCGAGCGAGCCGCACACGAGGACCCCGAGCACGACCACTCCTCCACGATGGGCCTGGAGCTCAGCTACTGGGGCTTGATGATTCACAAGCTCGGCGACGGCCTGGCGCTCGGCTCGTTTACGGGCGCAGCGCATGCCGGCCATCACCACGGTGATGTGCTGACCGCCATCGCCGTGCACTCGGTGCCCGTCACAGCATTGATCACACTCGCTTTCACGTCGGCGCATGGGCGCGGCAGCGGCATCCGGCGTGCAATCGGCCTGGCGGTGGTCGGTTCGGTGGGCGTCGTACTCGCACAGCAAACATCGCTCGGAGCCTGGACGCGTGGCGAAGCCTGGATCGAGGCGGCGGTGAGCGGCCTCTTGCTCCACGTGGTGACGCACGACTGGGCCCACGAGCACGACCGACCCGCCCTTCCCGGTTGGCCGCAGGTCATCGCAATCGCGGCTGGCGTCGGCGTGTTGTTGCTCGGGCGCTAAACGCCGAAAATCTCCCGGCACGCGGCCACAGCCCGCTCGAGCGCTTCGTCGGCGGTGCGCTGCTGATCTGCGAGCGGCACCGAGATCAATCGCTCGGCCGTGAGCACCGCGCCGGTCCATTCGGTGCGGTGCCACTGCGCGCCGGCAGCCAGCGGCGGAAGTTCTTCCCCGTCGGGATACGGCCAGGGAGTGACATAGAAGTACGGCTGGTCGTACGAACCATCGCCCGGTGAAAACCCGACACCAATGCTGCGCGCCTCCTCAGCGCCGACACCCGCATCGAGTGTCATCAAGCTCGCGACATCGAAGTGGTGAGGCCAACAACGCACCGACGACGCTGCCGGTTCGCCAGCAACGACCCCGCGAATCGAAGAAAACGCGTTCGCAAACCATGCGGCAAGCTCGGTGCGCGGCTGCGCCCCTGCATCCGAAAACACTCCTCCTTCGCCGACCGGGTGTGAAGGCATTTCGTGAACGGGGAGCGAAATTGCAGACTCATCGCCGGCGATCTCCTCACCAAGCCAAGCTAGGGCCTGCTGCAACGTGTGACCGGCGAGTTGCATCGAAGAACGCTCGCGCCCACCGTCCAACACCAGCAGCTCCAACCCCTCGAACACCAGCGCGGCTTGCAGCGACTGCGCGCCCGCGTTGCGCCCAGCCAGCACACCGAGCTCTGAGTTCCATCCGAGGTTGGTGTGCGCATAGTCCGCTTCTGCCGGAAGCAAGCTCGTCCCCGGCGCGCTCACCAACTGCGCGGCCCAATGCAACTGAATCCGCTCTTGCGCGAGCTCCCCGGGAAACACGGCGCCAAGGGTCTTCCAGCTCATAACGGCGTAACTCCGGCATAGTGAATGCCCGTGAGTTGGGCAACCTCGCGCTTCCAGGTGGTGAGGTCGCTTGCCTCGAATTGATCGAGGTGCGCATGCCCGCAGCCGCGCGCCAGAACTTTCATCAGCTCGACCGTCGCGTGGAAGAAATTATGGAGCTGTTGCGCGGACTTTTCGATCTCCAGGCGCGCGCGCAAGTGATCCTGCTGCGTGGCGATTCCCACCGGGCAGTTGTTGGTCTGGCAAGCCCGCATGCCGAGACACCCAATCGCTTGAAGCGCCGAGTTCGAGACAGCGATCGCGTCAGCACCCAGAGCCAGCGCCTTCACGAAGTCGCTTTCGGTCCGAAGCCCGCCGGTGATGACCAGGGTGATGTCCGTGCGCTCACGCGCATCGAGATGACGTCGCGCTCGCGCCAAGGCCACCATCGTCGGGACGGAGATGTTGTCTCTGAAGATATTGGGCGCTGCGCCCGTCGCGCCACCGCGGCCGTCGAGGATGATGTAGTCAGCGTCCGACTCGAGCGCGAAATCGATGTCGTTTTCGATATGCTGCGCGCTCAGCTTGAAGCCGATAGGAATGCCCCCGGTGGCGTCCCGCACCTCGTCGGCGAGGCGCCGGAAGTCCGCAGGCCCATCCAAGTCGGGGAAGGTGGCAGGGCTGATCGCTGCCTCCCCTGGGTTCAGCCCTCGCACGGCGGCAATCTCCGGACTCACTTTGTTGCCGGGCAGATGTCCGCCCGTGCCGGTTTTGGCGCCCTGACCACCCTTGAAGTGAAACGCTTGGCACTTCTTCACCTTGTCCATGCTCCAGCCGAAACGTGCCGAGGCGAGCTCGTAGAAGTAGCGGGAGTTGCTCGCCTGCTCATCGGGGAGCATTCCGCCTTCTCCGGAGCAGATTCCAGTGCCAGCCATCTCGGCGCCCTTCGACAGCGCGATCTTGGCCTCGCGGCTCAAGGCTCCAAAGCTCATATCACTCACGAAGAGCGGGATATCGAGATGCAGTGGCTTCTTGGCGCGCGCGCCGATGACGACGTCGGACCCGACCGGCACATCGCCTAGCAGCGGCTTCCGCGCCAACTGAGCGGTCAAGAGCAACACATCGTTCCAAGAGGGAAGCTCCTGGCGCGGCACCCCCATCGCAGACATCGGACCGTCGTGGCCGACGTTCTGCAGACCATGGCGCGCAAGCTCTTGGATATGCTGGTTGAACGGCTCGACGGGTGTTCCGTGCACATCGGCGTAGAGGCCCAGATACGCGTCTCGATCGTAAGGCTGCGGGGACTTCTCCGCCCAAGCCCGAATCTCCTCTTCGTCGACGAGCACGGCATCTGCGTCCGGATCAACCCAGGCGCGGAATTTCTGAAGCGCCTCCGCGTTGTTGTAGGAACTGACTCCGGTGTCGCAGCGGTAGTCCCATCCGTGCACGCCGCAGATGAGGTTGTCGCCCTCGACATGGGCGTCGGCCATCAAAGCCCCCCGGTGCAGACACCGGCCATACAACACAGACACTTTGTCGTCGTATCGAAGAACCACCAAATCAACATCGGCGACCAACGCGTACGTAGGCTTCCGGTCCCCGAGCTCACTCCATTTGGCGACCCGGGTCTTGTTTTGCTTTCGAACTTGCGTGACGGACATGGTACATGTCACCACGCTTTGGACACGCGGTGCAAGGGCCGTACGCGCACGTCCCGGATCCGTTAGGGCCGACCCTCAGTCGCGGGCGCGAAGCGGGTGTTCCATGACCGCCCGGTGTTCCTCGGGGCAGTGCTCTCGGTCGGCCGCCATCGCTGCGTAGCGCCGCGCCAACGATGCCGCGGAAATCCCGTGCCCGACGACGCTGAAGAGCACCGTGAGCATGACGAGTTGGAAGATGAGCGCCTCGTGGGGAAGATCGGCTTCGTTGAGCACTAGAATTCCAAATAGAATCGAGGCCAAGCCCCTGGGCCCAAACCAGCCGAGGAAGAGAACCGTCGGAGGACGGAGCCCTGTTCCGAGCATGGCGATGGCGACTGGAACCATTCGAATGACCGTCAGGCTGAGCACCGCATAGGTCACGGTTCTCCAAGACGCGCTCTCCAAGGCTGGAGCTGCAAAGCTCGCTCCAAAGGCGAGAAACACCAACAGCATGAGCAGCTGCCCCTCCGCCTCGAGAAAGTCGTAGAGCCACGCACAGCGGCCCCGCGTCCATTGCCCGAGCATCATCCCCGCAACAAACGCCGCAATGAACCCATTGCCGCCCACGTGCTCAGCACACGCAAACGCCAACAGCGCAAGCGCCAACCCGGTCAGCCTCTCGAAAGGAGGCTGGATCCATTCCTTTGCGGTCGACCACTTCAGCAGCTTGCTACCGACCCACGCAAC
Source organism: Deltaproteobacteria bacterium (assembly GCA_019313915.1). Taxonomy (GTDB): domain Bacteria; phylum Myxococcota_A; class Polyangia; order Polyangiales; family Houyiibacteriaceae; genus SG8-38. The sequence goes on from JAFDAJ010000076.1 coordinate 9,601, forward strand.
CGCGAACCCGGCCAGCGGGCCAAGGGTGACTTGGATCGCTGCGAAGCGCGCCCACTCCGAAGCCGAGCGGGTCATCTCCGCGCCCATGCTCGCGAGCGCCGCAAACACCAGTACGACGGGGAGCACGATGCCGTCGTTGAGCCCGCTCTCGACGTTCAGCGCCTGACGAACACGCGTCGGCACGCCCGGATTGCTGACGACGGCCTGCCCCAACGCGGCGTCGGTCGGGGCGAGCACCGCGCCAAGCACGGCGGCCTCGAGCCACCTTAACTCCGGAAACAGCCACTTGGCAGCGACGGTGCCTAGGAAGATCGTGAGTGGCATCCCGATGGCCAGCAAGCGCACCGGCAACCCGAGCTCGCGGCGTAGCGCGGAAAGATCGATCCGCGCGGCATCGCCGAAGAGCACCAGGATCAAGGTGAGCTCGGCGAGCACGTGCATTACACCGTGTTCCGCACTCAGGTGAAGCCAGTTGAGGCCCCAAGGACCGAATAAAACGCCCAACCCAACGAACGCGAGGGGTGGTGTGAGGGGAGATTCCGCCAGCCGCCTCGACAGGAGACCAAAGCCGAAGACAAAACACGCGACCAGAATGAACGCGGCGGTGTCCATGCTCAAATGAGCAGCGGGTCTGCGAGAATCTCGACCGTTGCGGGCCCCTTATGAGCCAACGCCTCGCGGAACGCGCCCTCGAGTTGATCCGCAGACGTCACGCGAAGCCCCAGTGCCCCGCAAAGCTCGGCGTACTCGGCAAAGCTCGGATTGTGGAGCGATGTTTGCCACACGTCGTAGTCCGCCGTGCGCTGCTCCTTGCTGATCTTACCAAGCTCGCTGTTGTTCAGCAGGACGTGGGTGATGTCCATCCCGTACTTCACCGCCGTCGTGTACTCGGCCATGTACTGCGCGAAGCCGCCGTCGCCCGTGACCGCGATGACCTTTCGTCCGCGGAAGTGGGGATCACTTTCTTGGGTCGCAGCCCACGCGCCCATGGCCGCCGGGTAGCCGAACCCGATCGAACCGAGATACCCGCTCATCAGGACGGATTGCCTCCGGCATTCGAAGTAACGGCCGAACGAATACGTGTTGTTGCCAACGTCGACCGCGATGATTGCGTCTTCCGGCGCAGTCGTGGTCAGAGCCGCGAAAATCGCCGCAGAGTGCACGCCGCCGCCCTCCACTTCGCTGAGTCGCCGCGTCTTTTCTTCGCGCCAGATTTTCCAACGATCGACCACATCCGGTCGCTGATCGACCGCCGCCGTAGACCCAAGGCGCTCCTTGAGGAGGCCCGCGGTCACCCCGATCTCGCCCCACACCGGAACCGTTACCGAGTGCAACCGCCCGAGCATCATCGGGTCGTAGTCGATTTGAACGATCGGCTTGTAGCTCGTGATGCCGGTGTGATTGCTGAAGCTCGCACCGAACACGACGAGCAAATCCGCTTCGTTCATGAACCAACTCGCCACCGGCGTTCCGCTGCGCCCAAGCACTCCGCAGCCCAGCGGATGATCATCGGCGATGAGGCCCTTGCCCTTGAAGGTCGTCATCACCGGCGCGTTGAGCTGCTCGGCCAAGGCCATCACCGGATCCATCACGAACCGGGCGCCATGTCCGACGATGATCACCGGACGCTTGGCCGCTGCGATTTGCTTCACCGCTTGGTCGAGCGAGTCCTGCGGGGGTGAAATCTGACGCGCTGTGATCCGGCCCTCGGGCGATCCGGCCTTCGTGTCCGGCGCTTCGACGACCTGCACGTCGTCCGGGAACACCATGTGAGACACTCCCTGCTCGAGAATCGCATGCTTGCAGGCAAGGCCGGCGAGCTCGGCGAAATTGGAGTCCTTGGCCGCCACCGCCGTGTACTTCGCCACACCGCCAAACGCCGCAGCGAGGTCCACCTCTTGAAAGGCGCCACGCCCGATGAGAGTCGTCGGCACCTGACCGGTCAGCGCGATCGTCGGAGCGCGGTCGACGTGCGCATCCCATAGCCCCGTCAGAAGATTGGTCGCCCCGGGCCCAGCGATCGCGAAAGAGGCGGCGGGCCTGCCGGTGAGCTTTCCATAGGCCGATGCGGCAAAAGCTGCGGCGCCTTCATGACGGATTCCAAAATAGCCCAACGCTCCTTTGGCTTCCTGTCGGCGCATCGCATCGGCGAACCCCAGGTTCGAGTGCCCCACGATGCCCCACACCCAGTGCACGCCCCAGTTGACGAGCGTTTCGACCATGACATCACTGGTCGTCCGAACGTGAAGTTCTTCCTCCGGAAACGCGACGTACACACCGTCTTCCCGCACCTCCAGAGGGAAGGTCTCGACGCCGTCGTCGAAGCCGCCTGGAGGCTTGCCGGTGAGCGGATGAAAGTCCCAGCCGTGCCAAGGACAACGAAGCAGGCCGCCCTCGATTGAGCCCTCCCCCAACGGCCCACCTTGGTGTGGGCACTTGTTGTCGAGTGCAGCGAATTGCCCTTCGAAATGGGTCAAACAGAGGGTTCGATGCTTACAGGTGACGGATTTGACCCGCCCCTCCGGAAGCTCCTCGAGATCGAGGACCTTGAGCCACGCGGTACTGTCGCTACGCATTCAGACGCCTTTCGAAGGCCGAATCGTTTCACGATCTGACCGCGAATGTAAAGGACGTCCGGCAGGCGGAAACGTTACAGGCTGCCAGCGAGCCGCTCGATGTCCTCGGCGTCGTCACCGTCGTGCTCGACGACCTCTTCCACGTCTTCCTCGCGGAGCCTGATCACACCCATGTTCTCGGGGCAAAACCCCTGCATGCCCGAATAGAACTCGCGGATCTTGTCCATGTCCGCACGCACGTTGCCGGTGAGCGTGATAGAGGGGCCAACGCCTCCAACCTTCCTGCCGACATCGAGATAGGAAAGGATGACCGGAACATCCGCGCTTCTCGCGATGTGGTAGAAGCCGGACTTCCAATAGTCGACGTGCGACCGCGTACCTTCGGCTGGCACCATCAGAGCTAACGACGCGCTATTGTCGAAGTGCTCGACCATCTGCCCAACGACACCGCCCGGGCGATGGCGCACGATCGGAATGCCGCCAAGAAATTTGAAGAACGGACCGAACGCCCCCTTGAACAGGGTGTGCTTGCCCATCCACTTCACCGGGATGTCGTAGACGAACGCCACCGCCAACATGAAGGGCATGTCCCAATTGGAGGTGTGCGGCGCGGCAATGAGCACATATCGATCCGCCGTGGGCGGGTCGCCGTGTGTTTCCCAACCGGCGACCCGAAGGAACGCCCTGCCTATCCATTGCTTGACCATCGTGTTTGTCGCCCGGAGCGCACCCGGCTGATTGCTGTATTGCAGGTCAGGAAGCGCGTTACGAGAGATCGGCTCCTCGGTGACAGAACTTTTACAATCGACGCTGCGTTCACCTGATTGTAACCTCGCTCAGCCCTTGTACTAGGCCTACCCATGGAGGACGCCCCAATGAAGCTCTACACCAACCTATTCTCGCCGAATGCCCGCAAGGTTCACGCCGTCGCTCACGCACTTGGCATCGAGCTCGAAACCCACACAGTCGACCTGCGCGCTGGTGAGCAACGCACGCCCGAATACCTCGCCCTCAACCCAAACGGCAAGGTGCCCACGGCGACACCGTCATGTGGGAGTCGAACGCGATCATGTGTTACCTCGCCGGCAAGGGCGACACCGAGCTCTGGCCGAAGTCGGCGAAGCGTTACGACATCCTCCGATGGATGTTCTGGGAATCGAACCACCTGACCAACACACTCAACGTCCTCTTCGGCCAAAAGTTCTTCAGCGGAGGCAATCCAGATCAGAAAGTCGTCGAACGCGCCACCAAGGACTTCCGCAAACACGCGAAAGTCCTCGACGCCCATCTCGCCAACAACACCTACGTCACAGGCGACACCCTCACCCT
>JAFDAJ010000077.1 GCA_019313915.1 Deltaproteobacteria bacterium
ATAGAGCGTGAATCTTACCCGGCCAGCTGTGCTTGCGTAGAGGCAAGTTGTGCACTCGACTGTACGGATGTCGCGTCCTGCCGATCTATCTCTTCGGATGAAAGCGAAGGAGGAGCGTCGGCATCGTGACGACCGCCGCCAGCAGGCAGGTCACCTCACTGATCGCCATCGCTGCGCCAAATGAATTGAGGGCCAAGTTCGCGCTGGTAAACAGTGTCAAATAGCCGACGATGGTCGTCAGCGAGCAGAGAACGACCGCGCCCCCCGTTTCCTCTATGGCCGTGCGAACACGGTCCTCGTTTGGAAGGGTGTCTTCCGACGCGTAGCGCCGCATCACGTTCACGCCGTAGTCAGCGCCATTGCCGAACGTGATGAGAAACGCGATGAAGTTCAGGAAATTGAGCTTCATCCCCGCAAGCGCCATTGTGCCTGCCATCCAGGTAATCCCCAGCAACAATGCGGCCATGGTGAAGAGGCGTTGACGTAGGTCTCTAAATGCAAGCAGCACCAGCAGCAATGTCGCAATGAAAGAAGCCAGGATTGCTTTCGGTCCGTCGGTCCAGATTGCGGAAATCATGTCCGCGAAGACGGGCGCGCGGCCAGCAAGCGCAGGCCGTTCCCCGGACTCCGTTCGAAGGGCGCGGAGCCCCTCCGACCAACGAATGAGATAGCGCCCGTCCCAAGTGGAGAACCCTTCGCGCTGGGTCACCACGAGGATACGTCCGCGGACGCCGTCCTTCTCGGCAAACATGGTCGCGACCTCGACGGGCACGTCGAAGTAGGTCAGCGGTTTGATGCTTTCAGGCGGAATGTGTTCGTCGATTTCCGCGAGGTCTTCGTCATCGACATACTTGCGAGAGTCGAGAAGCAGCTTTCGGATGTCCGCTAGAATTGGGACCTTATCTTCTTGGTCGTCAGGCAAAAGCGACTGAATGGAATACACGTCACCCCAAGGCGCATTCTCCTCGGCGCTGCGATGTTCGAGTTCCTTCCGAAGGCGGACCGCGTCCTCAACTCGATCGACCACCACCGCGATGCCGTCGCCTCTTTGCGCGCCCGTCGAGATCTTCCCGGCGCGATCATTGATCAAGCGAGCACTCGTGGAACCCTCACGAACTGACTTCAGATTGCGAAAATCATACTCAAAGGGATCGGATGCGACCGCCCATCCGATAAGACCCGCGGAAACGATGCTGAGAACAGCAGAGATTCCCAGGATGGCCCGTGGATTCAGGAAGGCTAGCCAGGCAAACAACGAACCATAGAAATTCCTGGAGGGTTTGTCCGACTCGCGGACCAGTGGTCTGACGCGCTCGTTGAGCACGACGACCGCTGGAAGGAGCACGGTCGCGCCGATCCAGCAAAGGACCATTCCCACGGATCCGATGATACCGAAATCGTGGAACCCACGGAAATCGGTGATCACCAACGAGCCATATGCGATTGCGGCGGCGAAAGAAGCGGTCAACGTTGCGAGCCACACACCTCGATGCGTGCGGCGCAGCGCATCCGGAACGTCGTGGCCGCGTCGACGCTCCTCGAAATAGCGGGCTAGCCAAATGATGCTCGGATTGATGCCGTTGCCGATCACAATGCTGCCCAGAAACGCCGTTGAGGTGTTTAGGTAGTCGACGGCAAGCTCGGCAAACCCGAAGGTGACGATGACGGGCACGGCCAATGCCCCACCCAAGATCAAAGGAGCGCGCCAGCTTCGAAAGAATATGAGGATCGCGAATAGAACGAGAGTGACTGTCAACCCCATCGCGAAGACGAGCTCGTTCTTGAGCGCCTCGTGTTCCTCGCCCGAAACAACGAGATTGCCGGCATATGCGACCGTGAGGTCGTTGGCATATTTCGACGGGTCGAGCGCCCGGACCTCCGCCTCGATCGACGAGATCAGCCGGTTGATGCCGGCCGCGTTCCCCGCACCGAGGTCACTCCGGATGAATAGGGCGAGCAGATCTCGATCCGGATGGATGTAGTATCCACCCGGATACTTCTCCATCTCCTTCTTGCCTTCCTCGGCTTCGTTTCGAATCCGCTCCAATATCTCACGCGGGTCGCGTGGCACGTAATCGTCGAGCTGGACGTAGAAAGGATTGGACTTCATGCGCTCGTAGTCGAGGCGCTCGTCCAAGTCGTCTCGCGCCTGCTCGAGGTCTTCGAGCGAGGCGTAAAGATGACGATGCTCCCAAACGAAGTCTTCGTATGCGCTGATGTTCCAATCCACGAAATGCACGAGATCGGACGGAAGCTTCTGAAGACGAGGAACCAGGTCACTGGCGAAGCGCTGCATCGCATCGACTTCTTTAGACTCGATCGCGACCGTCAGCGTATTGAAACCACCTACCCGATCGCGGATCCGTTCGAGATCGATGACACTCGGCTTGTCCTCGGGAAGCAGCGCTTCGAAATCGCTGTTCAGGCCGAGGTTGGCGACCAGCGGCAGTGAAACGGCCGCCATGAGCACGCCGACGAAAGCGAACACTCCCGCGCGACGAAACTGAAGCTTCGCTAGTTGCTCGAAAAAACGGTCTGCCTTTCCCATCGTCGTACCCAAGCGTGCCCCCCGCGGCGCCCGCGGGACCGTAGATGGGCACCCGCCCGTAGGCAAGCCCCGTCAAGGCGGTGAAATCGGGCGAAAGTCCCTTCTACCTATCCGTACTGCGATCTCAGGTTGGTTCGGCGAAGCTCCCAGGCGACGCGACCACCGAGTAGCAAGCCGATGCCTACGCCGAGGACAGTCCGAAGTCGACGAGCGATGATTGCGGTCACCCCCAGCGCCGGGTTGAGCCCGGCCAGCTGGAAGATTGCTGCACTACCTCCTTCGAGCGTTCCAACCTGACCAGGTACGAAAGCAGTGGCCCATGTGGTGAGTGTACTGGTGGTTTGGGTCAAGAGCGCGATGAGGAAGACATTTCCCTCGGTCACGAGCGGCTCGAGAAGACACCACATCTCTATCACTTGCGCGATGCGCGCACCCGACGCGAAGAGCGCGGCTCTAAGTACGTAGCCGGGTCGTTCGCGAAAGAACTTACACATGAGCTGGTCGACATCCCTCGCATGGTCTGCGATGGCCTGCGGATCTCGGAACGAGACGAAGGGTATTCGTTGAGCGAGGGTGAGCGCCTTCGACAGCGTTCCGCGACGAACGAGCCATAGGACGGCGAGAAAACCCAGGACCACGATGAGTGAGACGATCAGAAGTGGCATCGTCGCCACCAGCGGCGCGTCCAGCCAGAGAACGCAAGCGAGGGAGCCAATCAAAGCCGCGATGGCGACCGAGGTCGAGTTGATCCCATTGTAGAGGATCAACGACGCCACGAGCGGCCTTCCACCGACCTTATCGCGTAAGAGCGAGACCTTGAGGACCTGCATGGAAGTCCATCGCGCCGGTTTTTCGGCGGTTTTTCCACGGCATCCACGCTTACACGGGCGCGCCCCGAAAGTTACGCGCGCTGCTCTTCCGCCCGCAAAAGGCCGGCGGCATGAATGAGATCGCGCCGGTGTACCAGGAGCAGGTAATCGGCAACCAACACCCCCAAACCAACCAAGCAAAAGATCACAAATCGGCTGCCGAGGAACGATGCGAACATGAGAATTAGCGCAAGCAGGTCGCGTCGGGTCGCCCGAAAGAAAACGTCAATGGCTCGCAGCGATATGCTGCGGGACTCCCGGGCCGCCCGTCGAACCGACCTATCGAAGAACACGAACGAAGCACTAGGCGCGTACTTGCGTACGAAGAGAAGAATCAGGAATAGCGTGAGCACCACGAGAACCAAGACGATCACGAGCGACCAAGCCTCTACGTCGGTGATGCCTTCGCGCATCCATCCGATGCCGAAGCCGACGAGCGTTGCTAAATAGGTCAGGTTGTCTGCTAGAGAGTCGATTGCAGCCCCGAGCTTGGAGTCGCGCACGGTAACGCGTGCCATCTCACCGTCGACGCCGTCGAACATCGACGCAAACTGAAAAAGCACTCCGGTGACCGCCAACCAAAATGCACCGGGTTGCGCTGCCGCGAAGCCACATGCCAGGCCGGTCGCCAAACTGATCGCGCTTGCGGCGTTCGCGTTCAACCCCGCCCTGAGAAACCAAAGGCTGAAGAATCGACTTTGCGGGCGATTGAAGCGACGAGATACCGAACCATCAGTGCTCTTGCCCGTTCGGAGAAGAAGGATCCGTTCGGCCTGCCGTCGCTTCGGCTCGTCCGAGACATCGAGGAAGTCGTGCTCTGCCAGTGGGTGAACCGGCGTTTCTTCTGAAACGGCCCCCCAGTCGAGCTCAGCACCGTCGGGAGCACGCAGTCGATGAGGTGGGTCGAGCTCCCGGAGAACATCGAACAAGCTTTGCTCGAGGACGATGTCGTCCGGGACGATCAGCGTCCGGTCATTTCCATCGGCCCCGGTCACGCCCACGAGGGAAGCCCCGCCGCGCGCGACGACCCGCTCGTTTCGATCGCGAACCCTCATGCCGAGGACTTTGGGCCCCCGAGAGTCAGCCAGTAGAACGTGAACTGATCGTCCCATTGCGCGACCGTCTTACCAGCTAACGGGTTAGCCCCGGACCGGCGCTCTCTCGGTGAGGCGTGTTGCTTTGCGACGGAGTTGAATCAGGCCGTTCCGCACAATCCCTTTGGCCTCCCCGACGAGATATCCGATCGGGTCGTTCACCGCGAGAGACATGTCGACCGTACAGTATACGCCGCAACCGTCCTGGCAATCCTTTGAGTGGTTGTACGAGGTCAAGTCCTCAGGCGTGATGTCGAGGATGTGTTTGTCGGTCCGCACCTGGCTGCAAAGCCAGAACTGGCCTTGCGCCGAAACGAAAAAGTATTTGTACCCGGCAACGCAGGACCAGTCGTTCTTCTTGCCTGCGAGCATGTCCTTTTGATATTGAAGCAGCCGCCAGCTCGTGTGAATCGCTTCACCCTTGCGCTTGAGCTCTTCCTGATAGTCGAGCACGCGCTGCATTCCATCCACCGCCGGATAGAGTCGAAGCTTTCGGTCATTCACGAGGTCATCGTGGATCACGCGACAGTGCACGCGCACACCTTCTTTGAGGCATTCATCGATGACCCGTGCTGCTTCGTCGACACTGTCGTGGAATAGAACACCCGCCACCACGAGCTTGATGGGCGAATCCTCGAACCAGGCGAGCTTGTGGCGAACCGTCTTGAGGGACTTTCGCGTGGCTTCGATCGGCGTCATCCGGTCAACTGAAATCTGTAGGCTGTCGAGACCCGCATCTGCCAAGTCGGCAAGCATGGGCTTGGTCAGCAAGAATGCGTTCGTCGACATGCTGACCTTGAGAAAGCCGAGCTCCTTGGCATATCGCACCAGCTCCACGACGTCTGGATGCATGAGTGGCTCGCCGCCCTGAAAGCCGATCCGCAAGCATCCGAGCTCTCGGATCTTGTCGAGGTATTTCTTCAGGTCATCGGTGTCAGGATGCGGAAGCGAGTTGTCGTATTCGTTACAATAGTGACAATCGAGGTTGCATTGGTCGGTCAGGTACAGGTGCGCCGTCCAAGGCTTTGTGTCGTACAAGCGCGGGGCCTGGCGTATCAAGCTCATCGTTTCACACCCTTCTCGCGAGTTTGGGGCAACTCGTCGATGCGTCCCTCTATCATGTTTTACGCGCCATCCAAGTCCTCGCCAAGCTCGGCAATCAGACGTTCTGCCTCGGCGTGAGCCTCTGGGGTGTCAACGTCGATCCAGGTTGCGTCACCGACGTCGGCCGCCTTCATTCGACCCTCCGCGGCCAGTGCTGCAACCCCTTGTGAAAGCGAGCAGCCCTCGGGACCGTTGACGGCGTCCAGCGCTTCGATGAGGGCAGGCGTGATCAAGAAAAGCCCCGTGTCTAGCGCATTGTAGTCATCGAGGTCTTTGGCAATTCGTTCGATGCGGTCGCCCCGCACCTGGACCTTGGTCGCGTCATCCAAGTCGAAGCAGCTGTCGATCTGATAGTCGACACCGAGCACGGACTCTCGTTCCGCTAGCGGATACGAAGCCACCGACTTCAGCAGCCGTGGCGACCACAAATGATCGCTCATCAAGAGCAACGTCGGCCGCGTGACGAAGTCGCGCGCCTTCAATAGCGACGTGCCGTTGGGCTTCTCGTACTCCTCGTTGAGGAAGAACGAAAGCTTCGCCCGATGCTCGTAGTCTGAGAGACCGCTCCTCAGGTCTTCACCGAGGTATCCAATGACGATGCCGATCTCACCGATTCCCCCCTTCTCGAGGGCCCTGATGATGCGAATGATGAGAGGCACGCCTGCGACCTCGCGTAGCGGCTTCGGCACGGGGCGGCCGTCGGCAAGGCGGCTCCCGAGACCAGCTGCGAGGATGACCGCACGGTCTCGTATCGGTGGCGTCGTCATTGCTGGAATCTCGCGACTCTGCTACGGGCGTATGGATGACGCAACCAAAGCTCAAACCCGCCACAGGCAAGCTCGGTGTGCTCTTGCCTGGAATGGGGGCGGTAGGAACGACTTTCATAGCAGGCTCTCTTTTGGCGCGACAGGGGCTGGCCCAACCCGTTGGCTCGTTGACGCAGATGGGCACGATCCGACTCGGAAAACGAACCGATGAGCGCTCGCCTTTGATTCGCGATTTCGTGCCGCTCGCCGACATGAACGACTTGGTGTTCGGAGGATGGGACCTCTTCCATGACAACGCGTATGAGGCGGCGGTCACTGCCGACGTTCTCTCGGCCGAGCACCGGAATGCGGTCAAGGACGAGCTTTCGGCGATCAAACCGATGGAGTCGGTGTTTTTTCCCGAGTTCGTCAAGCGCCTCCGTGGCGAAAACGTCAAGCCCAGCCAAGACAAAATGGAGCTCGCCGAGGCGGTTCGCGAGGACATCAGGCGATTCAAGAAAGACAACGGCCTCGATCGCTGCGTCGCTGTCTGGTGTGGCTCGACGGAGGTGTACCGGGAACCGACCGAAACTCACTCGTCCTTGAGTAAGTTCGAGGAGGGCTTGCGCCGTTCCGATCCGGCGATCAGCCCATCTCAGGTCTACGCCTACGCCTGCCTACGAGAGGAGGTGGGCTATGCGAATGGCGCGCCACACCTTACCGCTGGCGACGTTCCCGCCATGTTGGAGCTTGCGCGCGAAACGCAGACACCGGTCTCTGGCAAGGACTTCAAGACAGGACAGACACTGATGAAGACCATCCTTGCCCCCGGCCTCGGAGCGCGAATGCTAGGCATCCGGGGCTGGTTTTCCACCAACATTCTGGGCAACCGCGACGGCGAGGTCCTCGACGACCCGGAGAGCTTCAAGTCGAAGGAAGTCAGCAAGCTCGGCGTGCTCGACACCATTTTGCAGCCAGAGCTGCACCCCCAACTCTATGGCGATATGTACCACAAGGTGCGCATCAACTATTACCCGCCGCGCGGAGACCAAAAAGAGGGCTGGGACAACATCGACATCTTTGGTTGGCTCGGCTATCCGATGCAGATCAAGCTCGATTTCCTCTGCCGCGATTCGATTCTCGCCGCGCCGTTGGTGCTAGACCTGGCACTCATGATGGACCTGTCGCAGCGAGCCGGGCTCAGTGGCATTCAGGAGTGGCTCTCGTTCTATTACAAGAGCCCGATCACGCCGGAAGGACTCTACCCCGAGAACAATCTTTTTGTTCAGCTGGGCAAGCTCAAGAACACCTTGCGGTGGATGCAAGGCGAAGAGCTGATCACCCACCTTGGCCGCGAGTACTACGATTAACCTATTGGGCGGTAGGCACGGCGTAGCTAATTCTTCACAACCGTGACTCGAGTTCACGGTTGTGTTGCAAAACTCTCACGCGGCGAGGGACTGCCCGGTGCCGCTCACTTCGATCGCGTTCACGCCGGCAAGCTCATCGATGGTCCTGCATGTCGCATGGCGCTGCCAGATGACCGCGACCAGAAAGATGCCGTTCATCACGAAGACTCGGATGAAAAGGTAGACATCCAGGCGGTTGAACATGGCGCATATCGCCATCAGGTAGCTGTGTGGCGCCAATGACACGAGCGCCCAGAGCCGCATGGGCCAAACGTTGTTTTTCCTATAGATTGCAGCTGTTTGGACGTCGCTCTGAAGCAGCTGACTCAGGCGCCAAGCATCGGGGTTGAGCCAGTTGAGGACTGCTTTTTGTCGCATCAGGTGGGGCACGAGGCCGTAGTTGATCGCCACCCGAACGATGGGCCCCTTGCTGCGAGCTGCTTCGACGGTTTCTGCAATCTTGTCCGCATCCTGGCCTTCGCCACCTTGGCCCGGCCGGGTTCCGCGCAGATACGACTCCTTGTAGAAATCATAGACCGCCAGGTGCACTATGGTGAGGCCCAGAGCGGGTACCATCAGGGCAAGATAGTAAGGATTATGGTAGGTTACCCAGATATGGTAGAAGGCTGGGAAGACGGTGAAGACCGCGACTAGGGCATCGGCCGACCCGTCTAGCGCGCGCCCGAATTCCGATTGTAGGTTCTTGGCACGGGCCAGAATGCCGTCCGCGCCGTCCAAAATCGCGGCGGCCCAGAGTCCAATGCCCCCGGCGAACATGGCGGCCGGCGTACCCCAGATAAACGCGCAACCAGCTGCAAAACCTATCACTACGGTCGATAGCGTGATCATATTCGGGGTAATGCGCGTGCTAAAAATCGATTTCACAAACAAATACGCGAGCGTTCGGTGCACAAATCGGTTCACCGGGTCCTCGACATCGTTGGATTTCACGACGCTTCTAAAAGGGGGCAGTTGAGCCATCTGGGGGCGCATACGCGCCACACCTGCAATAATTACGCCGCTTTTGCAAGATCGATCACAATCTCGCACAAAAGGTGCATGACGGTCAGTGAGTAGCGTCTAGACGGTGCAGAGCACCGACGACCCATGACCAAAGAGGCCCTGGTTCACGGTTACTCCCGCCTTCGCGCCCTCGACCTGACGTCCCTCGGCTTGTCCGCGGAGTTGCCACGTAAGCTCGCACACCTGGGCGATCGCTTGAGCGGGCACCGCTTCGCCGAAACATCCCAACCCGCCGCTCGGGTTGACCGGCACGCGGCCGCCGATGGTGGTTTCGCCGTCTCGCAGGAGCTTTTCGGCGTCGCCGGGCCGGCATAAGCCGATTTGTTCGTACCAATCGAGCTCCAGTGCGGTCGATAGGTCGTAAACCTCGGCGAGACTCATGTCCTCGGGGCCGAGGCCAGCTTCTTCGTAGGCGCCGTGCGCGATCGATTCTTTGAAACCAATCTCGGGCAAACCGACACCGGCCTTGGAATCGGTCGCGAGGTTGGGCATCTCGATGATGCTGTTGGGGTACACCGGCGTCACCGTCGACACCGCAGCGATCTTCACGGGGCCGGTCGTATGCTTTCGCGCGAAGTCCATGCTCGAAAGCACGAGTGCCGCCGCGCCATCGCTCGTCGCACAGATGTCGAGCAGGTGAAGCGGATCGGCGACCAGCACCGAGCTCATCACGTCTTCGAGCGCGACCTCTTTTCGATAGCGCGCATTCGGATTGTGAAGGCCGTGCTTCGAGTTCTTCACCTTCACGGCAGCGAAGTCCTCTTGGGTCGCGCCGTAGGCGTCCATGCGCCGGCGCGCGTACAGGCCGAAATAGGTCGGGTTGGTGATCCCTTGGATGTGGAAGCGCAGCCAGTCCGGATCTTCTGGTCTGTGCCCACCGGTGGGCGCAAAGAATCCCTTGGGCGCGGCATCCGCACCGATCACGAGCGCCACTTCGCACAGACCCGCCAATATGTGAGCGCGCGCGACGCTAATCGCCTGGGCACCCGTCGCGCATGCGCCGTACGAGCTCGACACCTTCGCGCCGGACCAGCCGAGTGCTTGTGCAAACGTCGCGCCGGCCACGTAGCCTGGGTAACCATTGCGGATCGTGTCGCCGCCAGCCACCAGCTGAATGTCTTTCCACTCGACGCCGGCGTCCTTCAACGCGTCTCGCGCCGCCTTCACGCCGTAGCCGACGAAGCTCTGACCCCACTTGCCCCAGGGGTGCATGCCTACGCCGAGAACTGCAACGTCTTTGCTCATGCCGCACCTCCGCCGTGGCTCGGCTTCCAGTTCCAAGTGAAGTAGACGTGCTCGTCGTCTTGATAGAGCTCGCGCAGCACGAGCTCCATCGGCATGTCCGTCCTCAAGGCGTCGACCCCGATGCCGTCGGCCACCTGGCCGAGGATCGTGATTCCCTCCTCTTCGAGCTCGACCGCTGCGATCGCAAACGGCTCGAACGGTTCTTTCGCCACGAACGGGGGAGGCGGCTTGTAGCTCGCACTCGTGTACGACCATAGGGTCCCCGTGCGGCTCAGGGGAACCTCTTCGAAGTCGGCCTGGTCACACGCCGGATTCCGGCAGAAGCTCTTCTCAGCGGGAAAAAAATAGGTTCCGCACGCGCGGCATCGCGTTCCGAGCAGGCGCGGCTCGCGTGGGTCCATGGTGAAGAGGCCTTCGACGGCCGGTGCGTTGGTTTTGTCAGGCATCGTGAAACGTTCCATGAAATAGAACGCGTTTCACTTTTCCGCAACCCGGGACCCGATCAGGCCGACTTCGCGTACTGAGCTTTGGTTCGTTCGAGCAGGTCGGTCAGGTCCTCGCGAAGGGCTTCGAGGCTGTCGAGGGTCGCCCGCATCGTCGAGCGATTCAGGCCGTCGATCTCTTCGATCATTCGTTCTAGCCGCCTGGCCGTTGCGCTCGCGCGCCGGATCGCGTCCATCTGTTCCACACCCTCGGGCTTCGGGTTCAAGATGGGGTTGAACCTCTTCCGGAGCTCGGTTACGGGCGCGCCTTCCTCGAAGACAGCCTCCCGGAGCTGATCGACCACGCTCTGGTCCACTGCTCGTTCGTGTTCCGCGTCGTTGCTCGGGCCCTTCTTCAGAGCCCTGGCGAAATAGTCGACCGCGTCGCAGGTTGGAATGCGCTCGTTGAGGCCGTCCCGTTTCAACACGGCTGGGGCGTGCCGCTTGAGGGCGACGTATGAGCCCGTGAGCTTGTCCGCGGTCGCCTGCTTGAGCTGCAGCTCGAGCGAGCAATAGGAGTAGAAGTCCTCGTACCCCCACTCGAGGTACGACTCCCGATTGCGGACCTCGACGAGCGCCTCGGCCATGTTCACCCACGAGCGCTTAAACTCGCGCGCACGCCGCACGACGTGAACCCGAAGCTCGTCAGCCCCCTCTGCTTCGAGCGCCTCTGCCAGGTCGCCGAGCCTTTGATGCGTAGCCATCGGCGCTCTATAACACCGATGTGCGCTCCAGTGGTCACGTTGGCGCACTACGACGACATCGCCAGGCACATGGAGGCGCGCCCCCGAGACCCCTCAAACCAGGATGGGCGTCCTCACCTCAAGCACCTGGAACCTTTGCACAATTGTGACTAAGAATACTTGTTGACAACTGTGTTCCCGGAGCTTTACCGTAAGGCTGTCGGCGGCTGATCAGCGACCCGTCGGCAGGCCAAACTGAGGTTCACACTCCTTGGGGGTACAACGAAACGGGCACTCGGGCGGGGTTCACACCTCGCCCGAGATCTTTAACCTCGTCGTGTAACTCGTGTGCGGTGCTCGAGCGGCACGAGGTGCCACGAGCAAAAGGTCGCTACAGGCTTCGCTTCTTGCCTCGAAGGCCTCTGCGACTGCCTTTGGGCTTCTTCGGCCTGTCGAAGGAGCGACCATCACCACCGCGGTCGTAGCTGCCGCCATCGCCCCGACCGTAGTCCTGGCGATCCGGTGGCGGTCCGAAGTCGCGCTGCTGGCGCGGCGGCCGGGGGCGGTCTTCAGCGATATCGAGCCGCAAGTCGCGGCCACCGACTTCGCGCCCGTGGAACTTCTCGACCGCTTGGGCGGCGTGCTCTTCCGCGGCGAACCGAACGAAGGCGAAGCCTCTCGGGCGTCCGCTTTCACGGTCCTTTGGAATGTGAACGTCAACGACCTCACCGATCTCACCGAAGAGCTCACGAAGCTCCTGGTCCGTCGTGGCGAAGTTGAGGTTCCCTACGAATATCTTACTTGAAATGACTTGCTCCGTTCTTGTGAGGTGCTCATTTGGCACGTTTTGGGTTTGAGTTCAATTTGACGAGTATATCCCAAATTCGACCTGTTTTGGTGAGATCCTCTGGCTCAGTAGTGCCAGGGATACTTTCGGTAGTCCTGAGGCCGCTTTTCGAGGAAGGCGTCACGGCCCTCCTGAGCCTCCTCGGTTCCATAGGCCAATCGGGTGGCTTCTCCTGCGAAGAGCTGCTGACCGACGAGACCGTCGTCGATCATGTTGAAGCCGAACTTCAGCATGCGCATTGCCGTTGGGCTCTTGGAGTTGATTTCCTCGGCCCAGGAAAGGGCGAAATTCTCGAGCTCGGCGTGGGGCACTACGGCGTTGACCATTCCCATATCCGCCGCCTCTTCGGCGCTGTAATTGAGCCCCACGAAGAACACCTCTCGGGCCTTCTTCTGTCCAACCTGGCGGGCGAGTAGGGCGGAGCCGTAGCCGCTGTCGAAGCTGGCAACATCAGCGTCGGTCTGTTTGAAGAGCGCGTGCTCTGCACTAGCGATCGTCATGTCACACACCACATGGAGGCTGTGACCGCCGCCAACCGCCCAACCGGGCACAACTGCGATCACGACCTTTGGCATGAAGCGGATCAACCGTTGCACTTCCAGGATGTGCAAACGTCCGAGCCGTGCGGGGTCGATCTCTCCGGCCGAATCGGTTTCGTACTTGTAGCCGTCTTTGCCGCGAATGCGTTGGTCGCCGCCCGAGCAAAACGCCCAGCCGCCGTCCTTGGGAGAAGGGCCGTTGCCTGTCAGGAGCACGCAGCCGACATCCGATGTTTGTCGCGCGTGGTCGAGCACGCGGTAGAGCTCGTCGACAGTAAGCGGCCGGAATGCGTTGCGTACTTCAGGTCGATTGAACGCGACGCGCACCGTGCCGTGATCCTTGGCGCGGTGGTACGTGATGTCCTGCAGATCGAAGCCCGGCACCTCGATCCACTTCGATGCGTCGAAAATCTCGGAAACCATGTTCGTCTTTACTCCGTGAACTCGATCAGGACAGCGAGGATGATGCGCTCGAGGAGAGTCGCCACCTGTTGACGCGAGAATTCGCCATCGATCCAGCGCTGCAAGATCTCGCC
>JAFDAJ010000214.1 GCA_019313915.1 Deltaproteobacteria bacterium
GCGCAGGAACTCCCGCACCTTCTCCGCTGCGGCGCGGTCTGAATGCACGTCGCGCGATGCGAACACGGCGTTTCCCATTGCCGACGCGCACCTCGTCCGTTTTAGGCCAACGCGCTCGTGCCGCTGTGCCATCATCCGCAGGTCGGTTTCGATTCCCTTCGCATCTCGCGAAATCCGCGTTTCGACCAGAGCATCGCGTCCAAGCACGCGCACGACCAGCTCGTCGAACAGCGCCTTGTCGTTGGCGACCCACGTAACGGGTGGCGGGGGCGAGATCACGCGTATCGGGGTGCGGCTGTCCATGCTGAGCATCGCGGCAAGCTCCCAGACGTCTTCGATGCCCATGTACGGATGAACCGTCATGCCGCCAGCATCTCTGGCGATTTCGACTAGGCGGGTATGCGTATCTCCCGCGGCACAGGCGCGCGCGACGTGGATCGCCGGGCCGACCGGTTCGGCCACCAAGTGTTCGGGTGCGCCCATGTGGAGTGTGTCGCGGCAGTATGGTTCGTAGCCGGCGCCTTCGGGCGTGACGGTTACGTATACGTCGTGGTCGCCAGCACGGAGCCGGCCCCGGTGCTGGTACTCCTCGACCCCCGCGACATCGACGAGAAAGGGAATCCCGGATACATCGTCGAGCTGCAGTGTCGGGTGCGGCGTGTCGCCGCGCTGCCAGCGGTGGGCTTCAAATGGCCGCAATTGGCTGGCGATGTCGATGTCCGCTCCGAGCTCCCGCCCGGCAAGACGCGCTCGATCCATGTCCAAGACACGTTGGCCGGGGGTCGCAGTCACAGGGCCCCTTTTAGCGCAGCCGCACGGCGTTTCCAACAGGCTCAGACTTACGGTGCGGGCGGCGCGTACTCTTCGAGGAAGCCGTTTACCGCAGCCCAATAGACGTCGCTGTCCGGCCATTTGTCCCACAGAGCGCGGGACCCATGCTGGCCCTTGGATGCGGGTGTGAAGAGGATCTTCTTTTCGGCAGGAGCGGCGTCGAAGATCGGCTTCACTTGCGCCCGCTCCTTCTTTGAGGACGTGACGAACACCGGTTGCTTCACCCGTTTCGCGAAGTCCTGAATGTACGTCGGCCCTTGCTTCTGGAAGTACTCGCCCGGCGCGAACGCCATCGCGGCGGTGACTTCGACTGGGTGCTCCGCAGTCAAACGAAAGACCAACGACGCAGAGTAGGAGCTTCCCCACACCACGACGCGCTTCGCTTTGAGCTCCTTGCGCGCATAGGCAAGCGCCGCTTCGAGGTCTGCGTAGGCGTCGAGATAGTCGTGCGCCAAGCCTTTCTTGGCGGCTCGCGTGTGGGTTTCGTTTCGAACGCCGTTGACGCCACCGCCCGAGCGCTGGTCAACCGCCATGACGCGATAGCCGAACGCAACCAGCTTTGGTGCGATCTCGCGATACTCGCCGCGGCTCCAACCAGCCTGGTGAAAGAGGAGGATCAGCGCAGCAGACTCGTCCTTGGATTCGTACACGTCGGCGCGCGCCTTGATGCCACCCGCTGTCGGGAACTCGACGCTCTTGAAACCACCGTCGGCAAACGCAGTAGCGCTTGACCCGGCCACCAACATGGCGACCACTGCGAGAACCCAACTCAACTTTCGCATCCGTTCCTCCTATGCACAAAGGGGGGAAAGGTAGCGCGGAAAGTGCCCTCAGTACACCGACACGGGTCGCTCGGCGGCCACGGTGAGGGTGGTCGAGAGAGGCAAGTCCCGAGAAGACGTGCCCGCATGGACCGCGTGCTCCAACCCTTCGAGCGCCCATGCGCCTTCGCCAACGTCGTAGTACGCCAGGTCGTTCACTGGCACCGCAATCTCGACGGTCTGCATGGCGCCCGGCTCGAGCATCACTTTGGCAAAGCCTTTGAGGTCCCGCTCCGAGCGCTCCACCGCAGAGCCCGGGTAGGTCACGTAGAGCTGAACGACCTCAGCGCCGGCGACCGAACCCGTGTTCGTGACGTCCACGCTGAAGAGAACAACATCGCCAGCTTTCGCCTCGATCTGACTGGCGCGAAGGCCGTCGATCGAGAAGGTCGTGTAGCTCAGACCGAACCCGAACGGAAACTCGGGCGTCGAGTCGTTTCGATCGAGATACCGGTATCCGTGAAAGTAGTCGTAGGTGACTTCGAGGGACTCGTTGTCGAATGGCGGGAGCTGATCGAGGCCTGTCGGAAACGTGACCGGCAGCTTGCCCGACGGGTTGGCGTCGCCAAACAAGAGGTCCGCGACTGCGTGACCGCCCATTTGTCCCGGGTACCAGGCCATCAGAAGTGCCTCGATGTCCGGGAGCCAGTCGCCCATCGTGATTGCACTGCCGGCTTCGAGGACGACGACCGTCCGATCGTTGGCGGTTGCGGCGTCTTGAACGAGCTTCGCGCGCTCCACTGACAGGGCGAGGTCCGCCCGGTCACCGGCGCCGAAGAGCCCTTCACCCTCGTCCTCGGCGGTCAGGCCCACAACGACGACTACGGCGTCCGCCGCTGCGACTATCGCGATGTCTTCGGCGCTCAGAACGTCGTTCCCAATGTGGTCCACGGTGACGGCGGCGCCTACGGCTTCCTGGATCCCCTGTAGCACCGTCACTACGAAGGCGGGCTGCGTATTGCTAGTCCCATTGTCTCCGGTATTGGCCGTGTCCGCGAGGAGGCCCACCACCGCAATGCGCTCGATTGCGCTCACGTCCATCGGTAGCGCGCCCGGCTCGTTCTTCAGGAGTACCGAGCCCTTCGCCGCTGCTTCCCTGGCGAGCGCCAAGTGCTCTTCACTTCCAAGAACACTCTCATCGATGTTGCTGGGCTGGTCGAGGTTGTGTTGGAATTTCTTGCGAACCATTCGGCGAACCGCGTCGTCAATGACTGACTCCGGGACATCTCCCTGATTCACTGCCGCGAGGAGCTTGTCGCCGTAGACCGACGCGACCGGCATCTCGATATCGAGGCCGTTTAGGGCCGACCCGAGCGTGGACTGCGTTCCGAAGATCCAATCAGAGAGCACGAACCCGTCGAACCCCCATTCGGTTTTCAGAATTTGCTTGAGAAGTTGTTCATTCTCGCCGCAAAACTGTCCGTTGACGGAATTGTAGGCGCTCATCACCGACGCGGCGCCGCCTTCTAGGACCGCGGCACGGAAATGCGGAAGGTAGACCTCCCGGAGCGTCCGCTCATCGACCGTGACATCGACCCCGAACCGCGTGTCCTCGATGCTGTTGGCTGCGTAGTGTTTCGGATTCGCGAGCACGTACTCCTGCACGCCGCGCACGAACTCGACACCCATCCGCGATAGATGATGGACATCCTCCCCGTAGGTCTCTTGAGCACGACCCCATCTTGGGTGGCGAAGATTGTTGATCGTGGGCGCTAGCAGGACATTCCCTCCGAAGGACCTGAGCTCGCGGCCCATCGCCGCGCCGATTCGGTGCTCGACCTCGGGGTCCCAGGTGGCGCCCCGCGCTACCCCGACGGGAAACGTCGTTGCGCCTTCGACCGTGGTGACGCCCCTTGGGCCGTCTGCCATTCGGAAAGGAGGTATGCCGAGCCGTTCGACGCCGGGCACATTCCACGCCGTCTCGTCTCCAAGAAAAAAGCCCTCCCCGTCGCCGGCCATCTGCGCGACCTTCTCTTCGAGCGTCATCTGCTCGATGAGCTCGTCGACACGATTCTCAAGATCGCTGCCTCCGGTGCTGCTGGTGCCGCTGCAAGCGAAGAGGAGGCTGGCTAGGGCGAAAACAAGCGACAGGTGTCTCATGGGGCCGTAGATGCCAGAACTTCAGCCAACTTCCAAGACAACCTTGCCCCTGGCGCGCTTGGTTTCCATGTATCGGTGGGCCTCGGCGACGTCATTCAGCGAAAAAGAGCGGTCGACTACGACTCGCAGGCTGCCCGCGTCGATCTGTTGCCGAATCCAATCGAGCTGCGCGCTGCGGGATCTCACGATGACCAGCTTGGCGCGCCGCCTGCGTACGAAGGTCCGGGCGACGTCTTTGAAGATCCGTGAGCTGGGGATGGTGTGGACGTAGGTGCCCCGTGGGGTGAGCAAGTGCTTGAGCTGG
>JAFDAJ010000215.1 GCA_019313915.1 Deltaproteobacteria bacterium
GTAGTGCGTGCTGAAGATCTGCTGTGCAGCGTCCATGGGCTCAATCGACGGGTCTAGCTCGCCGCGCCGCTGTGCGTTTCTCACCAAGCCGGCGATTCGTTTGACGAGATCGAATGTCCACGCCGCGGATTCCGCGCGCCTCTCCCCATCGGTGAACAAGAGCTCCTTGATGAACACTCGGCTCAGCCGTCGTTCCTTGGCGTAGCATCGAGTGAGGGCGGCGAATACGTGCGTCAGCTCCTGCTCGAGCGTTGACTCCACCATCGTATCGAACGCCTTGCTTGCCGCGCCGTCGACCTGGCGTTGCATCAAGTGGATCAACAAGCTGCGCTTCTCCGGGAAGTAGTTGAAGAGCGTGCCCGCCGCGATGTCCGCGGCCTCCGCGATCTCGCGGGTCGATGTGGCTTCGTAGCCGCGCGTGGTGAAGAGCTTCCAACCGCCTTCTTCTATCCGGCGTAGCGTTTCTGTCTTGCGGCGTGCGCGACGGCTCATGCGTTCCACTCGAGCGACTCTCGTGCCGCGCGCTCCGAGCACCAAGTTTTCCGCAGCGCGGCAAACGTTTGGCAGCTTACCGAATCGGCAGATCGCAGGCTGCAAACAAGCGTTCACCCTATGAACACTGACTCGCTCATGATACGCCCACCTACCTTGTCCGATGAGTCCACCAAAGGCATACAAAGCCCTAGTTGTAACCCTTTTGGGCATAACCCTTGGCTGCGGTGATCCGTCCAGCGCTGCACAGTGGGATGGAGACGTCGGTGCAACGACCGAGAAAGTCGTGGGCGGGTGGGCCGCGAGGACCGATCAGATTTTCGCGACCGTCGAGATCCGACGCGCGGGCGCTGACGCCGGCTTCTGTTCGGGGACGCTGATCTCGCCCCTCATCGTAGTCACCGCCGCGCACTGCGCTGTCGTAGAGCCTGAGGTAGGCGTGAGTCGACCGGCCTCGCCGAGCTCCCTTCAAGTAGTTGCCGGCCACCTCGCGAGTCACTCGGTCGTTTCGGCCATGGTCCGTTCCGTGTTTCAAGTCAGCGTACACGAAGGATACGACCACGATTTCATCATGGGTCGAAACCGTGATGGGGCGGGGCAGGGCGGCATCGGCTCGCCGCACGACATCGCCCTCTTGTTCTTGTCGACGCCCTTCGATCAGCTTCCCAACGCGCCCGTACTCACGCCCGATCGGGAGTCGGAGCTCATACATCATGGAGACGTCGGATTTGTGGCCGGTTACGGGGTCTACGACCTCGAGGACGATTTGACTGGCCAGCTCTACATTTCGGACGCGGTCATCGACATCCTCGGGCAACAGGAGCTCCTGACACGTCGAGCCGATCAGCTCGGCGATTCTTGCTACGGCGACTCGGGCGGCCCTCTCTATGTGCCAACCGAGGAAGGAGAATTCCTCGTCGGCCTGGTCTCGCGCGGCCGTTCCGACGTCCAGCGTGATTGCGGGGATGGTGGTGTCTACACGCTGTTGTCCGCATACCTTCCTTGGATCGTACAGACCGCCGGCAGCAGGTTCGACCCACGGCCCACGTCCGGCCTCGACGATGTGTCGTTCTTAGCCGAAGGAGCGGACCCCGTGAGCGTCCCGAAAGGTGGCGCACTCCGTGGGACAGGCTCGTGTGCTGCGTCCTCGCGGGGCCCAGGCGGACGCTCGCCGCTTTCTGCTCTTGCGCTGTTGCTGGGCTTCGTTTTGTTCCGCCGGCGATTGTCACACGATTAGCTGTGGCCTACGCTGCGCGCACCAATGAGGCCGCCCGAGCAACAATCCCAAACGAGACTGACCAAGATCGTGTGCACGATCGGACCCGCCACGAGCTCGTGGGATGGACTTGCCGCGCTGGCCCGGGCTGGAATGAACCTCGCCCGGCTCAACATGTCGCACGGCGACCATGCGTCCCACTTGCAAGTCATCCGCAACCTCAAGAGCCTCGGCAAGAAGCTCGCCCACCCGGTTTCGATCTTGATGGACCTCCAGGGCCCCGAGATCCGCACGGGCGAGCTTTCCAAGAGCCTCGACCTGAACGCGGGCGACGTGTTCTATTTCACCGTGTTGGCCGACGACGCCGAGGAGCGAAGCGTCCACGTCAACTATTCAGATATCGTCAACGATCTTCGCGTGGGTGAGCGCGTTACGGTCGACAACGGCCTCATCAACCTCGAAGTGCTCGAAGTCTTGGAGCACCGCCTCAAGTGCAAGGTGTTGGATGGCGGAACGCTTGGCTCACGGAAGCATGTCAACCTGCCAGGAGTCCGCGTCAATTTGCCGTCGGTCACCAAGAAAGACCGCGAGGATGTTGCGTTCGCGATCGAGCAAGATCTGGATTTCATCGCGCTCTCGTTCGTTCGTGGCGTTGCAGATGTCTTAGAGGTTCGGGAGATCATCAACGCCGCTGGCGGGCACCAGCGCCTCATTGCCAAAATCGAAAACCAAGAAGGCATCGACAACTTCGATGCGATTCTGGAGGCCGCTGACGGTATCATGGTGGCGCGCGGGGATCTGGGCGTCGAGGTGGCCTTCGAAGAGCTTCCCGTGCTTCAGCGCGACATGATTCGGCGCTGCGCCATCGCAGGGAAGCCGATCATCGTGGCGACCCACTTGCTCGAGTCGATGATCAACAACCCTTTGCCCACGCGGGCCGAGGTCACGGACGTCGCGAACGCCGTGTACGAGCAAGCCGACGCGATCATGCTCAGCGGCGAGACCGCCGCGGGGAAGTACCCCGTGCGTTGTGTCGAGGTGCTCGACACGATTGCTCGCCGCATCGAAAGGGTGCCCGGTCTGGACTTCTACAAGGAACGCCCAACGCCGACTACGCAACGTGGACACATTGCTCAGGGCGCCTGCCGTCTGGCCGACTCGCTCGGCGCGCGGGCGATCGTCGTGATGACCCGCCGCGGCTACTTCGGTCAGCTCGTTGCAAGCTACCGGCCCAAGAGCGCGATCATCTATGCCTTCACGAACATGAGCACGACACGGCGCAAGCTTTGGCTCAATCGCGCGGTGATTCCGTTTCGCATGAACTTGTCCCGAGACCCCGAGAAGACGATCGTCAACGCGCTCGCCAAGCTGCGCGAGCGGGAGGTCATCGAGGCGGGCGAGCCCGTGGTGGTCGTCTCGGACGTCGCCACTGCGACCGGCGATTTGGTGACCAGCATACAAGTGCGGGTCTCCGAGTAGCGGCGGAGCCGGTTTGGCCTTAAAAAGGAAGGACATGCGCACGCGCTCCTGCCTTATCTTGCTTTTCGGCCTCGGCCTCGGCCTCGTCATCGGCTGTGGGTCCTCGGAGGAGGTCTTCGTCGGCGAGCTGACCGCGTCGGTGGTCTATGGCGCCGACGACCGCGTCGAGGTGTTCAACCATCCCGATGCAGACCTGCGCCGCCTCGCCGATGCGTCGATCTTGGCCTTGATTCCGAGCTTTCGTATCAGCAAGGGGCCGGACGAAACCTACGGCCTGTTCACCGAGTCGCTCAAGGACCTGCGAGGTCTGTGCCCCGACGAGTTGTTTGGCAATCAACCGACGGCAGCGTCCTGCTCGGGCGTGCTCATCGCCGACGATCTGGTTCTGACGGCGGGTCACTGCATCGATGACCAAACACCATGCGACTCCTACGCCTACGTATTCAACTACCAGTTGGCCGGGCCTGACGAGCTTGCGGAGATTCGGGACGAGGACGTGTACTCGTGCGCTCGAGTCGTATCTCAGGGCACGCCTGCACCCGGTGAGTTCACGCCCGACTATGCCGTCATCCAACTCGATCGACCGGTCGAAGGCGCCCAGGCGCCGGTCTTGGTTCGACCCGCCACGCCCCTCGGCGAGCAAGAATCGCTAACGATGATCGGTTTCGGAAGCGGCTTACCCGCCAAGATTGACTCCGGCGGAGCGGTAGCCGACCCGCGTGCCGACCAGCTCGACTTCTTCGTCGCCAATGTAGATGCCTTCCAGGGCCATTCGGGGAGCGCGACGTTCGACTCGGAGAATCGTCTTGCGGGCATTCTCATCGGAGGACGCACGCCCGACTACGTCCCC
>JAFDAJ010000216.1 GCA_019313915.1 Deltaproteobacteria bacterium
GCTCCGGACTCACCACTGGCGTTCGGCTTTGGGTCGAGCCTCCTCTTAGGCGTGTCGTCGGCCACCCCGTGTGCACCGTGCCAGTTCCACTCTTCGTTGCCGGAGTAACCCGAATGCACGTCCGCACCGGCGACGATGCCGAACTTGAAGGGGTTCGTGCCGAGCTTCTCTTCGTGGATCAGACCCGCGGTCAGCGCCTGGCGAATGTAGCCGTGCTTGACCTTGCTCACTTTCGGGCTGCCGATCAGGTGCGGGAACATCTCGAAATCCGCGAACTCATCGTTGGGCGAGAGCGAAGGATGGGTTTCGGAGGCGCCCTTGGTCTGGATCATCTCCGTGAGTGGCTCGTTGAGCGCCCGCCGCTGAGCGTAACGGGCGTTGAGTGGATTGCCATCCGGGAAGGTCCTAGGCGCGTACATCCATCCGTTGGAGACATTGCCGTTATGCGGAATCGCGATGACATCGAGACCTAAGTCTCGCTGGACTTCCATGTAGGTCCATAGGTCTTCCGGGTTGATCGAATCGAACGCCGAATAGGGCGCCTCGGGCCCTGTATCGCCGCGAAAGAACACATTGCGATGCATGTTCTGGTCATCGGGAATCGAGGTCCACTCGAAGGAGATGATCGTGGTGAACTTCCCCGGGTCGTTGTACTTGTTCGCCGTATCCACGTGGCGCTTCCAGTTGGACCGGATGTTCTTGGCGCCCACGAAATCCAGGAACGGCCCCTCTGGATGCGAGCTGGTGAGTGACTCGATCACGTCCAAAGCGGCCTTGTTCTCATCGGCGGGATTCCCGCTGTTGATCAGTTTCGCGATCGGGTTGTTGGCAAGTGGGCTGTTGGGATCCGCGAGCTGTACGAACACACCCAGGTACTCCGCGTGGTCTGTCAGGGCGACGAAATCGTAGGGCGTCGCTTTCTTAAACTTCTCGCCCGTGGTCGACAGCGTGATCTCCTCGCCCCTCCCGTACCGATACGCGTCGTCCATCTTCTGCCGCACGCCCACCGCGTAGGCGTCGGGGGACATCTCCGAGTGCATGTGCTGCTCGCCGAAATAGACGTTGCGAAGCGGGTTAGGCTTCGGCCTAGCTTCCGCGGCCGGCTTCGCCGGAGCGGGCGCTTCAGCAGCTGCTTTTGCCGCCACCGGTGTCGTGCTCTCGGCCTTGTCTGTTCCGCTCGATTTGCAGGCGACCATGACGCCGACAGACACACTTACCAACACTGCGATCTTCAGATACGAGCTCATGGGATCTTCTCTTCTTCCTGTGACTTGCGGTTTAGAGACTACTTCTTCCAGGGGAGGGGTATGACTGGTGCGATCGTGAAGCGCAGTTGCCATTCAGGTCCGCTAGCGTCGGGTGGCGGCGTGTAGGCCCACAACTGGACCCCCAGTTTGACGGGTTGATGCTTCTTCTTGCCGAAAACGGCAACCTTCGCGAAACCCACACCGATCGGAAAACGGAGCACCTTGGTTTCTCGCGAATACGTCCAAACCGGCTGAGCGGCGACCTGCCATCCATGGCCGACGTTGATCGCGTAGAAGTACTGCCCTCCGACGCCTTGCCCGTCCGCGCGTGTCGGAAAGCTCCAGGTGAACTGGGTAATCGTGCCATAGACGTTGCCGTTCTTCGGAGATGCGTAGCCGAGCACCACCTCGGGACCGAGCGCCCAGTCTGCCCGAAGCTCGGACTTGGAGTTGGTGGGAAACACCGTGCTGAACCCTCCCATGACCATCAGGCCGTTCTTGAGGGTCTTGCCGTAGAGGGTGTCGAGCGAGATATTTCCGAACGCAACGGCCGTTTCGACGTTGCCGCCCGCAGTAAGATAAGGAGCGCCGAATTCAATCGGGATGAGCGGCCGGAAGATGACGTTGCCTCGTTTGGTAGGGAAGGGGACGCGGGCTGAAACGAGTAGGTGAAAGACGACCTATGCGCGCCTGGGGCCGAGCCGCCATTCTGTGTAATGTCCAAGAAACTATTCATGGCCATCATCGGCGCACTCGGGTTAGCGAGCTTTGACGCCAAAGCCGAGGCCGAGTTGGACCCGGTCTCAGGACTCTTCCCATGCCCCTTCTCGACAGGACACACCGTCGGGTCGTCCTGAGGGTGACCGGTATGGCCCGGAGCGGTGCACGACGACGACGTAGCCGCATCGTCTGAAGCTGCCGGCTTCGCAGCCTCGGCCGGCTCGTCATCGGCGAAGCTCACGCTGCCGCAGAGCGTCAACGCCGCAACGGCAACCACCGCAAAGGTAGGCCGCAAGAAGCCAAGCGGGGAACGCTCACCAGTAAGATGGGTTTCGCTCTTCATGCTCCAAACCCTCCCGTTCATGGACATCCGAGAACATGTGTCTAGCCGGCCAAGGTGAGGGCTGTCCAGCAATAAGAACGCACCAATTCAGACCGGCCATTTCGCGCCACTACATCAGCACGCGCATAAGTTGCGGGCGTTTTTCGCAGGGGTGTTCGGCCAGGAAATTCGTGATAAGGCCTCGTCGATCTTCGAAGGAGTCACACAGTGAGCGGACGCGTAACGCGGCTAGTCAAAGAGCCGCTTTTTCATTTCTTGATCCTCGGCCTCGCCATCTACGCGGGGTACGCGTGGCTCAACCCGGGTGATGCGCCGGAGAGCGATCAGACCATCGTGGTAGGCGCCGGGGAGCTCGGGTGGATGCGGACGAGCTTCGAGAAGCGATGGAACCGCCCTCCGACAACGGAAGAGCTGGAGGGCCTCACCAAGGAATACGTCCGCGAAACGGCGTTCTACCGGGAAGCCTTGGCGATGGGGCTCGACCAAGACGACACGATCGTGCGGCGACGCCTGGCACAGAAGCTCGAGTTCTTGGTGCAGGATCTCATCGACGTGAGCCCCCCCACGGACGCGGAGCTCGAAGCGTACTTTGACGAGCACCGCGCCGACTATCGGCAGCCGGACCTGATCACATTCACCCATGCGTTCGTGGACCCGGACAAGTGGGGCAACGAGACGGAGAGCCACGCGGCGAGCGTTCTAGAAGGTCTCAAGAAGGCCGACGACCCAACCGGTGGCGCCAAGGAGCTCGGGGACCCGTTCATGTTGCAGCTCTACTACCCAGAGCGGACCGAAGCCGAGATCTCGAAGCTCTTCGGTGGTGGATTTGCCCAGAGCCTCGGGGACCTCAGCCTCGGCGCTTGGCAGGATCCCGTCCTGTCGGGATATGGGGTCCACCTGGTGTACGTGCACGCCAAGGAGACATTCCCCGACCCTGCGTTTGCCAACGTACGAGACCGCGTGGCTGAGGATTGGATGGAAGCCAAGCGCGAGGAGCTGAACGACGAGTATCGCGAAAGGTTGCTCGAGAAGTACACTGTCGTGATCGAAGACGACGCGCCGAGCGACACGGTTGCGCAAGGGGAGTCTTCGCCGTGACGGTAGCCGGGCGTGTTGCTTGCTTGGGCCTCGTGCTGACGGCCTTGGTCCCCTCCCCTACGGCGCGCGCGCACGAGATCCGGCCCGCTCTGCTTCAGATCGAGGAGACGGCGCCCGGCATGTTCGAGGTCACCTGGAAGTTGCCCGGTAAAGGCGACCGCGCGCTCGGGCTCGAACCGATCCTCCCGGAGAACCTGACGCTGGTCGCGCCGCCGACAGTTCGCCGAGTGCGGGCGGCCTGGGTGCAGCGCGCGACCTACAAAAGTGATGGCACACCCCTGGCGGGCCAGAGCATCTCGATCGACGGCCTTTCGGGGGTGCAGACCGACGTGTTGATCCGTATCGAGCTCCTCGATGGCAGCACGCACTCGACCATCTTGCGTCCGAATAAGCCCACGTTCGAGATTCCGGCGCGCGAAAGCAAGAAGGAAGTCGCCCTCGCGATGTATCGGATGGGCGTGGTCCACATCCTCGGAGGCTATGATCACCTTTTGTTCCTGCTTGCCCTGATGCTCATCGTGACCGGCTTTTGGAGATTGGTGAAAACCATCACCGCGTTCACCGTCGCCCACAGCATCACCCTCGCCCTCGCAACGCTCGGCGTCGTGCACTTCCCGACCGCGAAAACCATCACCGCGTTCACCGTCGCCCACAGCATCACCCTCGCCCTCGCAACGCTCGGCGTCGTGCACTTCCCGACCGCTCCGACCGAAGCGGTGATTGCGCTCAGCATCGTGTTCCTCGCGGCGGAAGTGATCCGCATGCGCAATGGCGGGGTCGTGCTGACCCAGCGCTACCCGTGGGTCGTCGCCTTTGGCTTCGGCCTGATCCACGGACTTGGATTCGCCGGCGCGCTCTCACAAGTCGGCATTCCCGAACACGAGGTGCCGCTTTCACTTCTCATGTTCAACCTCGGC
>JAFDAJ010000217.1 GCA_019313915.1 Deltaproteobacteria bacterium
GTTGCTCAGGATGGTCTGCAACCCTTTGCCAACGGATTGCTCGTGCCGCAGTGGATCGAGAATCTTCAGATCGAAATAGATCAGATCGATCTTCTGCAGAATGGGCAGGCACTTTTCCAGACTGAATCGCCCCGCGGTTTCGATACCGACGTGGATACCGCTTCGCACACAAAGGTCCACGAACTGGTCTAGAAACTTGGGATAGAGCGTCGGCTCCCCACCGCTGAGCGTGACACCACCACCACCATCAAAGTACGGCTTGTCGAGCAGCACCCGATCCATCAACTCTTCCGGTGTCAGCCTGGCTCCGATCAGTCTCAGTGCCGAGTAAGCGCAGCTCTCGACGCAGTCGCCGCAGACCGTGCAACGGTCCGCATTGATACGAAAGCCGCTTCGATTGATTGCTTGCTCAGTACAGACTTCTTCACAGGAGAAACTCTCGCAACAGCGGTCCGCATAGAACGCGACCGTCGGCTGCGCATCGTGTGCTTCTGGGTTCTGACACCAGTCGCAGTGCAGATTGCAGCCTTTGAAGAAGACCAGCGTCCGAATGCCTGGGCCGTCGTGAATCGAGAATCGCTGAACGTCGAAGATCGGCGCTGTGGGAGAGGCGGCCAACTCAACGGGCCTTTTGGCGGGATCGAGGTCGACAAAGTAGGCGCTGTACCCCGAGATTCTCACCAGAAGATTGCGGTGGCTGTCGGGGTCGGCCATCGCCTCCTCCAGCACCTTCGGATCGAGCACGTTGAGCTGCACCTGCATCCCGCCCTGGGCGAAATAACCCTTCAGCAGCGCCTGCAGAACCGCGCGCCCCTCTTCGCCCGCCACCGTATCGGCATCGAACTTGATGTTGAGATTGATGCCGTTGCCAAAACGCTGTTGGTCCAACTTGGCGACGGAATTGAGTGATGCCGTCGGTCCGAGCACGTCGGTTCCGTCCACCGGAGCCAGCCCATCGGCCAAAGGTTTCCCTGACAAGCGACCCGAAGGCAGTGCCGCCGTGTTCTCACCGAACACCTGATGGCAGGTCATGGAGTAGAAGCCAGGCATCCATTTCCCGCCGCGCGTGTTCGTGTAACCAGAGACGAGACGGTCGAACATTGCGGTGACCCGATTGGCCCAGCGATCCGCCCGTTCATTGTCGTTGCCGAACTTGGCTACCTTCTGTGCCTGTGCGCGCAGGAAATCCTGCCCCTCGAAGTTGCGGGCACAAGCGTTGGCCAGCTCTTCCAACGTGTACTTCTCATCGATGAACACCAGCTGCTCGATCACCGCCAGCGAGTTGACTACATCGGCGACGCCCACCGCCTGAACGCCGGAGGCGTTGTAAGGCGCTCCGCCAGAGCTCAAGTCTGTGGCGCTATCGAGACAACCCATGATGGTGAGGGATGAGTAGGGTGTCGGAAAAGTTTCGGCGTTCACCTTTTCAATCGCGTCCAGGCACTCTTTGAGATACGCAAGCTTCTCTCCGGTCTGCTTTTCAAACAGAGCAAAGAGCTCGTCCATCGACCCAACGTCGCGGAGCCAGGGACGCTTCGTCTCGTTTGAGTCCTTCAGTCGCTTTCCGCCGCCGAGCACCAGCTCGAGATTGATCGCGAGGTTGAAGAGCGCTGCGTCGGATGACGTGAAGCTCTCCTTGGAAAGGGCTGGCTCGACACACCCGACGGTGGCGTAGTTCCACACTTTCACGGGGTTCACGCCCCTGTTCACCATTGCCGGCATGATCACGTCGTCGTTATAAAGCGCCGGAGAGCCACCGCCGTTGGCAAGCACCGAAACGACCCGGCGAACATAGTCCGGGTTTGAATTCTGAGTGATGCGCGCGTGCCAGTTGGGCTGCCGAGTCTTGAAGCAGTCCATCACGTCGAGAAAGGCAAACGTCAGCTCGTTGCTCGCGTCGCTTCCGCCCTCATCGATGCCCCCAATCGTCAGCGCCTGACCACTGGGCAAGCCGGAGAAAAGCTTGGTCGCGCGGCTCGAAAAAAGCGGGATCACTTCGGAGAGCTTGAGACAAAACGCAGCAAGCAGATCGCGTATCTCCGCAGGGTCGAAATCGTTTCGCGCCTTCTCTTTCAGGTAGAGCGGATACAGATATTGATCCATGCGCCCGAGGCTGATGCCCTGGTCGAGCGACTCCGTCTGAACGAGCAACTGAAAAAACCAGATGGTCTGAAGCGCTTCGTGGAAGCTGCTTGCCGGTTTGCGCGGGGAGTTTTCGAGAAGAGCGACCAGATCAGCCCGCCCCAGCTTCTCAGCTTCCGCCCGATATCGGTCGGCAAACATCTCGATTGCACCGAGCGCCACCAGGCTCGCATCGAGAAAATCCTTCTGTGCTTCGCTCAGGCTGCCCTGCGCCTGCCGGGCGATCACCCGCTCCCGCAATCCCTCCGTCCCGAGCTCGATGATCGACTCGTAGTCCGGGAGGAAGTGGGCGATACCGCCGGCCTCGTTGACCGTGAACCAAGTGCCACTCAGTTGCTCTTTGGCGAATCGAAAACGGCGCAACAGCGGAAAGGACTGCATGGCGACATTGCGATTGAACCAATAGGGAATCACCGAACGCAGCAACGTCCACCGCGCCTTTGGATCGATAGCGAGCGGATTGACTGCTCGTTTTTCAAAACGGAACAGATCCTCGAGCATCGGCACACCTGCCTTCTCGATGTGGCAGATCGCGCCGATTCGGTGCTCGGTGTGGGTGCCTACGATGCACTCGTTGTCGTAGATCCGAATGCTGCGGTGTTTCAGGTGGTACGCCAGGCTGTGCGCGTTGAGATCCGCCGCAGTCGAATAGTGTTGCGCCTCGTTCTTGTAGAAGTCGGTGTAGTGAATGGCGCGCTCTGTACCGACGGCCGGCACTGCACGATTGTGCTCAGCAGCGAGCTGCTGAACTCGCTCGGAAGGAACCCAAGAGCAGCTAACGGGGCTCGAGGGACTCCGCTCTGACGACTGCGCCTGCAAAACCATGGTTGCCTCGTCCTCGAAGTGCTCTTCAAGGAGTACGCGATCCACTGCAGCAGTTCAAGCCGGTGTTCCCGAGCTGGAGTCTTTGCTTTGGGCATGGGCCCCGCGTAAAGACGTTCGGGGAGTAGGACAGGAGTGGTTCAGACGGTTTCCGCAACGCCAACGTCACGCGCGGTCGCGACGTGGCTTTTGTTACTCTACCTGATGGTGTTCGCGATGGTGGTCGTCGGTGGCGCCACGCGGCTCACCGGTTCCGGGTTGTCCATGGTCCAATGGCATCCCCTGATGGGTGCTCTGCCCCCCTTGAGCGAGTCCGACTGGCTAGAGACCTTTCAGAAATACCAAGCGTCGCCCCAGTACAAGCTCGTCAATCATTGGATGCTGCTGTCCGATTTTAAGCGCATTTTTCTCTGGGAGTATGCGCATCGGCTTCTGGGTCGCTTGATCGGCGTTGTCTTCTTGGTCCCGTGGTTGTTCTTCTTGGCTCGGCGCAGTCTTGATCGACCCTTGGCGTGGAAAACGTTCGTTGCCTTTCTCTTAGGTGGTGCTCAGGGTTTGCTCGGCTGGTTCATGGTGAAGAGTGGCCTCGTGGACAATCCCGAGGTCAGCCACTATCGCTTGGCCGCCCACCTCGCCCTTGCTCTGCTGGTCGGGCACTACCTTCTTTGGCTATTCCTCGACGTACGAACGCCACCGGCGAAACGTTCACCTAGTCGACCAAGAGGTATATCAACCGCGCCAACTTGGTCCTTCATTGCCTTGCTCGCCCTTCAAATCGTCTTCGGGGCGTTGATGGCAGGCAAACACGCGGGGCTCGTCGCGGCGACCTTTCCAGACATGAACGGGGAGTGGATTCCGTCGACGCTCTTCAGCATCGAGCCGTGGTGGCGTGACCTCGTGGAAAACCCGATGAGCATTCATTTCTTGCATCGCCTGTTCGGCGTCACCGCCCTATTGAGCGCAAGTGGCTTGGCGTGGTGGGTGCATCGCCGTGGCCCCACGCGTCCAGAGCGCTCGTTGGCTTGGCTTCTTGCTGGCTTGACGCTGCTGCAGTTTGCCTTGGGCGCGCTGGTCGTCATTTGGTCCGTTCCCCTGCACGCAGCCATCGCGCATCAAGGCTGCGCCTTCATCATACTCTCCGTCGCCGTCACGCTCGCACATGCACAACGCCCACCAGCGTCGGGCTGTTAGGGCTGCTCTGCGCCGCCGCCGAAGACGATCCCAGCGCTGCTGTACGTGGTGCCGTAGGTTTTCACGAGCATGACGACTTGGCTTACGGCGCTTCGTAGCTCCCCGTCGCTGAGGCTCTCGAGCGGATGCAGGTAGATGCTGTAGAGCCACTCGCCGCTGATGGCATAGCGAGCATCTAGCGCCGAATGAAAGTTGGCAGCCCTGCGGTCGAGCGTCATGCGCGGGTCAACCGGGGAGAGTGCGGACACTTCACTGCCCGCCGAGCTCTCCTCCACAGCAGCCGTGGTTTCACCCTTCGAGCAGGCAGCCAAAACGAGGGCGAGAGGAATCAAGCCGAAGTGTTTCACAGCGCGACCTTAGGGCGAATCGC
>JAFDAJ010000218.1 GCA_019313915.1 Deltaproteobacteria bacterium
CTTCGTCCTACAGATCCAGGACCTCGACGAGGCCGGGAAGGATTGGAACTTTGCCATCCGCACGGATTGGCTGGCGTCCGCGCTTGCCGGCACTGAGCTGAAGGCGGGGACCGGAGACGGGCGCTTTACGGTACATGCGCAGCGCAGCGCACTGGATGTCTTGGTGCAGGGTCATATTGAGGCCCAGGTTTCCGTGACTTGCGCGCGCTGTTTGAACGATGCTCCGATCGACGTGGACCTCGCGTGGACCGCGCTTTACAGCCCGGAGCACATGCGTCCCCGCGACAGCGACGAGATCGACGTCCGATTGGACGAGATCAACCGGGACTACTACGGCGGCAGCCAGGTCGTGCTGGATCCGATGGTGCGCGAGGTGCTGTTGCTCGAAGCGCCGATGAAACCACTTTGCTCGGAGAGCTGCGAGGGAATCGCCGTTCCGGAGCATCTTCGGCCTCCTGATGGGGTCTTTGGGGAGTCGGCGCCCGATGCGCGCTTCGCCCCACTACTCAAACTCAAAGAAGAACTTACGAAGATCGAGGAGTGATCCCGTGGCAGTACCGAAACGCAAAACCAGCCCCATGAAGCGCGATCAGCGGCGCGCTCATCACGATAAAGTCACCGCACCCAACGTGAGCGCATGCCCGAATTGCGGCGATGTGATGCTCCCGCACCGGGCCTGCCCAGCATGCGGCTTCTACAAGGGCCGTCAGGTGATCAAGGGTAAAGCCGAAGAGCTCGAGTAGTTCGTGTTCGATCTGGCGGGGAAAATCGCCGTCGTGACCGGGGGGTCACGTGGCATTGGCCGTGCGACTAGCGTTGCGCTAGCCGAAGCCGGTGCGCATGTCCTGGTCAACTACCGTTCGAACGAGGCAGCTGCGAAGGAAACCCTGGCCCTCATCGAAAAGGTAGGTGGGCAGGGTGAGCTGCTCGGCTTCGACGTGGCTGACCCAGAGTCAGTGGACCGCGGAATCAAAGACGCGATCAAGCGGCATGGGCGCATCGACATCCTCGTGAACAATGCGGGAATCTCCATCGATCAACTGTTGTTGAGAGTATCGCAGAGGGACCTCGACCTGACTTGGGCCACCAACGTGAACGGACCAATATACTGCGCCAAAGCATGCATTCGCCCGATGATGAAGAAGCGCTGGGGGCGAATCATCAATCTTTCGAGCGTGGTGGGAGAGTCCGGGAACGCGGGCCAGGTTGTCTATTCCTCCTCGAAGGCTGCGCTTTTGGGCCTAACGCGCACGCTGGCTCGTGAGTATGCGTCTCGGGGGATCACCGTGAACGCCGTCGCCCCAGGATTCATCGAGACCGATATGACTGCAGATCTGCCGGATGCGGGCAGGCAGAGCATCGTCGACCAGACGCCGTTAGGGCGAATTGGCCGTCCCGAAGAGGTCGCGGCCGCGGTAGTGTTTCTAGCGAGCGAAGAAGCAAGCTATATCACCGGGCAGGTAGTTCGGGTCAATGGAGGCATGCACGTCTAGGGCGTGCGTGACGGAGGAAACAGATGGACATCGCGGCGAAGGTCAAGGAAATCGTGTCGGACAAGCTCGACGTCGATGGGGCCGACATTCAGGAAGAGCAAGACTTCATCGAGGATCTCAAGGCCGACTCGCTTGCAGTCGTCGAGGTCGTGTTGGCGCTCGAAGAACAATTCGAGATCGAAATCCCGGACGAGGACACGGAGAAAATCAAGACCGTCCGTGATGCAATCGAGTACATCAAGGCGCAGAAGGGCTAGCGGTCCACTGCACGTCTTTGACCGGGCGGGTTGATGCGGCGAGTAGTCATTACAGGCGTGGGCACCGTGAGCCCATGCGGCGCGGATGTCGCGACCACTTGGAAGAACGTTTCCGAGGGGCGGAGCGGAATCGCGCGCATCGAAGGTTTCGATCCAAGCGAGTTCGCTTCGCAGATCGCGGGTGAGTGCTCGGACTTCGATCCGTTGCAGTACATGCCGAAGCGCCGTCTGCGCGAAGCGGCGCGTTTCATTCAGCTCGCCCTTGCAGCAAGTGCGCAAGCGATCAGGAGCGCTGGCTTCGAGCCGACCGATGAAGAGAAGGAGCGGGTGGGCACCTTCATCGGGGTCGGTTTTTGCGGGCTCGAGGTCTTCGAGGACACCTGTAAGACGCTGTTCGACAAGGGGCCGCGCCGGGTATCGCCGTACTTCATCCCTTCGGTAATCTCCAACCTGGCTCCCGGGCAGGTCACGCTGGAGTGGGGGTTCAAGGGGCCGAGCTACACGCACACGAGCGCTTGTGCATCGGGCGCACACGCGATCGGTGACGCGTTTCGCTGGATTCAACGCGGAGAGATCGACGCGGCCGTTGCCGGTGGCGCCGAGGCTGCGGTGACGCCGGTTGGCGTGGCCGGGTTTACGTCGATGCGCGCGCTATCACGGCGCAACGACGAGCCGGAGCTTGCAAGTCGGCCCTTTGACACGGACCGAGACGGGTTCGTGATCGCCGAGGGGGCAGGCGTGCTAGTGCTCGAGGAACGTGACGCGGCAATAGCTCGCGGTGCAGACGTTCTGGCCGAAATCGTCGGCTATGGCGCTACGTCCGACGCGCATCACATGGTGCAGCCGGCGCCCGAGGCGGAAGGCGCGCAGCGCGCGATGAAGCTCGCACTCACCGACGCGAAGCTAAACCCGGAAGACGTTGACTACATCAACGCCCATGGGACGTCGACGCCGATGGGCGATGGCGGGGAGCTCGAGGCGGTTCATTCGGTTTTCGGGGCACACGCGACCAACGGGCTCGCCGTGTCGAGCACCAAGAGCATGACAGGGCATCTCCTAGGCGCCGCGGGTGGGCTCGAGCCGGTGCTCTGCGTCCTCGCGATGCGCGCCGGGTTGCTTCCACCGACCGTCAATTTGCACAACCCCGACCCGGTCGCGGCGGGCATGAATCTAGTGCCCAACGAGGCCCAGGAGCGGCCGATTCGCGCGCTGATGAACAACTCATTTGGCTTTGGCGGGACCAACTGCTCGCTCGTGCTAAAGGCTCCGTAGCCATGGCCAACACCCTCATCGTCGGTTCGGACCACGCGGGGCTCGACCTCAAGCGGGAGCTCTTGGGCGTCGCCGCGGAGCTCGGCTACGAAGTGGTCGACATCGGAACGCACAGCAGCGACTCGACCGACTACCCGGACTACGCGCACCAAGTCGCAAGCGCTGTCGGGCGCGGGGAAGGGCTCGGTCTCTTGGTCTGCGGCACAGGGGTCGGCATGTCGATGGCCGCCAACCGCCACCCCGGCGTGCGCGCCGCGCTTTGTGGCGACGTCTACAGCGCGTCGATGACCCGGCAACACAACGACGCCAACGTGCTCTGCATCGGCGCCCGCGTCGTCGGCGGGGGCCTCGCGGCCGAGATTCTCAAAGCGTTCTTGGGCGCGAGCTTCGAGGGCGGCCGCCACGAGCGCCGCGTGAACAAGATCGAACCTTCGAATGAAGGTTGAGCAGGACGAACGCTTTCGCGAACAGCGCGAGCGCTTCCGACTGAAGTGGAACTGCGAAGACTGCGTCTTGTTCGACCCTAAAGTCGGGTGTGCGCACGGCTTCCCGACGCACCGCCATCGCAAGTCGCGCTATGACGATCCCACGGCCGCGCTCCTGTTCTGCAAAGACTTCGAGCTCACCTGAGCCGCGCTTCATTCGCTCGGACAGGCAGCGTCGGTCGTGACCCGGACGTTGTCGACGAACGCCTCTTCCTCGGATGGGGTGCCGCAGGTACCGTTCCGTAGCATCGTGAAACCCAGCTCCAGGGGTTGCGTCGCGAGGGCGGGGTCCAGGCACACCGTTTCCTCGACGAATCCAGCGGTGACATCGGGCAAAGGTCCGTTGCCCGGCTGTGACTCGAGCGTTGTCCCTGGATTGTTGTCGAGTTGGTAGAAGTACTTGACCGCCGGCCCGCCCGTTGCATCGGGCTTTGGGACGACCATCGTCGCGCGCGCAGAAAGGAAAAAACACTCC
>JAFDAJ010000013.1 GCA_019313915.1 Deltaproteobacteria bacterium
GTGTTGGTGGAGCACGTTCTGGTAGGCGTGCGCCGCGTACTGCACGCCGCGGTCCGAGTGATGCATGAGCCCGGGCTCGGGCATACGACGCCCTAGGGCCATGCGTAGGGCCTCAAGCGCGAGCTCGGCTTGAAGATGCGGCCTCATCGCCCAGCCGACGACACGCCGCGAGAACAAGTCCATCACGACCGCCAGATACATCCAGCTCTGCGATGTCCATACGTACGTGATGTCGGTCGCCCATCGTTGATTGGGACGCTCCGCTTTGAAGTCACGCTGCAGGAGATTCGGAGCGACCGGCGCATCGTGGTCGCTGTCAGTCGTGCGCACGAAACGCCGTTTCGGCGTGCCACAGCGCTGCAATTCACGCATCAAACGAGCCACCCGGTCGCGGCCCACTTCAAATCGTTCGTGGCGCATCTGCTTGTGGACACGCGGGCTTCCGTACGTGCCGTCACTCTGTTCGTGAATCGCCACGATGTGCACCTTCAGCTCGGCATCCTGCCGCTTTCGCGGGCTCGGCGCGCGCCGCAGGGAGGCGTAGTAGCCGCTCGGCGAGACCTGGAGCACGCGGCACATCGTCCGGACCGAATGATGCGCCTTCTCCGCGTCGATGAATGCAAATCTCATTTGCTTTCTTTCGCGAAGAAGGCCGCCGCTTTTTTCAGAATCTCACGCTCCTCCTCAAGGGTGCGGACTCGCCTCCGCAGCTTGCGAAGCTCTTCTCGCTCCTGGGTGGTGAGCGCTTCGGGAGGCCCTTTGCCTCGATTGACTTCGTCTTGCTTCACCCATTGGCGAAGCGCCGACAAGGTCACGTCGAGCTCGCGGGCGACCTGGCTCACATTGCCATCCCCCTCTCGGACCAGACGGACCGCCTCTCGCTTGAACTCGTCGGTGAACTTCCTTCGTTTCCGTTTCGTCATGGACGCCTCCCAGCGCATTGTTGCGCCTTCTTCGGTGTCCACAAATTCCAGGGAAGTCTACAGTGCCAGTGCCAGTGTCAGTGTCAGTGTCAGCGTCAGTGCCAGCGTCAGTGCCAGCGTCAGCGAGTTACGGGCAGGCGCCCTGCTGTTTCACTGACTGGTCAGGGTGGCTGCATTCGGCGTGTTCCTAGTTGTCCTGCATTTGGGTCAGCCGATCGTCATCCCCGTTCTTCTTGCCACCCTGATCGCGATCAGCCTCTCGAAGATCCTGGACCTCACCGAGAAGGGGCTTCCCTACTGGGCCGCTGTATCGCTCGCGTGTCTTGCGGCGGTGGCTGTCGTGATGGCGCTTGGCTTTCTCACCACGCGGGCCGCTACCGACTTTGCCATGGCGTTCAGCCAGTACCGAGACGATTTCAGTCGTTTGCAGTTCGAGGCCTCCTCGTGGCTTTGGGCTCAGGGGTTGGGTATTCCGGCCACCGCGGTGGAGCAGTTCGACCCGAACGAGCTGGTGCGGGGGCTGACGGTTCCGGGGCTGACTCTCGCGTTCAGTGTCGTGTCGGCGGGTTCGCTCGTTCTATTGATTACGGTGTTCCTCGTCGTCGAGAGCGGGTCGATCTCTCAGAAGCTCAGGGGCACAGATCGGTTGGGTCGGCTCGACGTGCAGGCGCTCAAATCGGCGGCTCGGGACGTGCAGCGCTACCTCTTGATCAAGACCGTCACCAGCGCTGCAACGGGCTTGCTCGTCGCCGGCCTGACCAGCGTCGTCGGACTCGGACATTCTCTCTTGTTCGGATTGACCGCCTTCATCCTCAACTACATCCCCAGCATCGGCAGCATCCTCGCTTCGATTCCGGCCATTGCCCTGTGCTTGCTCACGCTCGGCTGGCTTCCGGGGCTCGGGCTGGCCGCCGGCTACTTCATGATCAATCTCCTCATCGGAATCGTGATCGAGCCGCGCTGGGCGGGGCAGGCGACCGATCTGTCGCCGTCGGTGGTCGTGCTCTCGATGGTCTTCTGGGGCTTCGTGCTCGGGCCGATCGGGGCGCTCCTGTCAGTACCACTGACAATCATCGTGCGGATGACCGCAGGGCAGTCGAAGGAATGGTCGTGGCTCGCGATGCTCCTGAGCTCCCCTAGGAGCATGACGACGTAACCCCGCGCGCGGTTCAGCCGCCCACGGCCTCGGACATGCCGGCGAGGATGTACGCCCCCGAAGGGACTTCTTGTCCATCCGCTTCGATCCCCTCGACGCACCATCGAGCCGCATCGCGCACGTTCGCAAACGCCTTGTTCGGTGCAGGCTGTGGCGAGATCCAGCGCAGTGCCGTGTATGCGCCTCGAACCAACGAGTTCGACAACACGATGGCGCTTCCGATGTTTCTCTCGCGGATGATCGGACGCCGACCGTCTTCAAACTCTTTCATGCGGCGTCGCAGGGTTGCATCGGGAATGCTTTGGAGCGGGGTCGTATCGACGACGAGCGCGTGGCGCGTCGGCGCTGCGAAAACATACTCGTACGACTCCTGCAGATAGACGATGTCGTCGACCTGGAGGGTTGCCGGCATCGATACCAAGACGAGCGGCCACAAGGACACATCGAACTCGATGCCCACACCAGCCGGTCGTGCACCTATCTCAGGACGTCCCACCATCCACAAAATGGTATCCAGAACCCGGACCGACTTGCAACGAATTCACAAGAACCGTGGCCAGCCGTCCAACCTAACCTGCCGAGAGCGCCCTAGGCACCGTCGAGCGCCAGGGCTAGAGATGCTTCTGGGCCGCCTGGTTGATCTTTGCTTCGAAGAGGTCTTCCTGAAAACCAATGTAGACCTGATCGTCGATCTGGAAGGTAGGGATCGTCCGGCCCGGGTTGAGCTCTCCGAGACGCTCACCAGCGACCGAGCTCTCGTCGGTATCGAGCTCGATGAAGTCGATGCGATTCGTTTGCATGTATTCGCGCGCCTTTCGGCACACCCCACACCATTGAGTCGCGTACATCGTAATCATGACGCGCCGCCGAGCGATGTTCCATTTCCACTCCGGGATGTTGGCGGCAGTTGGCGGCGTCCCGCGGGGAGCGCCTTCGTCTAGGCGCGTGCTCGTTGGACTTGGCCCCGGAATGGGAACGTCGTCACCGGGGACCGGCGGCGGTTCCGGGACTGTTTCGGGCCCCGGAACACGCGGTTCCTCTCTCGGGGGTGGCGAGCTCACGGGTCGAGGCGCAGCCACTCGGACGCCCCGGTGCGGCACATCGCCGGG
The DNA here is from genome assembly GCA_019313915.1 of Deltaproteobacteria bacterium. GTDB lineage: Bacteria > Myxococcota_A > Polyangia > Polyangiales > Houyiibacteriaceae > SG8-38. Next base: position 3,189 of record JAFDAJ010000013.1, read on the forward strand.
CTCCGATTCAAATGAAACGAGAGCCCACGCGGTGCCCCCCGCAACGAGCACGAGGGGGATGATCAGCGCCCACCACGCGCTTCGAGCAGGTGGCACCTTGGAAGGCATGTCGCTCAGGCGGCACAGCTCACATTCACCATTCCGATCCAGCGGGAGCTGATGCTTTTCGCAAATCCCCATCCGTTCCACCATCGATGCCTCAGTCTATCATGGTGCCAGCAGGTCGGTTACGTGTGCATCAGGTCGGTCAGGCCGCTTTCTCGAGGCTTGCGTGGCCGAAATCATCGCCGCATCCCTAAGGGGGTAGGCGTCCGAGCCACCTTTTCCCTCGTGTGCCCACACGGACCGCGCAAGATCCCGTGCTAATGCACTCGAGTGTCAAACCTCCATGGCCTTCTCGAGCGACTCGATCTGGAGCGGCTCGATACCGATCTCTTCCGCGGATTCAGTCCCCACGACGGTCGCCCGAGAATCTTCGGCGGCCTCGTGGCTGCGCAGTCGCTCATCGCGGCGTGCCGGACGGTCGACGGCCGCGTCGCACATTCGCTGCACGGGTACTTTCTGCGCGAAGGCGATACGTCAGCACCGGTCATCTATCATGTCGATCGCATCCGCGACGGACGCTCGTTTGCGACCAGGCGCGTCGTCGCGAAGCAACATGGCAAGGCTATTTTCAACCTTTCGGTTTCGTTCCAGGCGCCAGAGGAAGGGTTCGAGCACCAGGCGCCGATGCCCGACGCGCCTGCGCCGCAAACCGTTCCCACCAACGAAGAGCGCCTGCGCGTTTACCAGGAGCAGTCGAGTCATCCGGCGGTCGATTTCTTGTTGTTACTCGACCGGCCGATTCAGCGCCGGGAGGTGGACCACGTCGACCTCTTGGCACCGAAGGCCCACAGCGGCATGCAGCGGACCTGGTTTCGAGCGAACGGAGCGCTTGGCGACGATCCCGTGATTCATCAGGCGGTCCTCGCGTACGCCAGCGACTACGGCCTCCTCGAGGGATCGTTCAACCAGCATGGATACAGCTTCCTGACGCAGGAGCTGATCATTGCTAGCCTCGACCACGCGATTTGGTTTCATCAGCCGTTTCGCGCCGACCAATGGATGCTTTACGTCACCCACAGCCCGCGAACATCGGGCGGCCGAGGGCTCAACTTCGGTCACATCTACTCTCAAGAGGGAGCGCTCGTCGCTTCGGTTGCGCAAGAGGGTTTGATTCGCATTCGAAAGCCGAAATGACCAGCGAGAACAATCCACGGTCGGCCGTGCTTGCACTAGGCCTCTGTCTGTCCATCATGATTGCTGCGTTCCCGGCGGCTGCGCAGCAAAGCCCGCTTCCTGTCCCCGCCGAAGATCCCGCACCTGCCGAGGTGTCGCCGGAGCTGGCGGAGGTCGAGCGCAAGACGCAGGACCTTCGGTCGCGGCTCGAGGAGTGGCAGCTCAAGGCAGCCGAGTATTTGGCGGCGGGGCAGGACGCCCAGGTGCGTGCCGATGTCATCGATCAGGAGACCGCTCTCCTCCAGCAGCGCAAAGCGATGGACGTCTCTGGCGCCGCAAGCGCCGCCGAGGTCAACGTGAAGCTCCTCGAGGCAGAGCAAGACCTCGTGACGGCGCGACGGGAGGCGATTGAGCTCGATGTGGAAGCCGAGCAACGGGCAGAGCGGCGGAAGCGAATCCCGGAGCTGTTCTCGGTCGTGAAGCAACGGCTCAAAGAGCTCGACAACGCCCCGCCGCCGCCCAGCGGTGACTCCGCCGTGGCTGCGGCGCTCCGAGAGCTAGACGCCCTGAAGCGCACGCTGGCGCGAACTACGATTGAAGCCTATCAGAACGAGCTCGGGAGCTACGACGCCCGCGGCGCCCTACTTGCCAAGCGGCATGACCGCGCGACCGTGCGGATCGCCTTCTACGGGAGCCTGATCAACAAGCTGCGCGATGAGAAGCAGCGGCTGGAGCGGCTGGAGGTCGAGCGCCAGAATGAGGCGACCCGGCAGCTCTTGGAGGAGCTAACGGCCCTGCCCGCGGGGTTCAAGAAGACCCTGCAAGATCTCTATGAACGAAATGAAGCGCTCGCTTCCGTCTGGACCAGCGAGGGTGGGCTTCACGCGCAGATCGAGGACGTCAGCGAAAAGCTCTCGCGAGCCGAGGCCAAAGTTGCAAAGCTCGAGGCAGAGCTCACCCGGCTTGCGGCTCGGGTCCAGGCAGTCGGTCTTGCCGATTCGGTCGGGGTGCTTCTCCGGCGTCATCGGGCGGAGGCGCCCGACATCGGCATGTATCGCCGGTTCATACGCATGCGCCAGGAGCAGATAGGCGATGTGCAGCTTCAGCAGATCAAGCTCCGGGAGCAACGGCAGGCGTTGGCCGACATCGATTCGCTCGTGGACGACGCGATGGCGTCGATTGAAGACCCCCTGAACCCGGAACAGCAGCAAGAGCTCAGTCGGCTCATCCGACGCCTCTTCGAAACTCAGCGTAAATACATGGATGCGCTCATCGAAGACTATGAGACGTATTTCCAGAAGCTCGTCGACTTCGACGCCCAGCAGCAAGAGCTGATCGCTCGCACCCAAGATCTCCTCGACTTCATCGACGAACGCATCCTTTGGATCCCCAGCGGCAAAGCCGTGCAGCCCGAGCTTCTCTCCGATGGGCGCGACGCCATGGCTTGGCTCTTCGGGACGAAGCAGTGGGCGCAGCTTGGCAGGGGGGTTCGCGACGCTGCGACGCGGTTGTGGCCGGTGAACCTGGTCGCATTGCTTCTGGCGATCCTGTTCCTTCCTTTCGCGCGACGGGTTCGCCAAAGGCTTCAAAGCCTCGGCGAGCAAGCCAAGCGCCCCGACTGCATCCGTTTCGGACCGACCAGCGAGACGCTTGCGCTCACCGTATTGCTCGCGATCTGGTTGCCGGCACTCGTGGCTTATGTGGGCTGGCGCCTGGGTCTCTCGCCGGTGGCGACCCAGTTCACTCGAAGCGTAGCGCACGGGTTGTTCGCGACGGCGGGCTTTTGGGCGACGCTTCGGGTGTCGCGGCAGCTCGTTCGACCTGACGGCATCGCCGAGGCGCACTGCGCGTGGTCCGACAAGGCAACTCACGCCCTTTGGCGTGACCTTCGCTGGCTCACCATCGTTCTCGTCCCTGCGGTGTTCGTGATCTTCGTGTTCGAGACGCGCGGGGAAGACCTATGGCGCGAATCGGTCGGACGGTTTGCGTTCTCTATCTCGATGCTTGCGGTGGCCGTGTTCAACTACCTGGCCCTCCGGTCCGGAGGCCCGCTCGCCGAGCTCTTGCGCGGAAGAGGCCGGCGGCGTCCTTGGGCATGGCGGGCAGTTCAGCTCTCCGCGTTGGCGCTCCCACTGCTCCTGAGCGCCGCCGCCTTGCGCGGCTTCTATTGGACGGCGCTTCAAGTCGGGGCTCGACTAAACGTTACCCTAGCGTTTCTCTTCCTGTTGGTGATCGGCATTCAGCTGGCTGCCCGTTGGTCGATGATCGCGCAACGTCGCGCCGCCCTCGAGGACGAAGGCCTCGACGAGAAGCCCGTTAGACCTGTTCCCACCATGGAGGTCAGTCGATTGATGATCGGCACTGGCCTCCTCCTCGCGATATTCGGCTCATCCGCAATCTGGGGTGACCTGGCGCCCGCCACGAGAATTCTTCAACAAGTCGAGCTCTGGACCGTGACGCAGACGGTCATCGAGTCGGAGCTCGACCCGTCTGGGGTCGAACGCTTCTCCACCGAAGCCCAGTTGGTGGCGATCACGCTGGCCGATTTGTTCCGTTCGTTCCTGATCGGGTTGCTCACCTTGGCCTTGATTCGCGCCTTGCCGGGGCTGCTCGCGGCAACGTTGTTCCGCCGTCTCGGCCCCGGTGAACGATATGCGTATTCGACCATCGTCAAGTACGCCATCGTGCTGGGTGGTTTGGCGCTCGCGTTCGATGCGATCGGCATCGGCTGGTCGAGCATTCAATGGTTGGTGGCCGCAGTCGGCTTGGGTCTCGGGTTCGGGCTCCAGGAGATTTTTGCGAACTTCATCTCCGGGCTCATCATCTTGTTCGAGCGGCCGATTCGCGTGGGCGACACCGTCACGGTTGGCGCGGTCAGCGGAACGGTCACGAAGATCCGGATTCGAGCGACGTGGATCACAGCATTCGACCGCAAAGAGCTCATCGTGCCCAACAAAGAGTTCGTCACCGGACAGCTGATCAACTGGACGCTGTCCGATGCAGTCCTGCGCATCGAAATACCCGTCGGCATCGCGTACGGATCCGACACGAAGCTCGCGATAGAGGTTCTGGACCGGGTGGCCCGTGAGTCGAGGCGAGTGCTGCGGGATCCAGCCCCTCAGGTCCTGTTCCTCGGTTTCGGAGATAGTTCGCTTTCGTTCGAGCTCCGCGTCTTCGTCCGGCACGTCGCCCAGTTGTGGCGCACTCGGCACGAGCTTCACATGAGCATCGATGAAGCGTTCCGGGAGGCCGGCATCGAGATCGCGTTCCCGCAGCGGGACCTGCACCTACGGTCGCTGCCAGCCGACTTGAAGCTACCATCCGGGCCCCCAAAGTGAGCCTCACACCGGCGCGTTCACTGCAGGTTGTAGTTGATCGTCATCGATTCACCACCGCGCCGGATCGTCAAGTTGAACTTGTCGGCCGTTCTCAAGGTAGTGTAAGCACCCAGCGCCGCGTCCGGGTTGCTCAGCGACTGTCCATTGATACTTTCGAGAAGGTCGCCGTTCTGGATACCGAGCTTGGTTAGCAACGTATCGGGTCGAATGCCCCGGATCTCCATGCCGATCGATTTGCCACCCTCCATCTTGGGTGCGACCGCGGCGATGCCGATGATCTTGCCGGCGTTGTCGAGCACCTTGGTGAGCATGGAACGCGAGAGATTGTAGTTGGTGTCGTTCACTTTCTCGATGCCGCTGGCCATCTCCTCTTCGGTCAGGCCGGCGTTGCGATCCGCTGACGGGACCTTCCGGCCCTTCTCTTTCTTCTTGGCCGCGACCGGACGGCGCGGCCTGGGCTTCCTGGTGACGACGTCGACCTCGAACATTGCCAGGCGGCAAAGGCCGCTCGAATCTTGAAGGACGACGCTGTCGGAATGAATTGCGCGGATCTTGGCGCCTTCGACTTCCGCCCCACCTAGGTGCAGCCCCGTTTTTTGGTCCGTCCCGACGATGGCGGCGAGCGAGCGCTCCAGGTCTCCCGGAAGCACGACGGTCCCAATGAGCCGCATCTTTCCCTTGCACGGCGTTTCAACGTCTTCGGCGGGCAAGTCCTCCAACGGTAGGTCGGGGCTCTCCATGGGTGCTGCGGAAAGGTCACCTTGTGCCCAGCTGAAGATGTTCCGCCTCAATATGATGCTGGGATCCCGTTTGCGTTGGGTTCCGATGGCGGCGAAGGCTCTCCTCCACGGAGCCGAGGCGGGGGCCGAGGCAGCGTCGGGCTCGGCGCTCAGCACTTTAGCGGCCAGCAGGGCGGTCGCCGCCTGAGCCCAGAAAAACGCGCATAATGCTAGCGTTGCCAGCACGAGCACGTTCCTCACCCGGTTGTCCGCGGCCGTCGCCATAAGGCTAAAGCTTAGCCTACAATCGGTCCGGTCAATCGGTTATAGTCCCGCGCCCCAATGAAGAGAATCAAGCTGTTCTTCCGCCGAGTCTTGTTGGATTCCTGGCGAGACGCGGATGCGCAGGCCGACACCGCGGGTGCCGAGGAGCTGGATTGGCGGCCGATCGTCATCCTGGTCACGACGGCGGTTGTCCTCACGCTCGCGCGCTACTTTGGCGGCAACGCGACCTTTTCACAGCTCGTCCCGTTCGATTCGAAAGTCTACACGCGCGACGAGTGGGAGCTGCTCGCGAGGGCCTGGTGGTCGGGGACCCGGGTCGTCATCTACGTGGTGATTCCCATGCTGACCATCGTGTTGATGCCTGGCGAGCGGATTCGCGACTACTACATTTCCTTTCGAGGCTTTGGTCGGCGTCTTTGGATCTACATCGGACTCTATCTCCTCGTCCTGCCCTTCGTGATGCTGGTTGCGACGCAAGATCAGTTTCTGAGCACGTACCCGTTCTACAAGTACGCCAACCAGTCGCTCAGTCACTTTCTACGCTGGCAGGTGCTGTATGCAGCGCAGTTCCTCGCGCTCGAATTCTTCTTCCGCGGCTACATGCTCCAAGGACTCAGACACAAGTTCGGCTACGGCGCCATCTTCGTGATGATCGTGCCCTACTGCATGATCCACTACCCGAAGCCGCTTCCCGAAACACTCGGCGCGATCCTTGCGGGCATCGCCCTCGGGACACTAGCGATGCGGACACGCTCGATCTGGGGAGGTGTGCTCATCCACGTGGGCGTCGCGCTCACCATGGATTGGCTCGCCGTTGCGCAATGCCCGCCTCCCGGCGAAGGCCCCTGCCGCCGCCACTAGGTCACGCGTAGAACTGTTTGGTCCAGCGGCGGAACTTCGCGATCGGGCCGTCGCCTGGGATCAATGCCGGGGTGTCCATCGGCACGCGGTGCTCCCAGATCTCTTTGTCTTGCAGCACATCGGAGATGATGAAGCGGTGGATCAGGCGGATTTGGGCGCGGGTCGCCGCGCGCCACGGAAGGGGCAGTCCACGCATCGCTCTGGGCACGAAAGGCGGTGGAAATTCCGAGCTCACGCCGATGCCGAAAGACATATTCTCCTCATCGAGTTGTGTAGCGGTGAGGAGGACGCGGTAGTGGATGCCGAGCTTGGGCACGCGGAGGTCGGTCACGGACAACCCTAGTCCGTGCACATCGGTATCGAAGATCGACTGGATCTCACTGATCGGAAGGAACGGATTGCGCCGTGTGAATCCGAATTTCGAGTACATCCGTGGGCCTTCGATTCGCAGCACCGGGTCCTCGAGGTCCGAGTACTTGTGGACGGCGGCAAAGTGGCCGAAGTCGACCGCGTTCTCGGCGACGTCCTGGACGTGTCCTTTGAGTGTGAGCACCTTCGTGACCGGCTCGGTCCACCCTGTCGTGTCGTACTCGGGCAACTCCCAGGTTGGTGCGGCGCCGTCGTGACCAGCATGTACGAAGATGCATCCGAGTTGCTCCATGACCGGCCACGATCGCAATGACAGCTTGACCTCGGGGTTGCCTGGATACTCCGTTCCGACGCACTTACCGCCGGTGTCGAATCGTAAACCATGAAATGGGCAGCGCACGGCGCCATCGACGACAGTGCCTCCATAGCCGATGTGCGCTCCCATGTGCGGACAGATCGGGTCGAGGACCGCGACCTTGCCTTGCCGATCACGGAACGCAACGACTTCCTGGCCATTGATCTCGAAGACTCGGACCGATCCCGCTGGAACGTCGGCAGTGGTTGCGATGCGAAACCAGCCTGACGGCATGGGCAGCCTTGGCTTGAGCTGCTGGCCCACGCTCAATCCTCGACGGTGATCGCCATGGTTGGGCAGTACTTTTTCGCCTGCAAAACCTTCTCACGAAGCTCTTCTGGAGGCTCCTCCTGGAGCACGGTCAGCTTGCCATCGTCGTTCAGCTCGAAGACCTCGGGCACCTCGCCCTCGCACTCCCCATGTCCCTGACAAAGATCGAAATCCACTTTGATCCGCATTGACACCTCTCCCTGGCAGATCGCCAAGATCCCGGAATAACAGATAATTTAGCTAACTCAAGAGCTTCGTTTGCCGAGTATAAAATAGGGTTGCAGAAAATAGAAGCTGATTCTAATGTCCGCAACAATGTCGCAGGCTACGGCAAAGGCGCGCAACGCGAAGACCTCGATGTACCGCTCGCTGATCATCGATGCGGCGGAGCGCCTGTTCGCCAGCCGGGGTTATGAGGGCACCAAGATCCAGGACATTGCCAGCGAGTCCGGGATCTCTCTCGGGACGCTGTATTCGGTTTTCGATGGCAAGTCCGACATCTACGAGGCCGTCCAAGACGAGCGGCTAGGACGGCTGTTTCTCCTCGCTGGCCGCACGATGGCAAGTGATGACAAGGCCGCCGAACGCCTGATGCGGGGCAACCGTGTGTTCATCCGCTGGTTGACCGAGCATCCCGACTTCCTTCGCATTCACCTCAACAACAGCGGTGCCTGGGCGTCGAATCCGCAAGAGGTTGGTGAGGGTCTCGTCAACGCTTGGCGACGGGGCATCGACTTGATTGCGCTCGTGATCGATGAGGCCATGCGCGAAGGGGATGCCTTCCAAGGAGATTCGGTGATCGCTGCGCGCACCATGGTGGCGATCCAGCAGGTTCACATGTCGGCATGGGTTGAGTCGGGGATGCAAAGTGACGCCGACCACCTCGCCGACCGGATTGAAGAACAACTTCGACGCACGCTATTTAGGAGCAAATGATGACGACAGCAGCGAGCATAGGCACGGCGCCCGCAAGGGCCGCCCGCCTCAAGAAACCGCCCCGGTTGAAAGGCGGCTTCCCACTGATCGGCCACACCATCGACTTTGCGCGAGACCCTGTCGGCCTCTTGCAAAGGGCGTACGACAAGTGCGGCCGTGTCGCCCAGTTCAAACTGGCTGGCAAGAACGTCACCCTTTTCACCGGGCCCGAGGCGCACGAATCGCTTTTTCGGCTGCCGGACGAGGTGCTGAGCCCGACCGAAGCTTACAAAATGATGATCCCGGTTTTCGGCAAGGGCGTCGTCTACGACACCACGCCAGAGCGCATGTTCGAACAGCTGCACATGCTGCACCCGGCGCTCCGCAACAAGCGCATGCGCACCTACACGGAGATCATCGCGGACGAAACCCACAAAATCATCAGCAACTGGGGCGACGAAGGACAGATCGAGGTTTGCGAGTTCTTCGCCACCTTGACGAGCTTCACCTCGAGTCGCTGTCTACTCGGTGAGGAATTCCGAAACGACATGAGCGAGGAATTCGCGAGGGTATATGAAGACCTCGAGGCGGGTATCGTTCCGTTGGCGTACATCAATGCGTACCTGCCCATTCCGGCGTTCCGGAAGCGCGACCGCGCGAGAGTGCGCCTTGGAGAAATGGTGTCGAGCATCATCGAGCGACGACGGCGCAAGGGCATCCACTCGGAGGACTTCACGCAGACCCTCATGGAGTCCAAGTACGCCGATGGGACTTCTCTCACCGATCACGAGATCGCCGGCATCCTCATCGCGGCGATGTTCGCCGGACACCACACCAGCTCGGTGACCACCGCTTGGTCCCTGCTCGAGCTCCTACGAGCGCCGGACTACTACGAGAAAGTTTGCAAGGAGATTCGCGAGCGTTTCCCGGAAGACGAGGGCTACAGCTTTCAAGCGATGCGCGACCTCGAGCAGACCGAGTGGGCCATCAAGGAGGCGCTGCGCATTCACCCGCCCCTCTTCATGCTTTTCCGTGCTGCCATGGAGGATTGCGAGATCTACGGCTACCAGATCAAGAAGGGCGACTGGGTCTCGGTCTCGCCGATCGTTGCCCATCGTGAAAACGAGGTCTTCGAGAATGCCCTCGAGTATGATCCGGATCGCTACGGGCCTGGGCGCGAGGAAGACAAGCGTCCCTTCGCGTACGTCTCGTTTGGCGGCGGCCGGCACAAATGCCTCGGCAACGCCTTCGCCATCCTACAGATGAAAACCATCTTCGGCGTCTTGCTCAACAACTACGACTTCGAGCTCGTAGGAGATCCGATGGATACCGACTTTGGACGGATCGTGCTTGGCCCCAAGCCCCCAATCAACGTTCGCTACCGCAAGAGAGGAACAAGCAATGCCCGCGTTTCCGCGTGAAGAGTTGGAAGAGATGATGGAGCGGTGGCTCGAAGCCAATCGCAATGCCGAACGAAGAGATCAAGGAAGTCGCGCTTGGCTACCATATGGAGGGCTTCGAAGACTGGGCGTATCCGTACGACACGGTACTCATCGACGAGAAGCAGGGCCAAGTGGTTGGGTTCTGGCGGCAAGTAGCGCCGTTCAAGCGCGCCGATGGGAGCGACTACGAAATCGCTGGGGTCGGCGGTTCGTGGTTCAAGTATGCGGGCGACTTCAAATGGAGCTGGCAACGTGATTTCTTCGACTTCGGCAATGCCAAGTCGATATTCATCGAGCTCGCCGGCGGTGGCCATCTGAACCCCACGATTCGCAAGAAGATTCATCGCCAAGCCAAGGCGGGAGCCGAGCTCTTGCCGGGTCACGAGACGCTTCGGCCGGAGCCCAGCAAACTCGAGAAGCTGAAGAACCTTCAGGCGATGGTTCGTATCGCCCTCTTTGGATGAGCACATGACGACCGACGGCGCCCCACGCTGGTTCTCCCAGAACCCCAGCAAAGCGTGGGGCGAGAAGTTCTTCCTAGCCTACTCGCCGATCTGGATGACCATGATGGGGCTGGTGATGGGTCTCGGCGTCACCGCTCGGGTAGGCGAGTGGGGTTTCCTGGCCATCGGCGTTGCCGTAGCGCTCCCGTTGGTGGCGGTGCCTGCCCTGATTCGTGACGAGAGGCCGCTCGGCCGGCGTTGGTATCAAGCGTATTGGTTCAAAGCGAACCTGTACGTCGCGATCTTCAACTTCGCTGCCAACTACTTTGGCACGGAGTACTTCTTCGACATTCTTGGGATGGTCTACGAGTACCCGATGATCGAGCTCACCCTCGATGCGACGCTCGTCGGATCGGGCGAGCAGCGCGTCCCGGTCATGATGTATCTGCTCACGCAAGCGTACTTCGTCACCTACCACACGACGGCGATCATCGTGCTCCGGCGGATCCGAACGTCTCGGATTCCGATTAACAGAATCCTCTGGCCGGTCTTGGTTCTGGTAGTCGCCTACTTCTGGGCCTGGATGGAAACCAAGGCGATGGCCAACCCGTGGATCGAGAGCCAGTTCTACTATCGAGACGTGGGGCGTATGCTCGCATACGGCTCGCTCTTCTATTCGCTCTACTTCGTCGCGAGCTTTCCGATCTTCTACCACCTCGACGAAGAGCGGGACGCAAACTGGAGCTTGCCGATCACCGCTGCCGCCGCTTGCACCGCAAGCATGATCATGATGTTCCTATTGGACTTTGCGGCGGCGATATTCGGGCCAATTTGAATCACTAATCACTAATCACTGGAGAACATGAGATGAGATCGACGCCCCTGAAAGTATTTCAGTTCGCCACCGGCAATGTGGGCACCGAGATGGTGCACAAGACGGTCCTGCATCCGGACCTCGAGCTGATCGGCCTGTATTGCTACAGCGAGGACAAGGTTGGTCGCGATGCGGGTGAAATCGTCGGTATCGGCCCCATTGGCGTCCAGGCAACGAACAGTGTCGAGGACGTCATTGCCGCCAAGCCCGACTGTGTGACGTACTTCGGTGTGTGGCCGGACATCGATCTTTTCTGCCGGCTGCTCGAAAGCGGCATCAACGTCGTTACCACGTCGGATTGGATTACCGGCTACTCTCGCAACCAGAGCCACCCGCATCCGTCCGGGAGGCCGCTAAGCGAGCTCGTCGATGAAGCTGCAAAGCGTGGCAATGCAACGCTCTATGGCACGGGTATGAATCCGGGGCTTGCGCAGATCCTAGCGATCGTAAACACCGCAGGCCTGTCGCGCCTCGACCACATTCAAGTGATCGAAACGGTCGACGTTTCCTGCCACCACTCGGTCGACACCTGGAAAAGACACGGCTACGGGCGGCCTGTGGACGATCCGGAGGTCCCGCGGATGCTGGAGGCGGGTGCCACGGTCTTCGTGGATTCGATTTACATGATCGCGGACTGCTGCGGTATCGAGATCGACGAGATTGCCTTCGAGTGCGAGCTAGGGGCCTGCAAAGAAGAGGTCGACCTCGGATGGTGGGTGCTTCCAAAAGGGTCTGTTGGCGCGAGCCTAGCGAAGTACATCGGCAAGGCGAAAGGCGAGCCCAAGATCGAGGTTCACTTGGAGTGGCAAATGACTCCGAACACCGAGCCGAAGTGGAACGTGCAGAACTGCTACATCATGACAATCCGGGGCAATCCGCAGATCATGAACCGTCACATGATCCTCCCAGCAATGGACTCGGGACAAATGGACTGGAGCGACCCGGCGTACATGGCCTCAATCGGCATGACGATCACGGGCATGCCCGCGCTCAACGCCGTCGCGTCGGTTTGTGCAGCGCGTCCCGGCCTCATTACCAGCGCCGATTTGCCGCTACGTGCGTTCGCCGGCCGCTTTCACGATAACCGCTGAGGTGCTAGTGCCCCTCGATCTCACAACGGCGACCTGCGAGACGATTTGACCAAGACACTCGAAATCCATGGAACCTACGAGCCGCGATTCGAACCGGTTGCGAAGCTCATGCGCAAGCAGATCAAGCACTACGGCGGTGGTGCGGCGGCGGCGGTGTTCTTGGACGGCAAACCCGTCGTCGATGTTTGGGCCGGGCCGGCGCGCAAGGACGGCACGCCCTGGCAGCAGGACACCATGTCGATTTGCTATTCGGGGACCAAAGGGATCACCTCGACCGCGCTGCACATGCTCGCCACCGATGGTCTGATCGACTACGAAGCCCCCGTTGCCGAGTACTGGCCGGAGTTCGGCTGCAACGGCAAAGAACAGATCACGGTTCGGCATTTGCTGTCTCACCAGGCCGGCCTTCACAAGGTTGTGCACCTCATCGACGAGCTCACCGACATTCTGGACTGGGATCTGATCGTTTCACGCCTTGCCAAGACCGAGCCGGATTTCCACCCGGGCACGGCCAACGCCTATCAGGCAATGACCTTTGGTTGGCTCGTTGGGGAGCTGATCCGGCGGGTTTCGGGCCTGGCTGTGCCCGAGTTCATCGAGCAGCGGATCGCCGGTCCTTTGAAGCTCGACGGCTTGTACATCGGCAACGCCCACACGCAGATGCATCGCCTTCCGGATTGCATAGGGCTCCCCGAGCTCCAAAGAAGCGGTGCCAAGCCCCTGACGACCGACAATCGCGTCCCATTCTGGGTGCGCCCTGCGCAGATGCGAGATCTGTGGCGCCGAGGCTTGTCGCCGCGAAATGCCAAGGAGCTTTTCTCGCACCCCGCGTTCTGGGAGGCGAGCTTGCCGGCGATGAACGGCGTCGCGACCGCGCGTTCGCTTGCCAAGATGTACGCGGCGCTTTCGTTGGGTGGCGAGCTCGACGGGGTGCGGCTCGTCTCGGAGGAGATCGTCCGAAAGTCCGCCGAGGTCCAAACGAAGCGGGCCGACAAAGTCATCTTCTATCCGCTTCATTGGAAGCTCGGATACCATCGCACGGACGCATTCCTGATGGATGTGCCTGAAGCCTTCGGGCATTTCGGCCTGGGTGGCGCCGGAGGATGGGCCAACCCGGAGCTGAAGCTCTCGTTTGCTTTCCTCCACAGTGGCTTCCCGTTCTCGATCATCGGCCAGACCCGCACGGTCATGATGACCGCGGCGGTCTACGAGTCCCTGGGAATCTACAAAGGCACCTGCCACACCTTGCGCCACGGACCGATCGTCGATTTGGTGCCGAAGCGCGCTTAACGAACGGTTCATTGGAGATAGAAATGACGGAGAAGATAGGCATCGTTGGAGGTGGCATTGCCGGCGTCGGGGCGGCCTGGTCGTTGCACCGCGCAGGGTATGAAGTCGAGCTCTTCGAAAAGGGTCCGGCTCTCGGCGGAAACGCGAAGACGTTTCGTTGGACGGTCGACGATGGCCACGCGGAGTCCCCACTGCTCGTCGTCGCGTGGCCGCAGATGTACTACCACAACTACGAGTTGTTGTTGGACGAGGTCGGTGTCGGTATCGAGACGCTGCCCATCTCCTACTTCGTGCAAACGCCCGAAGGGCATTTCTGTCAGGACGGCCAGACGGCGGTGCAAAAGCGCTTTGCACCGGAGCTCAGGCGCTGGCGGAAGCTGGTGGCGTTCATCACGAAGGTCAACGACTTCTTCCTACCCAAGAAGAAGCACGATTCGCTCTACCACTTCTCGTATTTCAATCCGATGAATCTCATTCCGCTCTATTGGATGGCGAGGCTCTTCGGTATTTCGAGCGAGTTCTGGGACACGATCTTCGTTCCAATTCACTGCGCGACGTTCATCACGACCTCGATGCGCGGCGTGCCAGCGGTCATCTTGCCCCTGCTCGAAAGCATCGTGCCGCTCGAGGAGCCCACGCAGATGGGAACGTGGCGAGGCGCGCCCCGCCAGGTTTTCGATCGAATGACCGAGCCGTTTGCCGACAAGGTGCACACCGACCACGAGATCACCACCGTCAGGCGTCGTAATGGCCGTTTCACGATCGGAGACGCAAAGGGGCGCACCTACGAAGTCGATAGGGTGGTGTTTGCTTGCGATGCGACGGCGGTGTTGAACGCGCTCGAGTCTCCGAGCTGGCTGCAGCGGCTCCTTCTTAGCAATGCGGAGTACGTTGACGACGTCGACCCGTCGTTCTCGAGGTTCGTGATTCACTCCGACACGAGCATCTTTCCCGAGAAGCACCGGCAGAGAATTCTCTCCGACTTCAACACGTACTCCGAGATCGACGAAGCGGGCGCGCTCGAGTGCACGTTCGTCATTTCCGCGCAGAACCCGAGCACCAAGGATGAAGGCGTGCCCATGTTGGTCACTTTCAATTCGAAGAAGGCGATCGACAAGGTGCAGAAACGAATCGACCTACCTCATCCGACGCACACGATGTCCCTCCGAAACATGATCATCATGTCGATGATACGCTTCCTGCAGGGCAAAGACGGCATCCACTATTGTGGCACGTTCACGACGCCCGAGGGCGGCCATGACTTGTCGTTCATGTCCGGCCTCGTTGCGGCACACGCGATCGGCGCCCCGTATCCATTTTCGCAGGACAACTCCGATGCCGTCGCAGACTTCAAGCAGATGCAGAAGATGATGCTGACATCACGAGCTCGGGCGACCTAGAGGAAGAGGCTGTACGACCCGTCGAGGATCAACCGGACGCTCGTGCTCAGCCCCCAGATCGGGAAGATGAACCACATCAAGTTGGTGATGCCGACGAACAGCAGCAAGTCTCTGAGCGAGTGCCCTTTGTGGCGGCCGTTGTTGAAGAACTGGAAGAAGTAGACGGCCGTGCCGTAGAACATCTGCCAGAAAATGATGACGCCGATGATTCCGAGGACGCGGGCGGGCATGAGATCAAGCGTCATCCCAAATGCGAACAGCGTTGCAGGGATGAGCGTCGTGAAGCCGTTCCCAACATCGATGTTGTAGCCGTACGAGCGTCGGTCTGAATACCCGGGATCGAACAACGAGTAGCTCGACCAGATGGTCGTCCATTGAGAGAACGAGAGCACGCGGAACAAAGGAATAGGCCGCGCGAAGACCTCGGCGATGCGCGTCATCTCGCGTCCCCGGTAGGGTTCCTTGATCGCTTCGTACTCGGAGCGAATCTGGTCCTGGCAGACAAAGAGCGCGATCTCCCACCAGGCGATCATCACGTTGATCACCAAGAAGAATGCCAAGCCGACTTGCGTCGCGTTGTAGACGCCGTGAACGCGCTGGTGCAGCCAGGTGTGAAAGAGAGTGCCGATGACGACGACGATACCGATGACCGCCGCCGTTGGGATCGTGAGGCCTTTCGGCTGCGTGGTGGATTCCATCAACTTTCTCCGTAGCCAGATGCGGCCTCCGTACTATGATCTGCTCCGAGGCGAAGCAAATGATCGCGGTGAAGCAGTTGGGGTACTTGGTCTTCGAGGTGAGCGACCTTGCGGCATGGGAGGATTTCGGGACCAAGATTCTCGGCCTTCAACTGGTCGATCAGCGTGGCGACACCGGTTTTTCCCTGCGAATGGACGGTTACCACCAGCGCTTCTTCATCGAGCGGGGGCCTGCGGACGACCTTGTGGCGCTCGGCTGGGAGGTCGAGGGCCCCGCTGAGCTCGAAGAGTTCGTAGGGCGCTTCGAGGACGCCGGGCACAGCGTCACACAGGGTACCGCAGACGAAGCGGCACGGCGGAACGTCGAGGCTCTCATCCGTGTGAACGACCCGGCGGGAAATCCAAACGAGATTTTCTACGGGCCCAAGGAGGCCACAGAGCCGTTCGTCTCGGAGGTCGTCCGCTCGGGCTTCGTGGCTGGCGAGCAGGGGTTCGGGCACGTGGTGGTCGCCGCGAACGATCAAGAGGAGCACGAAGCGTTCTACGCGACGATGTTCGGGCTCGAGCTCAGCGACTACATCCGTTGTGAGTACTTTGGACACGAGATCGACGTCACCTTCATGCATGCCAACGCGCGGCATCACTCACTCGCTTTCGGAGGCGGGCAGCTCAAGCGCATTCACCACTTCATGGTCCAGGCAAAGTCCATCGACGAGGTCGGGATGTGCTACGACCGCTTCCTGTTTTCGGGCGGCATGGTTCACCAGACGCTTGGGCGGCATCCGAACGACAAGATGCTTTCGTTCTATGGGTACACGCCTTCCGGCTTCCACTTCGAGTTTGGCTCTGGCGCCATCGAAATCGGTCAGGGTTGGGAGAGCACGACCCATGGCAAAGTCAGCGAGTGGGGGCATCACCCGCCGCAGCTCCTCACCAAGGCATACCGCCGCGCCAAGGAATCGCGCGACAAAAAGGGCTGACCGGGCATTGGACCGGCTCAGAACGTTGCGCTAGAACACGTTCTATTCCGAGGTTTGAAGCATGGTCGTAGAAGCAGTCCCCGAAGGAGAATACGCCGATGTCGGCAACGGCATCACGATGCACTACCACGAGGCCGGTAGCGGTGATCGCGGGGTCATCCTGTTCGTGCACGGGAGCGGACCGGGGGCGAGCGGCTGGAGCAACTTCAAAGGGAACTACCCGTTCCTCGCGGAGCATGGCTACCGGACGATCGTGCCTGACACGATGGGCTACGGGTATTCGACCAAGCCCGAAGAAGGAGCGTTCAGTCTCGACGACGTTGCCGCGCAATACAAGGCGCTGCTCGACACGCTCGCTGTGGATCGGGCGATCGTGGTGGGGAACTCACAGGGTGGGGCGATCGCGATCACGATGGCGCTCAACTACCCGGACCTCGTCGACAAGCTCGTCCTGATGGCCCCCGGTGGTCTCGAGGCGCGCGAGACGTACATGCAGATGGAGGGCATCAAAGCGATGATTCGCGTGCTCTACAAAGAGGGCATCAGCAAAGAAACGATGCGAAAGGTCTTCACGCTCCAGCTGCAGGACGAATCGAAGATCACCGACGAAGTCATCGAAGAGCGCTACCAGGTCGCGATGACGCAGCACAAGGACAACATCGCTCGCATCCAAGTTACAAACCTGGAAGAGCGGCTATCGGAGATTCAGTGTCCAGTGCTCTGCTTCTGGGGCGCCAACGACAAGTTCTGCCCCTCGACCGGCGCATCCAAAATCGCAACCAGTTGCCCCAACTCCCGCACCATGCTCATCGCCAACTGCGGCCACTGGGTCATGGTCGAGTACCAAGAGCTCTTCAACAACCTAACCCTAAGCTTCCTCGACAACGAACTAGGCTAGAAAAGGGGACTGTCCCCTTTTCACAGCGGTCGATGGCTATTTGTTGGCGACGGCCTTTTCGACGGCTTCTAGGAGGCTTTTGCTGTAGACACGGCCGGTGAGCTTCTCCCGCGTCTTTGTAGCGACGGCGTCCCACTCGGCCTTGTAGGGCGATGTGTCGACCTCGATCATGCCGCGCTTGACGAGAGACGCGTAGGCTCGAGCGTCGTCACGGCGCGCCATCGTGTCGCCGGCACGTGCCGCTCGTTCGCTGGTGTCGATCAGAACCTTCTGGTCATGCTCGGTGAGCTCGTCGAATTTCTCTTGTTTGATGAGTGACCCGCCGATGAGGATGCCGAAGTTCTCTTTCGCCATGTAGTTGAGACGCGTGTACCACTGGAGCGCGACGGCAGCGAGGGCGGAAGCAGGCACGGTGTCGAGCATGCGCGTTTGCAGGCCACCATACACCTCGGGCACGCCCATCCGAACGGGGTTGGCGCCGATCGTGGTGATGTATCCGGCGAACACCGGGTCGTCTTTCCATGCCCACGGGCGGAGCCTCTTCAGATCGTCGGGTTTGGCAAACTCGTCCATGGAGAATATGCGGTTCTTCCCAGCCTCACCCCAGGCCAACAGCATGAAGCCGTTGTCTTTGAACAGCTTCGCAAAGCGGTCCCCGAGCTGCGTGCGCGCGCGTTCGAGTTGGTCGTACTCGGTGATCAACCCCGGCGCGGTCAGCACCAACACGGGTCGAGCTACGATTCCAAGTCCGGTGGTGGTCACGCCCGCCGCATCCATTTGCCCAGCGCGCACCTTGCGAATGAAATCGCGCTCGTCACCCTGACTGCCGCCGGAATAGAAGCGAAGCTCCACACGGTTCTCGGTCTCTTTCTTCAGGCTCCGGTTCCAAGCCTTCATGAGCTTCATGAAGCCGGAGCCCGAAGGCGCCAGAGACGCGAAACGGATGATGATAGGGGATGCAGCGTTGGCTTGCGGCGTCGACACCGCGCCGGGTAGCAGGAGCGCACTCGCGGCGAGGAGTGCGACAAACACGTGTTTCATTCTGTTCATGGTGTTCTTGCTGGGGAGGGCGCCATACTAGCGCAATTGCCGCGGTTCGACACTCACGCGCTTCGGATGAGCTTTGCCGCGCGGTAGCCGATCAGCATGCTGGGCGCATTGAGCGCCGAGACCGGAGTCCAGGGGATCGCAGAGGCGTCGGCGACGCGCAGACCGCTCACGCCCCGGAGGCGAAGCTGAGCGTCTACAGGGTCTGTCTCGCTCGTCCCCATCCGGCAACTGCCAGCGAAGTGATAGGTCGTGATCGTGTTCTTCCGGACGTAATTCGCGATGGCCGCGTCACTGTTGACGTGCTTGCCGGGCATGAGCTCCTTGGCGCCCCATCCCGCGAGGCCACTCGCGCCGCCAATTGCACGGGCGATTCGAACGCCTCTAACCATCGTGTCCATATCTTGCGAATCCGAGTAATAGGCCGGGTCGATCAAGGCTTGAACCGACACGTCGGTCGACTGCAGTCGCAGCGTGCCTCGGCTCTTTGGCTTTCCCAGGATCAAAATGATGCCGAACATGTGATCGGTGAACTGTTGAACGGCGCCGATCTTGAACGCTGCCCCGATCATGCCGCGCACCATTTGCCGGGACCGCGGCCCGTAGAACGCGTGCGGGACGACCATCGGCGGGAGCATCCGTTGCACCATCTGCCGCATTGCCGAGGGGGCGGGCCAGTACACGTAGCAAGTGTCGCTTTGCGACGCGGGAAGGTCGCTGCCCTCGTTCGTTCGGAAGAAGCTGTAGAGCTGTGGGTAGAAGCAGTCGATATCCTTCTTGGCCTTGAAGAACACTGGCACGTTTGGATGGTCGTGAAGCCCGTTCCCGATCGCGGGCCGGTCGGTGACGACGGGGATGTCGAACGTGCGGAGGTGCTCACTCGGGCCGACGCCCGAAAGCATCAGAAGCTTGGGTGTTTCGAGCGCACCGGCGCATAAGATGATCTCTTTGGCGGAAGCAGCTCGCTTGAGGGCGCCGTCATGTTCGAACTCCACCGCTCTGGCGCGCTTCTCCGGGGTGAACATGACACGGTGGGCGCGCGCGCCGGTGAGCACCGTGAGGTTTGCTCGCTCGCCCGCGTCTTTGACGAACGCCACGTATGAGCTTCGCCGGTCCTCGCCTTCGTACGACATCCATTCGTAGCCGATGACGTTGCTCATGTTGCCGTCGTTCAGATCTTCTTTGCGGTTGAAGCCAAGCTCTTGTGCCGAGGCGATGCACGCTTCAGTCCACTTGG
This sequence comes from Deltaproteobacteria bacterium, assembly GCA_019313915.1. Classification (GTDB taxonomy): domain Bacteria; phylum Myxococcota_A; class Polyangia; order Polyangiales; family Houyiibacteriaceae; genus SG8-38. Next base: position 22,919 of record JAFDAJ010000013.1, read on the forward strand.
TCGCCGGGCGTCGATGGGGCCGCAACCTCTTCTCGATCGCCTTGAAGTCTTCCTGGACGTCGTTCCAGTGCCAGCCTTGCGGCCACTCCGCATAGTCCTCTCGCGAGCCACGCGTGTAGACCATGCCGTTCACCGAACCGCTGCCTCCCATCACCGTGCCGGTGCCCGCGAAGATCCGGTGCTTGGCGGAGTGTACTTGCGGAATGGAGAAGCGCTCCCCCATCACGGCGTCGTTGATGAATGCCTCTTTGTAGCCCTCGGCGATCAAGGTCTCTGGATGCTCTTCGGCAGCCGGCCCGCTTTCGAGGAGGAGCACGCTGTTGCTCGGATCATTCGCCAGCTCCGCGGCCACGATGCATCCAGCCGAGCCCCCGCCGACCACGATGTAGTCGTATTCGTTCATCACGATTTTCGGGTGAACAGTTTCAAGAAGCCCCGCCATCGTTGCGCGAGGCCCCTCCCGTAGATGAGCTCGATCACGCCGCTGAAGACGCCATAGTCCTTCTCGGCCACCGGGAAGACACGGCTGGGCTGGTGGATTGGCAAACGGTCGTCAACCACGGCTTTGATGTTGCACATCGAGCGCAGGCCCTCGCGCCCATTCATGCGCCCGTAGCCCGATGCCTTGACGCCACCGAAGGTCAAGTCTTGTGCCATGTACGTGACGCCGCCGAACTCGTTGATCGAGCTCATGCCGGCTTCGAGCTCCGTGGCGATCTTCCGGGCGCGCGCGCGGCTCTTGGAGAAGACCGACGACGACAGACCATAGGAGACACCGTTCGCAACCTTCACGGCGTCCGCGTCGTCACGCACTCGGATGAGCAGCATCACCGGCCCGAAGACCTCTTCCTGTGCGATGTCCATATGGGGCGTGACGTCGGCCAAGATGGTGGGCTCGAAGTAGTCGCCTTTGTCGCCGAGCGTTCGCTTGCCGCCGGTGACGACTCGTGCGCCTTGCTCCACTGCGCCGTTGACTGCCTTCTCGATGATGTCGATCTGGAGCGGGGTGACGATCGCGCCGACATCGACGACTCTCTCGCGGCTACTGCCCTGACGAAACTCACGAACCAATTCGGAAGCGCGCTTCTCGAAGGCGTCGTAGATGGCGTCGTAGACGAGGATTCGCTCTGAAGCGACGCAGTTTTGCCCGCAATTGATGTAGCAACCGGCGAGCGAGGAATGAACCGCCTGTTCCAAGTCTGCGTCGTCACACACGATGAACGCGTCTTTGCCGCCGAGCTCCATGACCACCGGTATCACTCGCTCGGCACTGGCTTCGACCACGCGCCGCCCGTTGTTGACGGAGCCGATGAAAAGAATCGTATCCACCGCCGAGCGCGCAAGTGCCGCACCGGTCGGTCCGTATCCCTGCACGGCTTGGATGAGGTCTGGGTTGTGTCCGGCTTCTTCGACGACCTCACGGAGCGCGTCGATGAACTTCGCGCTCGACCATGCAACCCACTCAGACGGCTTGAGTACGATCGCGTTGCCCGACATCAGCGCGGGGATCAACGGATTGACGATGTTCTGAAACGGATAGTTCCAAGGAATGATCGCAGCCAGGACACCGAGCGGGTGATACTCGAGATGCGCCTTCTTGTGCACCAACAAGCCGGAAGACACTCGCTCCGGGCGAAGGTGCTTCTCCCCATTGTTGATCGTCCATCGAAACTTCTCGCAGGTCGGCCAAATCTCCCCCATCAGTGCGTTCTCACGCGTCTTGCCCGAGTCCCGCTGCACTGCGAGACAGATCTCGTCCTTGTTCTCGACCGTGTATGCGAGCAGCTGGCGCAACACCTTGCGGCGCTCCTCGAACGAGGTCTTGCGCCAGGCCTGCTGGGCGACCTTCGCGCGAGCGACTGCGGCATCGACATCCTCGGGAGAGTCGATGCGCACCTCACCCAAGGGTTCCCGTGTTGCAGGGTCGACGCAGGGGATATGCGTGGCTTGCTCGGCAGGCTCGGAGTGCTGCTCTAGCGAAATCGGAATTGACATTCTGATTTTAGCCTCTATCATTCCGACCCTAACGTGTCAACGACGGCCTCATTCGCAAAAGCGCAAGAATCCCTGCGGGGTAAGAAGCGCGAGCTCTACCGCGAGGCCATCCTCGATGCGGCTGAGCGGGTGTTCGGCGAGGAGGGGTACGAGGCGACCAAGGTGCAGCGGATCGCCGCCGAGGCAGGCGTTTCGCTCACTACGCTTTACAGCGTCCTGCAGTCCAAGTGGGAAATCTACCGTGCGGTCCACCGCCGGCGCCTGAGCGAGGTCATGGGTCTAGCCCAAGGTATCGTCCAAGAGGACATGTCGTCACTCGATACCCTCATTGCCGGGACTCGCATGCAGCTCGCCTTCTTCATGGAGCATCGGGACTTCACCAAGATGCAGCTCAAGGAAGTTACCGCGTGGTCGACGATCGGGCTCCTGCGCAGTCCCGAGCAAATTGAAGCGTTAGGTGCCGGCTTGCAGCTTTTCGCAGATCTGTTTCGGCAAGGCGTCAAAGACGGCTATCTCATCGATGATGATCCGGATCTCATGTCGAGAATGGTGATCGCATCCCAACAAGTGAGGCTAGGGATGTGGATGGATCGCGGCTGCAAGGAAGATCCGGACCGCGTCGCCGACGCTGCACTCCGGCACCTGCTTCGGAGCTTCTGCAAGACCGAACGCCTCGCATCGTCGTTCGCTGCGGCTGGTTTGGGGGATGTGCCATGAGCGTTCAGTTTCACGAGCTCAGGGTCTCGGCGGTGGTTCGCGAGACGGCGGAATGCTGCTCGTTCGAGCTATCCGTCCCGGCGGAGCTCCGCGAGGCGTATCGGTACAAGGCAGGCCAGCATCTCACGTTCGAGCTTCCCTGGGAGGACTTCAAGATCACTCGCTGCTACTCGCTGTCGAGCTGTGCTGACCTTGGTGAACCACTGAAAATTGGGGTAAAAAGAGTCGAAGGCGGGCGGATCTCCAACTGGCTGAACGACAACCTGAAAGTTGGTGCTCCGATCATGGCGAGTGTGCCGGAGGGCCGCTTCGTCCTCGACCCGGAGACGCGGTCGAGCGCACCGCTGTTCCTCTTTGCCGGCGGAAGCGGGATCACGCCGATCATTGCCCTGCTCAAGAGCGCGCTAGCGATCACGAAACGATCGGTCACGGTGCTCTACGCGAACCAAGACCGGAACTCGGTGATCTATGGCGAGGAGCTCGATCGGCTTGCCACCGAGCATTCGGATCGGCTGGTCGTGCGCCATCACTTCGACTCAGAGGGCGGTTACCTCGCGCCGGGAGAGGTTCGCGCGCTCATCCACCATACCGACATCGCCGAGTTCTACATTTGCGGTCCGGAGCCGTTCATGGAGCTCATCGAGACGACCCTCGACGAGGCCGGCGTCCACGAAGAGCTCGTCTACATCGAACGCTTCGTCTCGCCCGCCGATCCCGATCGCGTCGAGGTTGAGGCAGTCGACGTTGCGTCACTCGAAGCGCCCGACACCTTCAGCCTTTGGCTCGACGGCCGCTCCAGGACGGTTCCGTACATGAAGGGCAAGACGCTTCTGCAGTGCGCCCAAGCCGCAGGCCTGCAGCCAACCCACTCATGCGAGTCAGGATACTGCGGCTCGTGCATGGCCAACGTGAAGACCGGCAGGGTTCACATGCGGACGCACGAAGCGCTCTCTGACCGGGACATCGCGCGCGGCGTGGCGCTTCTTTGCCAAAGCGTCCCCGCGAGCAGCGAGCAGCTCGAGCTCGATAGCGACTCGACTTCCTTTCGCACGGCGTCCGCCGTGAAGTCCTCCTACAGCAAGCGCGTATCCCAGCTGGTGGCAGTCGCCGCGTTCGCATTCATGGTCGCAGGGACGCTTGTTCTCAGATTGGTGCACTAGGTGGTAAAATGAGCTCTCAGGAATCCACATGAAGGTCTTGTTCGTCATCCTTGCAAGCTACACGTCGGCCGGACTAGCGATCGCGCTCCTGCTCTATGCCTATCGCTCGACGGCGGCACAGCAGTACTTGATCAGCGACGATCCGCACCGGTCGACCGGCGACCGGGAACTCTATTGGAGAGTCGCTTTAAACACGACGGTTTCGATCACACTCATCTTCGCCGTGATGTACGGCCTTGGCACCTACCTCTACTACGACCACGCCGCCCCGGCCTGGCGTTACCTGCTCGAGGCAGCGACGGTCATCCTGATCTACGACTTCGGCTACTACTTCGTACATCGTTATCCGTTTCACGAGTGGAAAATCCTCCGCGGTGTGCACTCGGTTCACCACGCCTCCAGGAATCCGCGGGTCATCGACAGCCTCTTGCTGCATCCCGTCGAGACCATCCTCGGGCTCGGCTTGTTCTTTGGGTCAGTGGCGCTCGTCGGCGGCGTGCACATCTACACCCTGGGTGTGCTGTTCACGACCTACACTGCGTTCAACATCCTCAATCATGCAGGCGTCGATGTGCCGCACTTTCCCCTCAAGACCTTGGGAGTTCTCGCAGCGAAGCACGACCGGCACCATCACAGCATGCTCTCAGGCAACTACGCGTCGATTACGCCGTTGCCCGACATCATCTTTGGCACAGTAGAGTAATTCATGACCGTTAGTTTGGTAACAGGGGGCTGCGGCTTCGTCGGCGCTGCGATAGCACGCGCGCTCAAGGCCCGTGGCGACGACGTCATCGTGCTGGATCTGGCGCCCGAGTGTCCTGTCGAAGGGGTGGACTACAGGCGCATCGATATCACCGACAAAGCAGCGGTCATGGAAGCCTGCCGCGGCGTGGACACGATCATCCACAACGCGTCGATTGTCCACACGAAGCGGAACAAGCAAGACGTGGTGTGGTCGGTCAATCTCGGCGGCACCGAGAACATGCTCGAAGCAGCCCAGCAACAAGGCGTCCCGCGTTTCGTCTACATCAGCTCGGGAAGCGTCGTCTACGAGGGCAAAGACATCGAGAATGGCGACGAAAGCCTGCCATACTCCTCGGTCTCCCAAGCTCCGTATGCCGACAGCAAGATCGCGGCGGAGAAGCTCGTCCTCGCGCAGAACGGAAAGGGCGGCGTGGCCACCTGCGCGCTCCGGCCCCACGTGATCTTCGGTCCCGGTGACAATCGCTTCATGCCTGCGCTTCTGGCCAAGGGTCGCAATGGGCAGCTGCGCGTTCAGATTGGACGAGGCGTCTGGCTTTCCGACTATACGTACGTGAGCAACCTGACCGACGCAGTGCTACTCGCCGATGAAGCGCTCGCCAAGGACGGCTTGAACAGCATCGCCGCAGGCCAGGCCTACTTCATCACGAACGGCGAGCCGATGCCCTTCTGGGACTTCATTCGCAAAGTCGCCGCACGCCTCGGCTTCCCTCCGGTCAAGTACCGAGCGCCCAAGACGCTCGTCTACATGATTGCGACGGTCATGGAAGGCATCGACACACTCAAGGGTGGCACTCTCAACGCTGAGGATGGCCTGACGCGCTTTGCTATCCGCTACATGTGCACCCACCACTACTTCAGCATCGAAAAGGCGCGCCGCGACCTCGGCTACAATCCTTCGGTCACGGTGGACGAAGGCATCGAGCGAACCTGCCAACACCTCGAAGCAACGGGCGCGGTCTAACGGTGGGGGGCCGGACATCCCTTGCGGTCAGGCAGGGGATTGGACCCGCTCCGGCACCCAGAGTTGGTGGGCGGGCCGTCGTCCCCCCGACGCGGCCCGCCCCCGGCTCCCCCGATTACCCCTTAGGGTCGGTATGAAGCCCTAAGGGTGTAGGTGTCTAGGAACCTCGACAGTTCATTACAATGTTATTCATCCATTAGGTTTAAGTTTTGTGCTCTTTCTTGTCCGGTAGATCAGATAGAAAAGCCCACTGGACGCCTTGCAATGCGGTAAAACGGCGGGGTTGCTGCAGCTGGTTCAGCTGGTAGAAAGGCACGCGTTCGGGGCTTCTTGATCCAGTCGGGGCGAGTCGAGTGTCTAACGAGATTGTCATCCTTCTCACGGCGTGTGGCGTCCTCATCGCGATGGGGGTGCTCGAGTTCATCGTGCATCGCAAGCGCCTCGCGCGGATTCCCATTCGAATCCACGTCAACGGCACTCGCGGCAAGACCAGCGTGACGCGGCTAATCGCTGCGGGGCTTCGCGAGGCCGGCGTGCGTTGCGTGGCCAAGACTACGGGCACCGTTCCGCGCTTCATTCTTCCGAACGGCCGCGAGGTGCCGGTGTACCGCCCCGGCGGGCCGAACGTGATCGAGCAGAAGCAGTCGGTCACGATGGCGGCCGCGCAGCGCGCCGAAGCGCTCATCGTCGAGTGCATGGCGCTCCAACCGCATCTGCAATGGCTTTCCGAGTCCAAGCTCGTCCGAGCGACTCATGGCGTCATCACCAATGCGCGGCCGGATCACCTCGACGTGATGGGTCCGACCGAAGATGATGTCGCCCGCGCGTTGGCCGGGACGGTACCGTGCGATGGCGTGTTCCTGACCGCCGAACGAAAACATCGCGAGTTCTTTCAGCAAGTCGCCGAAGAGCGAGGTTCGCGCTTTCGTGCCGCGGAAGACATCAGCCGGTCGCTCACACCCGAAGACATGGAGTCCTTCCCGTACCTCGAGCATCAGGATAACGTGGAGCTCGCGCTCGCGGTTTGTGAGGAGCTCGGCGTCACCAACGAAACGGCGCTTCGCGGCATGTGGCGGGCGAAACCCGACCCCGGCGCGATGACCGAAGCCAAGATTGAGTTCTTTGGCCGACACGTCATCTTCGTCAACGGGTTCGCCGCCAACGACCCCATCTCGACGCGCTACATCTGGGAGAGCTCGCTGCGCCGGCACCGCGACCTGAAAAGGCGCATCGCCGTGTTCAACTGCAGGTCCGACCGCCCTGATCGCTCCGAGCAACTTGCCGAGTCGTATGCAGGATGGACGCAGGCAGATGAAGTCGTCCTGCTCGGTACCGGGCAATACATCTTTGCCCGCGCTGCCGTGAAGAACGGGCTCGATCCGACGCGATTGGTTTTCGTCGACCGGGATCATCCGGCCGACATCTTCGAGATTCTGCTGGGCCTCTCGGAGTCCTCGGCCCTGGTGATGGGGCTTGGGAACATTGCGGGGCCAGGGTTGGCATTGGCCGAGTACTTTGCCAATCGGGGGATAGATAATGCCAGAGATTGAGTTGTTGACCCTGTCCATCGGGCTCGGGCTCGCAGCCAGCCTTCTTTATGGCGAGCTCTTCGGGTTGGCCGCTGGAGGCATGGTCGTCCCAGGCTACGTCGCCCTTTTCGCCAACAAGCCGGTCGACATTGGGCTCACGCTGCTTGCCGCGCTCGTGACCTTCGGTTTTCTGAAGGGGCTTTCGCAAATCGCTATCGTGTACGGCCGCCGGCGAACCGCGCTCACGATCCTCGTCGGTTACATCGTTGGGCTGGCCTTCCGGATGTGGTTGGACAGCCCAATCACGCCGTTTGCCGAAGGGGCGATCATCGGCTTCATCATCCCGGGGCTCATTGCGATCTGGTATCAGCGCCAAGGCGTGCTCGAGACGACGCTCAGCCTCATCACGGCGGCGATTCTCGTTCGCATGGTCTTGGTCGTGTTCATCGGAGACGTAGCGATATGAGGGGGATGTATTGGAAGCCCGAGGGCGCGTCTCAGGTGCAGCGAGCACTCGTCGCGGCTCTTGCGGTCGTCGGCCTCGTGGCCGTCGAGGTGTTTCCCACGGAAGAGCAGCAACCGCACTACGCGGAGAAGATGCTCGCTGCCCGAAAGGCACAGGACGCGCTGGACGTGATCCACGACGCGTCCGCGCGAAGGGGCCTCTACCTGCGAGCCAAGACGGATCCCGCGGCCTCCAGGTTGATCGGCGAAGTGCTGTCGCCCATCACCAGCGGAAGTGGAAGCCTAGTTTCCAAACAGACCTCGGTGAACCCCAACTTTGCCGCGGTCCTGGTGCAATGGCTCAAGGACCTTCGAATCAAGAGCGGTGATGTGGTTGCCGTCGGGGTGTCCGGTTCCTTTCCCTCCATGAACATAGCGGTCTATTCGGCGCTTCACGAGCTCGGTGTCGAACCGATCATCATTTCCAGCACTGCGGCGTCGCAGTGGGGTGCCAACGATCCCAACTTCACCTGGCTCGACATGGAAGCCGTCCTACGAAAGAACGAGATCTTTCCGTACAAATCGGTGGCTGCCTCTCTTGGTGGCGTGGGCGACGACGCGATTGGCCTGACCAAGCGGGGCCGGCGCATGCTCGAGCGCGCCATCGAGCGCAACGAGATCCCGCTTCTTGCTGACATCGAACCCGAGAAGAAAAAGGCGGAGATCGTCGACGAGGAGGAAGGTCAGCCTGCACCGAACTTGGCGTTGGTCGATGAAGACCGCGTCCGTGAGCGAATGCGCGTCTACTACGAAATGGCAGGGGACCGCGCAATCGACGCTTACATCAACGTTGGCGGCGGCACGGTGTCTGTCGGCACGAAGGTGGGCAAGCGCAAGTTCTTACCGGGCGTCAATGCACGTCCTCCGAAGGGCATCCAGGAGATGCCGCCTTCGGTGCTCGGCGCCTTTCTCGAGAGCGGTGTGCCCGGCATTCATGTGACGCGAATCATCGACCTCGCCGAAGAGTATGGTTTGGAGATCGCGCCACGCATCACGCCGGAGCCCGGCACCGGTGACGTCTTCCAGAAACGCCAGCCAAATCGGTGGCTCGCTGGCATCGTGATGGCTCTGATCCTGTTGTCGCTCTTCGTGGTTGCTCGCGCCCCATGGGGCACTCGAATGCTCCGCACGACGATTCCCCCGGAGAGCATTCTGCCGCCTCCGCCGCGAACGCCGAGTGGGTTTGTGCCTCGTGCCGACAAGCACGATGGCAACGGCACGGCGACGGATCCTCCATAGGATTGAGACCACTAGCCGTCGTGCTATGCCAGCGGCACTTGGAGGTTCACATGCTTCGTCATTCACCCTTTGTCTTTCTCATCGTTTCGTCTTTTTTGGCCCTTAGTTGTAACAATGCGGTCGTGAAGACCGGCGAAATTACCGTCCGATCCGACGACACAGTCGACTTCACACAGTTCGAGACCTTCAGCGTCGTCACGAGCGCTCTCGCGCCGCCCGAAGCGCCAGAGCCAGGCCCCGAGGAGGAGTTCTTCAACAACCTCGTCAACGACCTCATCATCGAGGCCATGCAAGCGGCACCGGTTTGTCTGACTTTCATTCCGCCGGATGAGGTGACCGAGGAGAACCAGCCCGACCTGTGGGCGGCGAACGGGCTCGGACGAACGACAGACGGTGGCTACTACTACGAGTGCCGCGGCGGCTGGTGGTGGGGCTACTGGGGCTGGTACTGGGACCCCTGCGCGATTTGGTATCCGGTCTACGTCGAGTACGATGTGGGCAACCTGCTCATCCCCGTCGGCCCGCCGCCTGCCGAAGGCGAGGAGCCGGCGCCGATCTTTGCCGGCCTCGCACAAAAGATTGTGGGAACTGGTTCAGGCGTAGAAACGGAAGTTAGGCGTGCCGTTGACGCCATCTTCCAGCAATGGCCAGTCCCACCACGGACCTCCTGCACACCGCCGCAGTAGGGTTAGCGCTGCCGGCGGCGGGAGCGTCGGTGCTGCTTTGCTAGCTCGGCCTGATGACGTTTCGTCAGCTTTGGCGGGAACACGTAGGCCGCCAGATGATCGAGTGGATTCAGCACCTCGCCGTTCTGGAACATGCCGAAGTGTAGGTGGGCGCCCGAGTCTCTGATTCCGGTGCGGCCCACCTCGCCAAGGCGCTGGCCCGCTTTCACTTGGTCGCCGACCTGGACGTCGTAGCTCGCGAGATGCGCATAGAGCGAAACCACGCCGTGGCCGTGGTCGACTTCGATGAACAGGCCACGCGGGCCCATGTGCCTCTCGTGGACGATCACGGCGCCCCACGGTTCGAGCGGGATGTGGGCGCGGCGTTCCCAGTCCACGCCCGCGAACGTCACGGTGCCCGCAGCCACCGAGCGGACGGGCTCACCTTGCTCCGACGCGAAGTCGATGCCGTGATGCGGACGCCGCCCATTGTCACGGAACTCGCCTAGGCCACTGATTGCGATTCGCGGATATCCATCGAGAGGACTGACGAATGAGATCCCGCCAACTCCTCGACCACCGCGACTGAGCAACGCAAAGCTGCTCAGCAAGCGGCGCCTGGCGGTGAGGATGCGGTCTTCCGGAGCCGTGTCCCCCACACGATCCCCCCACACGAAGTGAGAAACCACGTGCCGATGACGCGCGGAATCGAACGCGCCGTCGATGTGCGGGCACTGTTGACCGAACACGTTCAACATCGCCGCCGCGAAGTACAGGTTCGGCTCCGGGCTCGACAGCACGCCACGGCGAAATGCAAACGCGCTCACGTCCAGCTCTTTGCGAGTCCATCCTTGGTCGGTCCAGACGCCAAACCGATAGACGCCCTCGCGGATGTTGCCCTCGTGCATCCCCCGGTTGATCAACGTGAGCCCGGTGCCATAGCTGTTGTCGATGTCGGCGTTGCAGTCGCTCTGGGCGTACACCAACGCCGCCAGGAGCCACGGATCGACATCGAACTCGAGGCTGTACCGAACGATCGCGTCCGCGTAGCGTTCGAGGTGCTGAGCCCTCGTCGAATCGGGGCACACATGGGCCATGGCCTGTGCAAGGTCGGAGGGCGCGACGTGTGCCGGCGAGGCAGGTTCGTCCGGCCAGTACGACAGATCGACTAGGCCACGTCCCCGAGGGCGAAGGCCCAAGCGACGCATCTCCTCCGCCGTCAGAGGCCCCTTCGGTCCCGGCGCCTGAACCGCTGGAGAGTCGTTCAGCACCACACCCTTTCGGATCCGCCGCTTCCACGGCGCGTCCTGCGCGTGGCTCGGCTCCAGGGTGGCTGTGAACACGGCGAGGAAGGCGAGGGTTAAAAGACTGGCAAGAATTCTCAAGCGGCTCTCCGGAGCTTTAAGGATGCCGTCCTCAGAGGAACCCTCCAACTTAATGGCGTAAGTCCGCGGACTGTTTGGCGTCTTCAAAGCTTTTGCGACCTTGGGCCATGTCCGCTAGGGTGCCGGTCAGGCAATGCGGCGAAACGCGCGATGAGCACTCACATGGGGACAGAAATTTTGGGGGAGCGCCTCGCATCGCTTGCAAACCGTCAAGAGCTTTTCGCTCGGCGGCAATACGAGCCTGTGATCTCTCACCAAGCGCTCGAATCGACCACGTCGGTTTGGTTTGGCGTTGGTGTCGCTGCGGACGACGCGAGCTGCGGTCTTCCGGTTGACGTTCTCGTCCTCGTCTTCGCCCAGGAGATGGTCCGTCGCGAGCTCGGGCTTGCCAAGAGCTCCATTCTCATCGCCGACAGCAACGCATGCAATGCCGGCGTGCCGAGGCTGGACGTGCATCGGGCGGCATCGCTTGCACAAGCGCCGTTGGAGGCGCTGATCGATCGCTTTGGCTTCCCCGTCGATATCCGTCGCTCATCTGCGTTAGCGCCAGCCTCCGAGGTGGAGCGCAAGCAAGAGGCGCTCGAAATTGAAAACGGTTACGTCGCACAGCAACTCGTTCAAACCGAGATCATGCGTACCCGCGGTGCTGCGGTCAAAGTCGGTTGGGCCCTCTCCGCCTGCACCTACGACGAAACGTACTTCGACCGCCTGTATCGCAACCGCTTTGGCGACCAGGTCACATTTGCGTATACGATTGGCGGTCGGACGCTCAACACACAGCGTCCGCGCGCCTGTCCGTACCTCTGCCGTGAACCGCAGGACCGCTTGCTGCTTGGCACCAAGGAAAACGCAGTTCGAAAGCTCTACAATGACGCGGCTTCGCCTGCCGTCCGCGGGTACCGCCGATTGATCGGCAAGCTTGCACGCGCGTATCATCATCTCACCGGGGACGACCCGGGCACGCCTGAGACCTTCCTCCAGTTCGTCGTCGATGCATCGGCCGGCCCCATTAATGGAGCCGCTACCGCAGGAAAGAGGCCAGCCCGCGAATCGCGAGCCGGCGCCCCGTCGAGCTTCGCCCCCTGATCTCACGCGCCTGCGCATCACTCAGCACGTCTGCGCCTCGTCCGCTTTGACCGGAGCGAAGAAACGACTCCGGCTTCACGCCGCGTTCCAGCAGCAGTGCCGTCGCATGGTCGAAGACCGACTCACGCTGCTTCATCGCATCGAAGCTGCTCTCGATGACGGCCCGGTCGACCCACCGTTCGCTACGGTCCCAGCCGAGGAAGTCGACGATGCGTTCGATCGATGCCTTGCGATCGGTCAACAGGTCCTCGTAGCGGACGATCAGTACGTCGGGGTCCGAGGCGAGTTCGCGCCACCCAGCGACATGCTCGAACCACGAGCCGTACTGCACCCGCCCATCCATGAAGCGCCGGTAGAAGTCGTCGAGCGTCCCCTCGAACCCGAGGTACGCACGATAGAAATGAAAGTACGATACCAGCACATCCAAGCCATCCCGTTCGACGTAGATGTAGCGCGCCCCATCGGGGAGCCATTGTCTGGGCAAGTGGCTCTTGAACACCCGGGGGGAGGCGAAGCGCTCCAAGTCCGAGGCGGTGAGCTCGCCGATCGCGAGCGACCGCTCGAACCAGGGTGACACCTTCGTGAGATGCGCAGGATCGGGCTGCTCCTCGTGCATCAATAGATACAAGATCCATTGGGTCAACGTCGTGCCCGATCGTGGGTAGCTCGAGATGAATACGTCGGTTGGCCGCACCTCGAACTCCATCCGGCCTCGCAGGAAGTTGGCGATTCGGCGGGCGTTGTCCAGATTGCGAACTGCGACGTCGATCGCGCTCGTCGCCGCGCCCAGGACGCGGCTCGCCGTCTTCTGAAGAGGGTCTCGAGTGTTGGTCGTCTTCGTTGGCCGCATGATCAGACGTTGACTACCCTAGCACCGCCGATGGAAGCCCTAGCACATATCACGACGCCGGAGTTCGCTGTGGCGTTCATCGTGAGCTTCCTTGCGGCCGCGCTTCACAGCACCGTGGGGTTTGGCTTCGCCCTGCTCAGCGTGCCTCTCCTTTCGCTCCTCAACCCATTGTTTGCGCCGGTTCCCCAGCTTCTCGTCGTGTTCCCGCTGACCCTCGCGATCGTGTGGCGTGAGCGTCACGCTGTCGAGGTTCGGAGCACGCTTTGGATCTTCGCCGGGCGAGTGCCGGGAGCGCTCGTCGGGGTCGCTCTGCTCAAGTTGCTTTCGACCGCCGCACTCGATGTGTTGATGTCTACGATGGTGATCATCGGGGTCGTGATCGTCATCAGCCGTGGGACCTTTCGCCGAACCGCTGCTCGGGAGTTCGGTGCGGGCGTTGCCTCAGGAACGATGGCCATGGTGTCGGCGATCGGCGGGCCGCCCATTGCGCTCCTCTATCGGAACGACGCCGGACCCACCGTGCGCGCCAACCTCGGCTTGGTGTTTGCGGTCGGCCTCTGCATCACCATCAGCGTGCGCGCCGCTGCCGGAGAGGTTAGCTGGGACGAGGTAGTCGTTGGCGCCGCCCTGCTGCCGTCGGTGTGGCTCGGGCTAAGGGCGAGTCACAGTCTAATACCGCGCGTCGATGGCCCGCGATTGCGCAACATCATCGTTTTCGTTGCCGGCGCCGCCGCGCTCTTGCTACTCGCGCGGGGCGCGCTCAACTGGTGAAGTGAATCCAGGTCGTTTCCCGCTGGAAGCGTATGGCATGCCAGGCGGTCGGGACCTCGGGTTCGCTCCAGTAGTAGAGCCAGCGCGCGTCGACCGGCGCGATGTTCGTGCAGCCATGACTGCGTACTTTGCCGAAGTCGGTGTGCCAGTAGGCGCCGTGAAGCGCGTAGCCGCCATGGTAGTAGAGCGTCCACGGGACTTCTTCGACCTCGTAGAATCCGTCGATCGGATCGGTCGCGTTCATCGTGGTCGAGATGTATTTTTGCTCAACTTCGAAGAGCCCGGTTGGTGGCTCGTAGCCTTCCTTCCCGCTCGAGATCAGCGTCGCGTAGACTGGGTCGTCGCCTTCGTAGGCCACGAGAGTTTGCTCTGAGAGGTCGACGTGAATCCACTTCCCGTTGGCCGGAACGTCGCTCGGACGTTTGGTTCGGCGCGCCACACGGACCTGGTCACGGCGAACCGCGCCGGGCGTGCCGGAGACATACGCCACGTTGCCCTTGGTTAGCTCTTCTTTGATCACGAATCGTGCGTGCTTCTTGGCAGTGCCCGTCACCCGAGGCGCGCTGCCCTCGATGTTCAGCAGCTCGCGATCCTCGCCGTACACGATTGCAAGGGGGAGGGCCCAGCCATCGTGGCCGAGCTCTTCGCCGCGAACCACGTCTGGATTGCGCAGCTCGACGTCGCTTTCGCGAACGAAGCGGCCTCGGACGGTGCGGTAGAAGACGGCCCCGTCGGCCTTGCGCGTCTCTTTCTCGGCCAGTGCGAGGAAGTAGTCCCCTTCCATCAGGGACGAAACCGCTTCAGGCGTGGCGCCCTTCTTCTCCATTGCGCGGCGCGCCTGCTTCTCTTCCTGCACGGTCGGAATGCGGTAGTAGCGCGGGGCACGTTTGGTGATGACCCGCGAGTACTGATAGGGAAGGTGGTTGCTGACCTTTGCCGGCGGCACGCCGTATCGGTTCGTGCTCGGCGTGTCGCTGACGTGGAAGCCGAGAGACGTGCAGACGTACCCGAATGGTGCGGCTTTATACCAAGAGCCGTCGTTGCAACCAGAGCCACCGACTTTGTCGCCGACTTTGACTACGCTTCCTCGGCGCACGACGCCGGCGACCCGGGGGCTACTCGCGGCTTTGTCGTAGACGAACGAATCGTAGTGAAACGCGGACCCGAAGCGTCCCGCCTTGCCAGGATTGTTCTTCGGGCTTCGTTGCAGCTCGTTCCAGCCGTCGAGGCCGGGGGCCTGCAGGACGCTTCGCCCATCAATGACTTCCACGGGTTGGCGCCGCTCGCTAGTTGCATGTTCGCCGAGGGCGACCGCTCCACCACTCACTCCCGCGATGAGGACCGCCAGGAACAACAAAGACCATCGATTCGAAAAAAACCGCAGCATATGACGTCGCTTCGAAATCGGCGCTCGACCCACCGTGCACCGGAGCCCGAGGATAGCGCCACTTTCGCTGGATTCAAAAGATCGGCCGGAGCGCCGATTTTCGGCGCAATTTCTGCACTAGGAGGTACCCGATCACAGGTGCTAAGCCGCGATCATGCCTTCCGAACACGCGCAACAAGCCCTTTCCCATCTTCGCGATCCGTCCGACTTCCAATGGTACGTGATTCCGTTCCTCGTAATCGTGCTCTACATCTACCACGACCAGATAGGCCGAAAGAACTACAGCGTCGTCTTCGCCGGCCTCGCGCTATGGGGCATGGATTGGTTCAACGAGATTTGGAACTCGCTGATCTTCCACTTCAGTGGCTACGCGCCCGCATGGTCTGCGCCTGGCGAAACCGCGTACTTGATTCTGATCGGACTCAACATCGAGATCTGTTTCATGTTCGCGATCCTCGGAATCGTGACGACCGTCATGCTCCCCGCCAAGGAAGCGAAGATCCTCGGCTTGCCCAACCGTTGGGTGTTCGCGGTGTTCTTCAGCGCGCTCGCCGTCTTCATCGAGTATGGCCTCAACGCCGTCGACGCCCTGACCTGGGATTACTCGTGGTGGAATCGCTCCGCGCCCTGGCTGATCTTCTTGCTCGGCTACCTCCCGTTCTTGGTCGTCGCCTACTGGGTGCACGACATGAAATGCATCAAGAGGCAGGCCGCAGCCGTCGGCGTGATCTTCACCTTCGACGCCATCTGCTTGATCGTGTTCGGCGCTGTGCTCGGCTGGATCTAACTGCGCGCCGCAGGCGCTCCGGCTTCTAAGGGGCCGTGAGGTCGTCTTCGTTGCAAGGGCCGATGCAGGGGTTCGAGGCAACGCCGTTGTCGTAGAAGTCGACCAATACGGGGCCCAGCGCCGTGAGCTCCGTTGCCCGGCCGTGCGGATCCTGCATCGTATCGGCCCAATGCGGGATGTTGGTGATTGGCGCGTCCGGGTTGCCGAAGTCGACCTCGATCATCGCCGAGCCAACGTGCACGCGATTCACGACCTCGATGCCCCACACCTCGCGGATCAGAGGCGCGAGATTCACGACGCCGCCGATGGTGCGGGCCATGATATGGGCGCCGAGGTTGGTCACCTGATGGTCGGCCTTCGAGACTTGAATCAGCACCTCATGGGGGGGCGTGCCCGGCAGCAGGTTGGTCCGGACGTACTTCGAGTATCCCGTGGGCTCGGCGCGATCCCACAGCCCCTGAATCAGGGCGAGGTTCATCTGGGTGTCGAGTGCGTTCCAGTCGTAGTTCCCGTAGAACGCAGTCGCGAACTCGTCGAAATTCACGCTTCTATTCAGGAGCAGGTTGTACGACTGCCCCGGCACCGCGAGCAGGCCCCTTTCGATGTCGGTGTTGATCGCCATGAGGCTGGCGCCCAGGATCCCGCCCTGGCTGCCGCCAAAGTAGTAGCGCTTCGACCCGTCCACCGTGGCCCCGCCGCAATCATTGGTGAGGGCTTGGTTGAATATCGTCGAAGGTCCGCCTTCGGCCTCCCGTGACAAGGTTCGCATTGCGATCAAGAAGTTCAAGAAGCCTTGGTGCATGCGCTCGGGGATCGCGCGGAACGTCGACAGGTCGCCACTGATGATAGCGGCGATCACGGTCGGCACATCATCGTGAGAGAAGCCCTTCCAATCGAGTCCGAACGTGGCGAAGTTCCCCTGCGCCGCGATCTCTTGGAAGCCAAGCACCTGTTCCTTGGCCCCGAGTTGACCGTGGCCGAACTCCACGAGCGACGCCGGTTCAGCCTGCGCGCTCACCGGTACGATCATGGCTGCCCTGTACTCGAATGTGCCGTTCTGCTCGGGCAAGCCGTCATCGCCTAGGTTGAGCAGGCCACCGGTGTCGCCCTGGGTCATGTACAAGGGCACGTCGAACGTGATCTCGAGGCGGCAGGCGATGATGTCCTGGTCGATGTTCTCGTTCTTGAGCTCGATCGTGTAGGGCACGCCGTTGGGAAAGTTCTCGAGCGCATCGTCTCGCATGTGCACCATCGCGCGCGTGTTGTTCTCGCGGCTGCTCGTCGTGAAGTCCCAGGCGATTTGCAGGTCGTCGCGTGAAATGCCCGCATCCTCGAGGGTCGCGAAGATCTCTTCGAAGTGCGCGCGGCGCGACTCGATGACGTCATCGACGTCATCGCCCGATGGGACATCATCGCGCAACGCTTGGAACCCAGGGGAGGGTGCAACGAGCTCCCCGTCGCCATCGCGGACGTTCCGAATCGCGACGATGTAGCGGGTTGCATCCTCAGGCCGGATAGCGGGTCGCAGCATCAGCGCTTGCTCTTGCCTGAGCTCCTCGATGTCGCGATCGATCGTGAACTGCGGCTTGTCTTCGGCTGCATCAATGCGGAGCTTCGCCTGCACCACGTACTCATCGAGGTCGACCCAGTGCGCCAACCTCTCGCCCGTCGTGGTGTTGAGGATGACCGTGGGTGACGCTGCGCTCAGCGAGTCCTGGATCGAGTCCGGCGTTGCGAGTCCCATCACCGTCGCGCCCGCAAAGTGCGTCATCGCTGCAATCCCGGGGGAGAAGCCGTCCATTTCGTTGAAGGCATCCGGGTTCGAGCGGACGCCGATCCCGGTTACCGGCATTGTGACCTCTGGCAACGCGAGACGAAGACCCGTGACCGTGCTCGAATCCGCGACGGTCCAGTAGTCGTTGGGATAGGGGAAGCCGCAGTAGCTTGGCGTTAATGGATCGCATCCGAGAGGTGGCGCAGGAACCGTGCCGCCGGAACCGCCCGTCCCCGCGGTACCTCCGGAGCCCGCCCCACTACTGCTGTCGCTGCCGCAGCCGACAGTGAAGAGCACGAGGGACGATACGACAAGCCAGCAAGAAAGGGTTTTCATCCGGCCGATGCTAGATGGGACGGCCCCCGATGTCTACAGCCCCTGAAGCCGTTTCTGTGGTTTGGCGAGCGCCAACGTCGCAAGACGAACGGCGAACGCTAGGCTTCGTCGTCTTCGCCTGGCACCACGGTTTGCGCAGTGGAGTTCGTCCTCGAGCGCTGCATTTCGTTGCCGGCGCTGGCCGCGTCGCCCGCGTCCTCGCGATAGATGTGCACGTCCCGCTGCGGGAACGGGATCGAAATGCCCTCTTCATCGAAGCGGCGCTTCACCTCACGGGTGATGTCCCAATAGACATCCCAGTATTCATCCGTCTTGCTCCAAGGACGCACGACGAAGTTGACCGAAGAGTCCCCCAGCTCGTGCAAACGAATGACAGGTTCCGGGTCTTTCAGGACCTTCTCGTGGCTCGTCACAATATCGGCGAGCACTTTCTCCGCCTTCGGAATGTCGTCTGAGTATCCAATCCCAAACTTCATGTCGACGCGCCGCGTGTCCTGATGAGTGACGTTGCGAATGACACCACCCCAAATCTGCTGGTTCGGCACGACGAGCAGCTGATTGTCGAAGGTGAGCACCATCGTCGATACGAGATTCATCTGGTCCACTTTGCCCATGACGCCGCCGGCCTCGATCACGTCTCCGACGTCGAATGGCCTGTAGACCAAGATCATCAAGCCCGACGCGAAATTCGAGAGCGTGTCCTGCAACGCAAATCCAATCACCAAGCCTGCGATGCCTAGGCCGGCGAGCAGTGGGGCGATCTCGATTCCGAGTTGAGCGATCGCGATGAGCAAGCCAAACAGCATGATGATCCGGCCGGTCATCTTGATGAAGAAGTCTTGTGCAAGGCTGGAGATGTGCAGCTTCGATCGACCGAGACCGCGGCGCACTGTTCCGCGCCCAAGCCGGGCGATAAACCAGAACGCGACCAATATTAGAAGGAAGGTGAGAACCTGGAAGATCAGAGCGGTGCCGTTACTTCGGAACCAATCGGTCGAGTTGGCAATCCACTGCTCCACCAGGCCCGCAGCGACGTCCTTGTTGAGGATGTCCTGCGAGAGCTTGCCTGTGGCGGTGATGATGCCTTGTTTCAGATTGGCCGTCTCGAGGCCATACTCGTCCATTAGGCGCACGTTCGACCGTTGGCTCTTGGCAAGCGCGTCTCGCTTGCCTTTGAGAGCGGCTAACTCTTTTTGAGCCTCGACATCTTGATCCGAACCCGGCCGAGCCACGATCTCGTCGATCTCCTCCTTGCTGTTCTGCAGCAAGCCCGCAACGAAGTCTGCGCGGATGCCGAGTCGCTTGATGATGAACGCCGTGTCGGCTTCGACGTCGAGACCGAGTTGCTTGCGCTCGTCGATATTGACATCGAGATACTCGATCAAGCGGCTCGATCGGGGAATCGCGCTCGCGAGCGCCTTTCGCGCTTCCGCGACTTCTTCGTCACTTCCGCTTGCGGTGACGTCGATCAGCTGAAGGGTCTCCGCGGCGAGCGCCTGCAACTTCTCGCGCATCGATCGCGCATCTTTCTCCAAGAGGTCCGCTGCAAGGGCGCGCCCGTCTGCGACCGTGGCACCGGCGTCCTCACCTGTCAGCACGAGAGTCACGAGCTTCGACACGTCTCTTCGATAGCGAGCACGGCGGTCCGAGAGCTCTTTGTCCATCATCGGCGCGGTCGCGCTGTCGTCGTGCTTCTCGATCGTTTTCTTCAGCTCTTCGAGATCGGCGCCGCGCGCGCGCAGATCCTCACTCAACTCCTGGACTTTCTGTTCGGCGGTTTTCTCCTCGGCGGCGCTGCCTTGCTGTCCAAATGCTGCCAGCGAAGGCAGTGAAGCCAGCGTCAGAACCAATAGGAGGGTCGCGGTTGGCCGAAGCCGACCGCATCGCGCTGCGGTGTGCATATTCAATCCCCGTGAAACTCGAGTGCCCGGCCGAGGGTTCACCCTTTGAAAGAGCGCTAGTGCTACTCGAACTCGCGACCCGGCTCAAGGCGGCCAGGACGTTGGACAATGGCGTTAAGCGGGGTAGGGTTTTGCAGATCGGGGAGGTTAGGATGACGAAAGCTGAATTGAGGTTTGTGGCACTGTTGGTGGCGCTTTGGTTGCCCGCCACGTTGGCATCGGCTCAGTGGGATGCATCGACCCAGGAGGGCACATCCACCACGGCCACGACGGCCCCCACGCCGCCGCCGGCCCCGTCCGATCAAATGGTCTCGGCCACGCCGCCGCCCGCGGTGCAGCAGCCTCAGGAGAAGGAAGGCCTCGAGGTCGGCTTCACCTGGGGGCTCAGCATCGGCGTGCCGATCGTCTTGGACGTCAATCGTGACAATGTTCGCCCCGGCGCAAACATCAATTTCTTCGGCGGTGCCGACTTCGGTTGGTTCGTCATCGGTGGGGACGTCGGTCTTCAATGGACTCCGATCGATCTGGATGGCCTCGGCGTCGGCCTATCCGGACGGCACCCACTGACGCGCATCTACCTCACGCTTCCCGAAGTCCGCTTCCAGGTTCCCGACCTCAAGGTCGTGCTCCCGTACATTACGGGCGCATTCGATATGAACTTCTGGAACTTCGCGGAGACCACAGTGGGTTGTGGCTACTGGTACTGCAGCCAAGTCTCGGTGTACCGTTTCACACCCGGCTTCACTGGCAAGGCTGGACTCGGCTTCGAGGTCTCGTCGAGCGGTGTCTATATCGACGCCGGCTTCCAGTACTCGTTCACCGGCAAGGGCAACTTCTTCGATCAAAGCGGCTGGTGGCTAGCGCCCTACGTCGGTGTCCTCGTCCGCCGGAGGTAGGCTTGCTCACCTAGCGGCGTCTGCCCCCGCCACGACGCCCACCGCCGCTGCGGGTGCCACTGCGGTTGCTGCCCGACGTCGAGCCGCTTCGATTTGAAGGTTGCGTCGAGGGCTTGGTGCTCGGCTGCTGGGACGGCTTGGTCGACGGCTGCGTCGAGGGCTTGGTGCTCGGCTGCTGGGACGGCTTGGTCGACGGCTGCGTCGAGGGCTTGGTGCTCGGCTGCTGGGACGGCTTGGTCGACGGCTTGGTGCTCGGCTGCTGGGACGGCTTGGTCGACGGTTGCGTCGATGGCCTTGTCGAGGGCTTGGTGCTCGGCTGCTGCGAGGGTCTCGTCCCGGGCTTGGTGCTCCCGCCGTGGCCCGGCTTGCTGCCATGGCTCGGCGGGTTGTTGTGATGGCGATAGTGCGCTTTGCGGTGCGTCTGCGAGTAATGGTAACGCCGGTGGCGATACGCGGGCGCCCGACGGTAGTGCGCGTGCCGGTGATACCAGTGATAGTGGTACCAGGGGTGCCAGATCGGATAGACGATCAGCGGCGCGACATACACACCCGTATACACATAGACGGTTGTCGTCGACGCTTGCGGCTCGACCGCTTGGGTCGATGCCGCGGGGGCCGCCTCGGCATTGGCAGCCACGTCTGGCCCGCCCGGCGCAGGCGTCGCGCGATAGACGACTTCTTTTGTTCCCGACTTCGCCCAACCAGCACTGTGGAACACCCACTGCTTACCGTCCCAATCCCAGTGCGGCGGAACGAGGATCATGTCCTTGACCTTGTAGACCCACTCGCCGCTCTTCCACTCGAACTGCTCGCCCGTCCATATCCAATGACCGGGGAACCAGTGGTACGACGTCTTCGCCAGCAGCTCCGCGGTTGGCTGCAGCTCTTCGAGATCCTCAGGCGTCTCGGGGTGAGGCGGCCTTTCGTCGGTCCCACCTACGGGAGGCGCTTCGGCAGGCGGCGCATCCTCGGGCGGAGGCGGCATGTCCTCCGGAATTTCGTCCGCGGAGCGAACATCGTCTCCCTCCGCGGATTCCTGGGCCAAGCTCGCAGCAGAAAAACCCAAAGCCAACATCAGCACCAAGAGCAGTCGCATGGTCTCTCCGACTTTGGAGGCGCAGACGTTATTCATCGTTTCCTATGCGTATCGTCAGGACTGCCCAATTCTTCTTCGAGCCCTTGAGCCGCGCGCCCCAGTCCACGAGAGTCATCTGCCAACCGTACTTCTTGTGGAGTGCTCGAAGTGCGGACTGCTTCTCCGCTTCATTGTCGACGATTCGCCCCGTGCCGTCGTGCCAAGGGCCCTTGAGCGCACCGCGGACTCCGCACTCGGCAATGCGGATCCTCGGGTCGCGGCGCAATCGCTTGACCTTGTACGAGTCTCCCTCGGTGAAAATCACGATGTCGTCCCCGTCGCGAGCCGACCAAACTGGGGTCCGGACTCCGATCCCATTCTTTCGGAACGTTTCGAGGTTCACGTACTGGGCTTTTCCAAGAGCGTCGATGGCGGACATGGCCCGATCATAGTGCGGTTTGGCTCCCGCGCATCCGCACGCGACGCACTTAGCCCGCGCTAGGTGGCGCCGTCAGTTGATCGGTGCGCCGGCGTCGATCCACTCACGAATCACGTCGATCTTCGGGGTGCACAGACCATCGGGGTCGAGCTGGGGCATTCGAGTCGTGCCCAGTGCCATATCGACTCCCAGGAGTTTGTTCATGAGGTACGAAGCGCTGCTGTCGCCTGACGTGACCCGATTGCCACCGACCTGCTCGGCAGCGACGTCGATGAGACTCGTTTCCGATGCAGAACGAGAGCTCAGGTCGAGCATCTCGGCCGGAAGATCGGCATCGTGGCAGGAACTGGCTGTGCAGCTCACCTCGAGGATGCCGGTCTGAATCGATGTGAGCGTCGGCTGGATCTCGTCGATGCAGACGCCGTCGCACAGCACCTGACCGCTTTCGCAGCCTCCATCCCCGCTGCCGCTGTCGCCACAACCAACCACCCACAAGCCCACGCTGCAGAGCAAGGACAACCCAAGAGCGAATTTCTTCATGAGAGGCGTATAGTTTCTGCGCCAGCGGGCGTAAAGGTTTTTGGCTGCGGCCAGCAGCATGCTCGGCCACGAGATACTCGCAATGGGCCGCTTTTGGAGGGCTTGCCTTGGTCAGTGCGCCCCCATACCCTCTGCGCCGGAGGCGTGCATGGGCAAGAATTCGTGGGTCGGTAGAGTCGTTCTTTTCCTTGCATGCTTGGCAGCGTTTGGCTGCGACTCGAGCTCATCCGTGGTCACGGTTGCGGGCGTGCTAGTCGCCTCACCAAGCGGCGACGTGCGAATGGCGGTCGCGACCGACGCCGAGGGCCGCATGACGTACACCGTCACGCGGGGCGACATCATTGTCGTTGAATCGAGTCCGCTTGGTTTGTCTGCGACGACCCACGATCTCACGACCGGCGTGACGATGAGCAGCAGCTCGGGCCGCGCAATCGACGAGTCTTACACGATGCTCGTCGGGAAGCGGAGGGATCGCCAGGCCGTTGGAAACGAAATCACGGTGCCGTTGAGGGATGTCAACGGCGCTCGGGCCGAGCTGATCATGAGAGCGCACGAAGATGGAGTTGCGTTTCGCTATCACCTACTCGGCGGCGGCATGTCGCAGGTCAATGATGAGGCGACGGGCTTCACGATTCCGTCTGGCGCACGCGCGCTCCTTCGGCCGTATGACGGCGGGGATATCGCCTTCATCTTCACTGCGGGTTCATACGAACAACCCGCGGAAATCATGCCTCTCGGCACTTCGACAGACGTGACAGGCTTCGCGTTCCCCGCGCTTTTCGAGCTCGAAGAGGGCAGTCGCTATGTCATGGTTGCCGAGTCGGATCTCACCCGGACCTATTGCGCGATGCGGCTAGACGAGATGCCCGAGGGCGGTCTCTATCGTCTGCGGTTGCCCGATGAGGGCGAGGGCCTTGGTGTCGGAGATGTGCTTCCACGGGCGGAGCTACCATTCATGACGCCTTGGCGCGTCATCACCATTGGAGATCTGTCGACAATCTTCGAGTCGACCCTGGTGGACGACTTGAGCCAACCGTCGGTCGTCAGAGACTCGAGTTGGATTGCGCCTGGGCGTGCGGCCTGGTCCTGGTTCAGCCAAGAGACAGGAACCCCAGAGCTTCAATCCGAGTACATCGACTTCGCCGGCGAGTATGGCTGGGATTATGTCTTGATCGACGCGAAGTGGGACCAATGGGACAACGCCGAGCAGGCGGTGCGAGCCCTGGTCGCCCAAGCCGACGCCGTCGGGGTGAGGCTCTTGCTTTGGTACAACTCCGGCGGAGAGCACACCGCCTTTCGCGGCGAAACACCGGTTGATCGCATGCTCGATCCGGCCGTCCGCCGCCCCGAGATGGAGAAGATCTCGGCTTGGGGAATTGCGGGCATCAAGGTCGACTTCTTCAGCAGCGACAAGCAGGACCGCATCAACCAATACATCGGCATCCTGGAAGATGCGAAGGACTATGAGCTTCTGGTGAACTTCCACGGAGCGACGGTGCCCCGCGGTTGGCAGCGCACCTACCCGCACCTAATGACGCACGAAGCGATCAATGGTGCCGAGTACTACAAAGAGAGTGTCAATTCGCTTGGCGACCGCGCGCCGACAGCGATGATGAACGTGCACTCCGCGCTGTTGCGAAACGTCGTTGGCTCGATGGACTACACCCCGGTCGTTTTCGACACCGCGCTGACCGAGAAAGACCTTCCCTACGCGCACTCGCTCGCGCTGTCCGTCCTGTTCGAATCGGGCATTCAGCACTTCGCCGACCAAGCCGACTCCAACACAGAGGTCGGGTACCGCGCGGTCTTTGGAGCGTATCCTTACGTCGGCGACTTCATGTCGACCGTTCCCGTGGCTTGGGACGACACGC
>JAFDAJ010000014.1 GCA_019313915.1 Deltaproteobacteria bacterium
ATCATCATCGCCGACCTCAACGAAGAAAAGCTCCCCGAGGCCAAAGCCAAAATCGAAGCACTGGGCGTTACGGCATGGGGCTTCCCGGTCGACGTAACCAATCCGGCGAGCATCGCATCACTGAAAGCACAGATCGCCGCCGAGGCGGGCCCGATCGACGTGCTGGTCAACAACGCGGGCATCGTGTTTGGTGGCCCCTTCACCGAGACACCTCTCGACCGCCACCTCAAGACCTACGAGGTCAACACCTTAGGCGTCGTCGCCATGACCCACGCGTTTCTGCCAGACCTCATCGAGCGTCCCGAAGCGCACCTCGTCAATATCTCGAGCGCCTCGGGGTTCATCGGTCTGCCCTACGGCTCCACCTACGCATCGAGCAAGTGGGCGGTGATCGGCTTCTCCGAATCGATCCGCGCCGAACTCAAGGTGCTCGGGCACGAGCACGTACACGTCACAATCGTATGCCCGAGCTACATCGGTACCGGCATGTTCAAGGGCGCCGCGGCACCCAAGGCGACGAGCATCCTCGAACCAGAGTTCATCGCCGAAAAGGTCGTGCGGGCCGTCGAACGCAACCGCATCCATGTCTTGGAGCCTTGGATGGTCAAGATCACCCCACTCCTGCGAGAGCTATTGCCCACGGCGCTCTACGATCGAATCTCCCATCTCTTTGGCGCCGACACATCGATGGCGCAGTGGACGGGGCACGACGGGGACGGCGAGTCGAAGGCGGACGCACAGCCGGCGAGCAGCGACCAGCCCGAAGCAGAGCGGTAGCGCGCCGGGCCGGAATCTGTGCGACAGAATTCACTGCGAATTCCTGCCCTTGACAGGACCGCAAGGCACGCTATCCCTCGCAGCCATTCCAGCGTAGCTCAGTTGGTAGAGCGGGCGACTGTTAATCGCTTGGTCATAGTCCTATCGCTGGAGCCGCCTTCCCGTGCGCCTGGATCTCGTTTAGAACGGGGCGACCGTGCCGATTCTCGCCATTGATCTCGGTACATCGAATGTGAAGGCTGCTGTAGTTCGGCGTGATGGCACGCTGCTGGGCACGGGCCGCGGGTCGATCGAGACGATTCTCACGGACGATGGCGGCGCCGAGCAAGACGCGGAGCGCGTGTGGCAAACGGTTCTGGCGGCGGCCGAGGAGGCACTTGCGCCGCTAGGGAACAGACAGGAAGTCCGAGGCATCGCGTGCGCCAGCCAGTACTCGTCGATCGTGCCCGTGGGCAAAGACGGCCGCCCCACCGCCAACATGGTCGTCTGGATGGACAAGCGCGGAGCACCCGCTCGACTCGCGAAGCTGCCGGGCGGGAGGCGCATGAAGCCAAACCTCATTCAGATGGGGCGGTGGGTACAGATCCACGGCATTCCGCCGCTCGACTCCGGGGCAGACTCCCTCGCGCACATGCGCTGGCTCAAACTTGCGCGCCCGGAAGTCTACGAGCGGACCGCAACTTTCCTCGAACCGATGGACTATATCACGATGCGGCTATCCGGGCGGCCGGTGACCAACCGCTGCTCCAGCTTCCTCATGCTGCTGACCGACAACCGGCGTCCGGATCCTGTCTACCACCCCACCCTCGTGAAGTGGTCGGGCCTCGACGCAGAGAAGCTGCCGCAGCTGGTGCCGGTCGACGAGCCTCTTGGACCGGTACTTCCTGAGATTGCAAAACGCCTCGGACTCGCGAGCAACACGCTCGTGTTTCCTGCGATCAACGACACCCAGGCCGGTGGGGTCGGTGCCGCCGCCTTCGCTGGCGACCACGCGGGGATCTCCATCGGTACGACCGGAGTGTGCGTCACCCACGTCGACTTCAAGAGGACTGACATCCGAAACTCTCTGGTCAGCATGCCCTCCCCAATCCCTGGCCGTTACTTCGTCATGGCGGAGGCGGGTATCGGCGGCGGAGCCATTGAGTACTTCCTCGAGCGGCTCGTCTTCGCCAGCGACAGCTTCGGGGATCATAGCCTGGCCGAACAGTTCACCAGATTGGAGCGCGCTATCGCACCGATCGATCCAGGCAGTGGCGGCGTGCTCTTTCTTCCGTGGTTGACTGGCTCGGTGACCCCGGCAGAAGACGGTCGGGTGCGAGGGGGCTTCTTGAACATGTCGCTGCAGACGACCCGCGAACATCTCGGTCGTGCGGTGCTCGAAGGGGTGGCGTTCAATCTTCGTTGGGTGCAGGAACGCGTTGCGCAATTCGCCAAACGAGACATCTCCCGGGTCAAGTTCTATGGCGGCGGCGCCCTCTCGTCGGCCTGGGCGCAGATCTTTGCCGATGTCCTTCAGCTTCCCGTAGAGCAGCTGCGGGAGCCGGAATACACGGCCAGCCGGGGCCTCGCTCTGCTCGGCTTTCATCGGTTGGGCGAGCTGGCGCTCGAAGAGATCGAAGCCAGCATCCCGGTGGCCGCCGTCTACGAGCCGCGGCGCGAGTTTGCCGGGCGTTACGACCAGATGTTTGCCCAGTTCGTCCGCGCGTTTAAAAAGAACCGCGACATCTTTCACGCGCTAAATGTTGGGAGCTAGTCATGAGCAACGACATCGAATCCTTGATGAGAGGCCTCTACCCCTACGCAGAATCCCACGGCGTGATCCGCGGCTTCCCGGCGGAGGGCCGTTCGACCGATGCAATCCTCGAGGAGCTTCGAGCCATCGCCGGCGCAGAGGACAAAGCATGGGAAAACGGCCGCTGCTCGGGCACGATGTATAGCGGCGACCACGAGCACTACGACTTCTTGAACTCGGTCTTCGCGCTCTTCTCGTACGTCAACTCTCTTCAACGAGACATCTGCCCAAGCATGACTCGCTTCGAGTCGGACATCATCGCGATGGCTCTCGACCTCATGCATGGCGACGAGGTCGCAAAACAGAATCCAGCGCACAAGGCGTGTGGCGCCATGGGCTTCGGCGGCACCGAGAGCATCATCAATCCGCTCCTGGTTTATCGGGACAAGGCGCGCGAGGAGCGGGGCATCGATCGTCCCAACGTGATCGTCCCGGACACCGCCCATCCCGCCTTCCGCAAAGGGGCGCACTTGCTGGGCATCGACGTCGTCGAAGCGCCGACGGATCCTACATCGACTCAGGTTGACGTGGACTTCGTCCGCGACCGGGTCGATGATCGCACGGTGGCCATCGTCGGGTCGGCCGGCAACTATCCCTACGGCACCGTCGATCCCATCGGCGCGCTCTCGGATCTGGCGGTGCAGCGCGGCATCGGGCTGCACGTAGACGGCTGTCTCGGCGGTTTCATCCTCCCCTGGGGAGAGGCTCTTGGATACGACATTCCGGTCTTTGATTTTCGGCTGCCGGGCGTGACTTCCATCTCCGCCGACACCCACAAGTTCGGGTACGGCCTCAAGGGCACCTCCGTCGTGGTTTACAGGGATGCCTCGTTCCGCAAGTACCAATACTACATCGAGCCATCGTGGAAGGGCGGCATCTACGCATCGAACGGACTTGCCGGCAGCCGCTCCGGTGGCTTGATCGCAGCAACGTGGGCCGCGATGGTGCGCTACGGTCGGGAAGGTTACCTGCGTTACGCCAAACAGATCTTCGAAACCGCCGCCAAGATGCAGGACGCTATCAAGGGCCTGCCGGAGCTTGCCATCATGGGGTCACCGACATTCTGCTTTGCGTTCCGATCGGATGAGTTCGACATCTACCACGTCAACGACTTCATGAAGACCCGTGGCTGGCGCTTCAACGGGCAACAGCACCCCGCCGCCATTCACATGTGCGTAACCCGGCCCCAAACCAAACCGGGCATTGCCGAGGCGTTTGGCGCGGACCTCACCGAAGCGGTCGCCTACGCGCGGGAGAGCCGAGACGCAGAGCCTCAAAGCTCAGCGATTTACGGCGGTGGCGCCGCAGGCATCCCAATCGACTCACCCGAGGCGGTGGAGATGCTGATGACCATGGCGCTGGACACGCTGCAGTCCTATCCGTTCTGACGTCCTGCTTCGGTGGTGGCCGCACCGGACGTCTGAATGCACTGCAACGTCTGCTCGGCGATCTCCAACTCTTCATTGGTCGGCACCACCAACACAGCCACGGGCGCTCCTTCACGATGGATTGGTCGAGCTCCCCTCGCACTGGCCCGATTCCGCGTTTCATCGAGTTGTACGCCCAGCCTCTGCAGCCCCTCGCAGGCTCGCTCGCGGATGTCCGCCGAATTTTCCCCCACGCCCGCCGTGAAGACGATCCCGTCCACGTGACCCAGGGCAGCCATGTAGGCTCCGATGTACTTGCGCATGCGGTAGGCATAGACGTCTAGGGCGAGGCGAGCCCGCGCGTCGCCTGCCGCCTCGCGCTCGAGGACGTCCCGCACGTCGCCGACTCCGCACAATCCGGAGAGCCCGCTCTCCCCGTTGAGGTCTGCATCGATCTCTTCGACACTCATCCCCGCCTGACGCGCCATGTGTACGATCACTCCGGGATCGATGTCGCCACTGCGCGTGCCCATCACCAGACCTTCGAGGGGAGTCATACCCATGGAAGTGTCGACGCTCTTGCCGTTCGCGACGGCGGTCACGCTCGCCCCGTTCCCGAGGTGCAGAACGATCAGATTCAGCTCCCCGAGGGGTCGGCCAATCTCGCGGGCCGCCTGCTTCGCCACATAGGCCACGGAGGTGCCGTGAAAGCCGTAGCGACGCACACCATGGGACTCGTACCATTCCTCGGGGACTGCGTATCGATAGGCATGGGGCGGAATGGTGTGGTGAAAAGCGGTATCGAAGACCGCCACCTGCGGCACATCGGGTCGGCGGGCCATGGCCACCTCGATGCCCAAGAGGTTGGCCACAATTCGGTCGAGCGCTGCGGCGTGGTCGGAAATGTCGCTGTCCGGCTCGCCAATGCGCTCGGCGGCGCCCCGTGCAACCAGAGTCCGCTCCGCCATGTCGAAGAGCTGGTACTTGAGCGATGAGCTTCCGGAGTTGAGGACCAGGACCTTCACGACTTACTCCGTCGTCTGCGCCTGAATGGCCGTCACCGCCACCGTGTTCACGACATCGGACACGGTACAGCCTCGGCTCAGGTCGTTAACTGGTTTGTTGAGGCCCTGCAGAACCGGCCCGATCGCCACCGCACCCGCCGAGCGTTGCACGGCCTTGTAAGTATTGTTGCCCGTATTCAGATCGGGAAAGATGAACACGGTCGCTCGACCGGCGACCTCGCTGTCCGGAAGCTTCTTGCTCGCCACCTTCGCATCGACAGCTGCGTCGTACTGGATGGGACCGTCGATCATCAGATCGGGTCGACGCGAGCGGACGATCTCCGTGGCCTCGCGGACTCTGGCCACGTCCTCGCCCGACCCGGAGGCGCCGGTCGAATAGGAGAGCATGGCGATGCGCGGGTCGATCCCGAAGATCACCGCAGTCTCCGCCGAGCTGATCGCGATATCGGCAAGCTGTTCCGAATTCGGGTTCGGGTTCACCGCGCAGTCACCGTAAACCAAGACCCGGTCACGCAGACACATGAGAAAGACGCTCGACACCACCGAGACTCCTTCACGCGTTCGAATGAACTCCAAGGCTGGACGAATCGTGTGCGCAGTCGTGTGGGCGGCGCCAGAGACCATCCCATCGGCCTTTCCCTGGTACACCATCATGGAACCGAAGTAGCTCACGTCCCCCATCGCATCGTGAGCCCTGTCCTCGGTCACTCCCTTGTGCTTTCGCAGTTGGAGATAGGTGTCCGCGAAGCTAGAACGCCACTCGGACGTGAGCGGATCGACGATTTGGGCGCCCTCGAGGTGGACACCCAGCGTGGACGCCGACTCCTGGATCTCCGCGGGATCACCGAGCAGCGTCAGGTCCACCACCCGTCGCCGCAGCAGGATCTCGGCGGCGCGCAGAATTCGTTCGTCCGTGCCCTCGGGCAGCACGATGTGTTGGCGACTGACCTTGGCCCGCTCGATGAGCTCGTACTCGAAGCGCAGCGGCGTCACCCGCGGCGAATGACTCACCTGGATTCGCTCCGCGAGCTCGGGCAGTTCCACGTGCTCCTCGAAGAGACCCAGTGCGGTCGCGATCTTGCGCTCGTCCCCGGCCTTGATGGCCCCTCCCAACGCGTCGACCCGCGTGGCTGTGGTAAAGGTGTCACCGGCCACCCCAATGACGGGAACCGCCGGCCGCCTCAAACCATTGATGAGCCGAGTCACCGGTTCGGGCGGCTCGAGCCCGCCGGTCAGCACGATGCCGGCGATGTTCGGAAATGCCTGGGAACGCACCGAGGCTAGACAACCGAGCACCACGTCGGCGCGATCGCCTCCCGCAATCACCACCGAGCCCGGCCGGAGACGCGAAAGGACGTTTGGCAGCTCCATCGCCGCAACCGAGAAGTCGCGGGCCAGGCCCTGCAGACGATGTTCATCACCGAACATCAACTTCCCATCGAGTGCGTCCATGACCTCGGCCAAGGTGGGGTGACCCAGAGTCTCATCCTCTGGCACCACGTAGACCGGATCCGGACCCTTCCACTCCGCGGCAAAGCACTCCTTCACCTGATCGATCTGCCGGGGCGCCACCCGGTTGACCAAAGTAGCCACGATCGAGCAACCCTCGCGCTCGAAAGCCCGCCGCGCTGCCCTGACGTCCTCGACGACTGCCGCCGGCTCGCGGCCTTGGCCGTTGGCCACGAAAAAAACCGGACAGCCCAGATGGGCGGCGACGCGCGCGTTGAACTCGAACTCGAAGGCTGCTCCCACTCCGGAGTAGTCGGTCCCCTCGCACACGACGAAATCGCACTGGGACTCGAGCTCCTTGTAGCGCCCGAGGATGCGCGCGAGCAACTCGTCGGAGCGGTCGGCCCCCGCCATGGCACGAGCCTCGTCATAGGGGCCGCCGCTCGAGGCCTCGGCGTTTTGCGGGAGCGCATACCGGGATCGCATGAGCCCAATCTCGCGATCGGTCTCCGCGAGGCCATTGACCACGGGCCGAAAGAAGCCGAGATGCTCCACCCGTCGAGAGGCCAGCTCCATCAAGCCGAGCGCCGCCAACGACTTGCCGGCGCGCGGTTGAATCGATGCAATGTAGACGCCCTTTGCCACGTGCCGACTCCCGGGCGCCGCACAATGCCACCGGGTGCATGCTTATTCAACGTCGAAGCCGAAAATGGCAGCAGGCCACGTTGGGGGTTCGCGGGACGGTGTGAATTCTGCGACTATCCCGCGGCGCCATGGACTACCTCAAGTCGATCTCCGCTGTCCTTCGCGAGTGGCTTCCGGCCCTCATCACCCTGCTCGTTGGCATCGTGGTCATCTCCACGGTCTATCGCGTCCTCATGAAGCGTCACACGCCGACGTCAGGGAGTCGCATCTCGCAGCAACTATTGATTGCCGTACTGGGTGGGGTGTTCTTGGTCATGCTCATCCTCCAGTTGCCGATCGGGGAAGCCGAACGCGGACAGCTGCTGAGCCTGCTCGGGATCCTCGTCACCGCGGCAATTGCCTTGTCTTCGACGACGTTGATCGGAAACGCGATGGCCGGGCTGATGCTGCGGTCGATTCGAAACTTCCGGCCTGGTGACTTCATCGTCGTCGATGGGCACCGTGGGCGCGTATCCGAGCTCGGTCTCCTGCGGACCGAAATCCAGACGGAGCGACGGAATCTGACCACACTGCCAAATCTCTACCTCGTGACGACGCCGGTGACGGTGGTGCGCGCTTCGGGAACCTTCATCTCTGCGACGGTGTCGCTCGGCTATGACGTGCCACGCGATAAGATCGAGAAGTGCCTAATAGAAGCCGCCGAGAACGCCGGGCTGACCGAGCCCTTCGTATTCGTGCTCGAGCTGGGTGACTTCTCGATCATCTATCAAGCCGCCGGGTTCCTCGAAGAGGTCAAGTACCTCATCAGCGCGGAGTCGGAGCTGCGGGAGTGCATGTTGGATGCGCTTCACCGGGCAGGCATCGAGGTCGTCTCGCCGACGTTCATGAATCAACGCCAGCTCGCAGCCGGACGGGTGTTTATCCCCGAGGTCCGGCATGCAACCCCGTCGAGGCCGTACGCGGCCGATGAAGACCACCCCGAAGAACGGATGTTCGACAAGGCCGAGCAGGCCGAGACCGAAGCCAAGGCGGGGCACCAGCTCAAGGATGTCGTTGAGGAACTCGACGAGCTCAAAAAGCAGGTCGATGATCCTGACAAGGAGGCCTCGAAAGGCCGCATCAGCGAGCTCGAGACGCGGCGCACTCAGCTCGAAGCCGAACTCGAGCAGCACCAGGAACAAAAAGAAGATTCAGAGCGCGAAGAGAGCTAGCCAAGCTCCAGGCTGATGCCTACGACGAGCTGGTAGTCGTTCTTCTTGATGGGATCCGGATCTGGATCGGGGGGGGTGGCGGCCGGTAGCTGCGCCGGTTCCTCTGTTCGCAGGTAGAGGAAGGCAATGTCGAGATCGATGACGCTCGTGAGCTCGATCGCCAAGTCGGCTTTGGCCGTATGGTTGGTGTTGCCAATCGTCGTGACCACCAGGTTGGTGAGCCAGCTGAGGGTGAGGTCGATGTCGCCGGTGATATCGAAGTCCGCATAGGTGTAAAGCGGGATGAAGACGTCGTTCTGTGGGTTGCCGGTGGTGACCGCGGAGGCGTCCAGGTAGTCCAAGTACTGATAACCCACGCCCGTCTGGAAATCCCACTTGACGTTCGGGACATCGATGATGTGAATACCGGCGCCTGCTGCAGGCGTGGCTCGAAGGTGGATGTTCTGGAAACGATCGTTGAATAGCTGACCGAAGAGAGGAACGACGAACCATCGGCTCGAAAGAAACACCTTGAAATCAAGGTCGCCGAGGTGACGGTTCACGTTTTGGGTGCCGTCCGAACGGCCGAAGCTCGTATTGTAGCCGAGGTTCAACAACGTCATCCGATCTTCCCGACGAACCCTGAAGTTGATGTCGTAGGTGAGCTGGTCCGTGTTGCCCTTGTTGAGAGTCAGGCCGAACCGCAGCTTCATCGACCACCAGTCCTTCTCGCGTTCTCCGCCCGCGACGATCGACTCGAGCTCGCTGCGAGGATACGTCTCGGTGCCATCGACGGTCTCGACGATGACTTTGTCAGGCGTGATGACCGCTAAGCCGGTGACGGAAATCCGGTCGTCGAAGACGTACGTGTTGACCACGGGGGAGTGGACGTGGCTGACATCAGCGAAATCGATGTTCTGCATGTCGAGCTTGTCGCTGTCGAACTCGAGATTGTCGTCGCGCATGCGCTTCATCTCGCCCTTGAGCCATTCGCCCGAAACCATCCGCACCCAGTCGAACGTGTCGCCGAACTCGATGACATAGGTGGCACCGATGCCGGCCGCGTCCTGCTCCTCGACCCGCGCCATGCTCGCCTTCACGGCTTCAACGGCCGCCTCGGCGTCCGTGGGCTCGGCAGGAACGCCACCGGGTGCGGTGAGCAAGGCCGCAACCGTCTCTGCGCCGGTGGCTTTCGCGGGTGCCGCTTCCGACGGTGCGGGCGGCGCCTCTTCTGCGGGAGGCTCTTCGGCCGCCGCATGCGGGGAGTAAGCGTGCATCAGCGTGAGGGCCAACAAAGTGCCCCATACGACGCTGCAACTGAGGTTGCCCGGCTCTCTCTTCATAAGTGGGCGGCTTTATAGGCTCGACAGGGGATCCGGTAAAGGGCGGCAGGTGAATTTCTCAGCCTTTGCGCAAGCGGGTGACGTTCGGGCCGCTTTGCGCTAGAAGCGATTGCTCTCGGGAGGCAACGTGACGAGCAGTAAACTAAGCAAGGGCGATACCCCCGTCGTGGCGATCCTAACCGGCAGCCCGAGCGACCTTCCGGTCGTTCTCAAGGGCCGCGATGTCCTCGACAGCCTGGACATTCCTAGTGACGTTCGGGTTCTGTCCGCGCATCGCACGCCGCACGAGACCGCAGAATACGTCGCTGCTGCCGAGAAGCAGGGCGTCGAGGTCTTCATCGCGTGCGCAGGGATGGCGGCCCACCTTGCCGGAGTCGTCGCGGCGCACACAACCCGCCCCGTCATCGGCGTCCCCATCGCGTCGGGCGCGCTGCAGGGCGTCGACGCTCTGCTCGCTACCGTCCAAATGCCTCCGGGCGTCCCGGTCGCCACTGTCGGCATCGATGGGGCGAAGAATGCAGCATTCTTGGCCGCGCGTATCGTCGCGCTGACCCACCCCGAAGTCCGCCAGCGGCTCCTCGACCATCTCGAGGAGAGCAAGAAGCGCTACGACTCGCCCGATCCGTCGACGCCCGGCCAGGCAGCGACTTGACGCCTTCAGGCGCCATCCTTATGCGCTCCTAGTCGTCCTTCCATGTCGCTTGGTCGCATCCTCATCTTCCTCGGTATCATCTCCGGCCTGACGGTCGGCACCCACTACTACCTGTGGGCTCGCCTGATTCGCGACCCGATGTGGCCGTCTCCTTGGCGTCAGGTCGCGACCGTTGCGCTGATCATGCTCGCGCTGTCGATCCCCGCGTCGATGATGGCCTGGCGCACCTTGCCTCGGAACCTCGCGATCCCGGTCTCTTGGGTGGGGTACGTCTGGATGGGCTCGATGTTCGTGCTGCTGGTGCTGCTTTGGGGCGGAGAGTTCGCACGCTGGGGCTGGGTCAAGTACGCGGGCTTCGCCTCGGTCAATGGCGGGCGCCGAGAGTTTCTCGCGCAGCTCCTCGCCGGTGGCGCCGGTACATTCGGGCTCGCCCTCTCGGGCTGGGGCGTCTGGTCGGCGATTCGCCCCGTGGAAGTGAAGCGCCTGAGCGTGCGTCTCAAGAAGCTGCCGGAGTCACTTAGCGGGCTGCGCCTGGTGCAGATCACCGACATGCACGTGGGCCTCACGATAGGACGCGATTTCGTCGAAGATATCGTCCGTAAGGTCAACGCGCTCGAGCCCGACATCGTCGCGATCACGGGCGACCTCATTGATGGTTCGGTCGAAGACCTCGGCCATGCCGTGGCGCCCCTCGGGGAGATTCGCGCGAAGCTCGGCACCTATTTCGTCACGGGCAATCACGAGTACTACTCGGGGGCGGATTCTTGGCTGGCTTTCCTTGGAAGCATCGGAGTCCGCGTTCTACGGAACGAACACGTGGAGTTGACCAAGAACGGGGAGGCAATCCACGTCGCCGGGGTCGACGACTGGACGGCGCATCAGTTCGGCAATGGTCACGGCGCAGACATGGCGCGCGCCATGGAGGGGCGAGACTCGAGCAAGCCTGTCATCCTCCTGGCACACCAACCGGTGCACTTCGACGAAGCGCGCGCGCACGGCGTCGACCTTCAGATTTCGGGACACACCCACGGCGGCCAAATTTTCCCCTTCGGGGTTCTCACCCGCCTCGCGCAGCCGTTCGTGTCGGGTCTGCACAGGCGGGGCGACTCGCAGATTTACGTCAGCTCCGGCACTGGGTACTGGGGCCCGCCGATGCGCATCGCAGCACCCGCGGAGATCACGCTGATCGAGCTCGATCGAGACGCGGTCGCCTAGGGCGCGGGGCAGTGGACATCGATATCGTCGACGATCGCCGCGACCCATGGGTCGTCACGACTGTCGGGGCGGGCGCTGAGGCGTGCAACATGTGCGGCGGCGGCCGAACGCTCGGATGGCGCTCCCGCGCGAAGCGAGAGCTCGAGGGCCGCAAGCGAGGTACCCCGCGTCTGGCCCCCGTACACCGCGCGGCCTAACGCCTCTCGGGCCTCGGAGATGTCGCAGGCCGACAGCGCCGCCATCGCTCGGTAGAGCTCGATGGAGGTGAAGCCGGGAAAACTGCTGGCAGCGACGGAGAGCTGTTCGTACGCCGCCCGCGCCCGGGCTTGCTCGTCATCGTTGCGGGACTTGCGGATGCCGGCCCGGGCCCCGTCGCGTGCGAGTGGCCGTAAGAGCTCGAGCCCCTCATGCCAGGCGTGTATCGAAGCTGTGTTCAACTGCGAACCCAGGCGTGCAACCTCCACGCTCACTGCGATGTCATCGAGGCCCGCATCGAGAAGACGTCCGGTGCGGTACCCCGGGCCTGCGATCTCGAACGGCTGCAGTCCCGGCGAAGCGTCGCGACGAACGAACAGCGAATGCCCGTCCTCGACGAACGCAAGGGCCCAATCGTTGCGGCTGCTCAGGTACTCGGTTGCGACGATGTGGTCGGAGCGAGTGTGGTCGATGACGACGGTGTTCACGTCGTACTCGGCGAGTTGCTGCGAGAAGAGCCCAGGATCGGTGAAGCTCTGGGAAACACGCCGGATCATCTCTGGACCGTAGTAGGGTACCCGGCCGTCGATCAGGAGCTTGCCGCCCGGCGCCGCAAACATCAGGAACCAGCTGTCCTGAATGCTTGCAACGATCCGCGGGTGGTCGACCGCTTGCTCGACGACTTCAGCAGACGCCCAGGGGTACTCCCGCTTCGGCTCCCCGAAGCCAAAGCCCAATGCCGGCACCATTTGCATCATCCAAAGCGCGCTCGACGCAGCCGCAACACCGATGAGGCCGACCACGCTGCGTCGCATCTTGGCGAGACCTGGCAGTTGCGACAGCCCCGCGGCGATGAAGGGCGCGCAGAACAAGAGCTGATGCGCGACGAACCGCATCGAGCGAAACGCCATGATGCTCAACAGTACGCACAAGACACCGTAGGCGACTCCGAAGCGGGACTCACGAGTTACCGGCCGCATGGCGGCAAGTACGAAGACCGCGCAAACCATGGGGGCAACGAGCAGCCGAAGGGGATCCTTGGGCGCCCACGCTGCCCACTCGACTACGAGCTCGCGATACTCGGGACGAAGCACGTGCGAGACGGCGTCCATCGCGATCGAAAAGCCAAAGGGCGTACAACCGGTCGCGGCGCCCTGAATCAAGAGCAAACCAATCATCCAGCGAAAAGCGGCGGTTCGAAACGAGAGGGTCGCGAAGATCAAAGTGATCGCCACGCCAAAGAGGTGCGACCCGTGGGAGTTGACCCAAACGACATGCGCCAGGCCGAGAGCGCCGAGAATCCAGGCCTTGCGCCGTGACGACAGTCGATCCTCGTAGAGCGCACCAATTCCAACGAGAAGCACCGCCGGTAGAAGCAGGCCAACGATCTGCGGACGCGTAGTGAATCGAAAACGGGCAACCGGGAGCGCGAGTAAGAGCGTGGTGAACGTCAGCGGCGCGGCCAGGTCGCCACGATGAGCTAGCCGGCCAGCCAATTTGACGAGTAGGTACCCGAGCGCACCCAGTGCGAGACACTTCAAGAGGATCAACGCATTGGCGCCGAAGTGGTCGTAAACCAGCCAGGTTACCCAGTCGTAGGCCCACTCGTAGTTCTTCCAGGGCTGCGGGACCGGTTGCCAGAACGAAAACAAGTCGACCTGGGGCACCCGGCCGAGCGCAACGATCTGACGGCCCTGGGCCAGATGGCCGTAGGCGTCGGCGTTGAAGAGCGGAAACAAGCCCGCAAGGAAGAACGCCAGGGCCGACCCCCACGCGCTCCATGACCCGGTCCCTCTCGGCACGACGGCAGTGTCGGCCCAAGCCCGACGACCGGTCAAACAAGGCGCAGCGCTACAAGAGCGCGCGAAGCGCAGGTTCGAGGGTCGTGTGCTCCCAGCGAAAGCCGTGCGCTTGAAGCAAGGCAGGCGTGACGCGTGATCCTCCGATCAGCATCTCGTCGGCCATGTCCGCCCCGACGCCGAGTCGCAGCGCGAATTTCGGGACAGGCAGGACGGTGGGCCGTTTGAGCACGCGGCCCAACGTGGCAGTGAAATCTGCGTTGGTGACCGCCGTGGGGGAAACGAAGTTCACGGGGCCCTCGAGCTCGTCCCGCTCCAGCGCAAAAACCAGCGCCGAGCCCAAGTCCTCCAGCGTGATCCAACTCATGTACTGACTTCCGTCGCCAATGCGGCCGCCGAGACCGAGCAAGAACGGCAGCTTCATCTTGGCGAGGGCTCCACCGCTCGGTGCAAGCACGACGCCGATACGTGCATGCACCACTCGAATCCCCGCGTCCCGCGCCGCGGTGGCGGCGGCTTCCCACTCGCCGCACACCGACGCCAGAAAGCCAGAACCTTGGGCGGCGCTCTCGTCGAGCGTCTCCTCTCCACACGCGCCGTAGTACCCAACCGCCGACGCTGAAACCAACACCCGCGGCTTGGGTGAGAGCTCGGCAAGAGCACGGGCGATGAGCGCCGTACCACGAACGCGGCTGTCGCGAATCCTCGCCTTCTTCGCGTCCGTCCAGCGCCCGGAGGCGACGTTATCACCAGCCAGATGAATCGCCGCGGTGATGCCCTGGAGGCCCTCGCTGTCGATCGTCCCCGCGTCTGGATCCCAGCGAACCTCGTCGTCCGCGCTCGGCGCTTGCCTCACCAGACGAAGAACCTCGAACCCTTGCCGGCGAAGCGTCGGCACGAGCTCTCGGCCCACGAGCCCTGAGGCACCGGTAACCGCGACTTTTCCGCGCTCCGCCATGGAAGTAGAGCCTGAACCAGGCCGCGGGCGGCGCAACCCGGGTTTTCCACGTGGCGCCAAGGCCAACAATCGCTATGGTCCAGCACTTTGCGAATCCTTTTCATCGCCCCACAAGCATTCACGTCCACCCGAGACGCCCAGGACGTAGCGACCTTGGCCAAAGTGATGCGTCGCGCCGACCACTCAGTCGACATGGTGTCCCCCCTCTACGGGCACATCGACACGGCGAAGCTCGCACTCGCGCGTCGCCTCACCAAGCTCGAGCTGGAGCTCGGTGGCAGGGCCTGGTCGTGCGAGCTCTACACGGGCCGCACGCCCGATGGCGTAGGCCTGACCTTCATCGGTAATGAGGAGGTCCTGTTGTCTGCAGACTCCCTCACCGGCGAGGGCGAGCAGCTCGATGCATCGCGGGTCGGTGTGTTCGCAGCAGCAGTGACCGAGCTGATTCGCCAGAACGCGAGCGACTACGACATCGTGCATGCTCACGGCTGGGCCGCGGCGGCGGCGGTCGCGCGCTTGCGGTCGGAGCTTCCCGATTTGCCCACGGTGCTGACCGTGTATGACGCCTCTCACCAGGGGCGCTTCGATGCGGGTGACGCGGAGTCGATAGGACTGGGGGACGCCGCCCGCGACGGAGAGGGCGTCAACGTATTAAAAGGCGGTCTACTGGCTGCAGATCGCGTCACCACGCTATCCCCCAACTACGCGCACCGCCTACAGCGGCCAGACAACGACGACAGGTTGAGCGAAGTGTTCCGGGAAATCGAACCCAAGACGAGTGGGGTGCGCCACGGCATCGATCCCGCGCTTTGGAACCCTGCAACCGACGGCAACCTCCCCGCCCGGTTCGATCCGTTCGACATGGAAGGCAAGGACAAATGCAAGGCCGAGCTGCAACACGACCTGACCTTGCCGGTGCGAAGCGATGTGCCCCTCTTCGCTGCGATCGGTGGCGTGGATGACGCCGGGATGGCCTTGCTCGCGAAGATCGGGCCTGATTTCTTGCGCAACGACGTGCAGCTCGTGGTGCAACTCGATGGTGACGGCGAGCTCGTCGCCATCTACGAAGAGCTCTGGGACCAATGGCCGGACCGCATTCAAATTAAGACCGGCGACGACGAGGCATTCCGGCATGCGCTGATCGCAGCGAGCGACTTCGTGGTAGCGCCGGGGCACGATGCACCGTCAGACAACATCCAAATGCGAGCTCAACGCTACGGCGCCCTTCCCATCGTGCACCGAGACGGCGGCCTTGCCGATGAAGTGGTCGACTGCGAAGCCTCCTTGAAGACCGGCTCCGGGATCCTCTTCGACGAACCGACCACTAGGTCGTTGCTCTCCGCCGTGCAGCGCGGGGCGGCGGCGTTCGCCAACAACAAAGCGTTCCGCGAAGTTCAAAGCAGGGTCATGCGCATCGATCACTCCTGGGAGCGCACGACTCGGCTCTACGAGCGCACATACCGCGAAGCGATCTCAGCGCACGCCGGGTAGCTTCGCGTCGCTAGGACGAAGGTACTCCGGCTCGAGAGAGTCCAAGTCTGCTGGGCCAGTAGTGCGCATGACATACTGCACCTCGGCCACGATGGCATCGGGCGTCGAGACTTCGAGGTTCATCTGCGCCTCGTCGACCTTCTCGCCAAACACCACTTCGAGCACCGCGGCGTGCGGCCGGACGCCCTCGCCACCCAAGGCCACGGGGCGACCCGCTATGGCGTCCCGGACTCGTCCGAAAACGACGGCAGGCGAACCAAAGAGAGCCGGCGCCAACTCTTGGACTCCGCCATCTCCGATCAGATACGCCGCGGCAAACACGTCCCCTCGATACGCATTCATCACGGGCACCCTCACCAGACCAGCATCGCCTTCGATCGCCCGCGCAAGGACGCGGAGCGATCCGACTCCGACGATCGGCAGACCCAAACCGAACGCAAGACCTTTGGCCGTGGCGAGGCCAACGCGCAGACTGGTGAAGCGGCCGGGCCCGATATTCACACCGATCAGCGAAAGCTCTTCACGAGCGACGCCCGTTTGAGCCATCGCCGATTCGATGTAACCGAACAGGTTCTCCCCGTGCCGGCCGGCGGACCGCCAGCGTTTCGACACGATTGAGCCGTCGTCGCGAGCGACGGCGACGGTGCCATTTTCGGTCGCGGTATCGATACAGAGGATCGTCATGGGGTCGCTTGACGCATGCCTACCCGCAGACTAGCGTCCGCGCCAGCAAAGTGCCCGCCCGCACCGCTTGCCGGTAGTCCTGCACGAATGAGCAAACCACGAGAGAAAGCTGGTCCGAAAGGGGCGCGCACGGCAAAGAAGAGCGACGGCTGGAAGTCGAATCTGTTGACTA
The DNA here is from genome assembly GCA_019313915.1 of Deltaproteobacteria bacterium. Lineage (GTDB taxonomy): Bacteria > Myxococcota_A > Polyangia > Polyangiales > Houyiibacteriaceae > SG8-38. The sequence continues at coordinate 16,755 of JAFDAJ010000014.1, forward strand.
TCGGCGGAGCGCTGTTGCTAGCGTTGTTCATCCGCGTGACGCTGTTCGAAGCCTTTGCCATCGACGGCCCCTCGATGGAACCCACCCTCCTCGATGGGGACCGAGTCGTCGTCGCGAAGTATCGGTTCGGGCTGTTCCTCCCCTTCACGGACGAGGCGATTTGGAATTGGGGCGGCCCCGACCCTGGCGACGTGATCATCCTCCATAGCCCCGCCGACAACGAGGACATCGTGAAGCGCGTCATCGGTGTGGGTGGAGACGAGATCCTCATTCGGGATGGCAAGATCTCTCGCAACGGAGAGGTGCTGCACACGGTCGACACCGGCGAGTGCTCGAGCGAAGAACAGAAGAGCCTCGATCCCACCTGCAGGGTTTACGAAGAGACACTCGACGGTACGCCGCACCGCATGAGCCACTCGAAGCACGATTTCCCGCTCGACCGGCTGCCCCTGCGGGTGCCCGAAGGCCACGTCTACGTGCTAGGCGACCACCGCGACAGCTCCAATGACAGTCGCAACCCATTGATCGGCGCAGTTGCGAACTCGCGCATCAAGGGCAAAACACTGTTTATCTACATGTCCTGGAAAAACACCCGCGCCTCCCTTTGGGAGCGCATCCGCTGGTCCCGAGTAGGCACCAGCGTCAACTAGTGTGCGGATCTTTTTCCTTGTGGTCGGCTTACGTCCTCGTCGCTCCGCTGCGAGGCACATGAGTGCCTCTCACTACGCTCCTGCGGGCGCGCTCGACCACAAGAAAAAATTGAAGGGCGCGATTTTGGCGCGGATGGGCGAGGAGATCGGAAGCATCGATAAGGATGCTCCGGAGGCGGTCGCGCTCGTATATCCGAGCCCTTACCGGGTGGGAATGTCGTCGCTCGGTTATCAGACGATCTATCGCTCGATCAACGCGACGGAGGGGCGGGCCGCCCATCGCGCGTTCTTGCCCGATGACATCGGGGTGTGGAAGCAATCGCGCACGCCGCTGGTCACATATGAAAAGCTACGGCCAGTCTCCGACTACCCCGTCATCGCGTTGTCGGTCGCGTACGAGGCCGAGCTCGCAGGCGTGATTCAAGTCCTGGAGCTCGCAGGCATCCCGCCTTTGGCGGAGGACCGCACTAGGCAGCACCCGTTCATCCTCGCCGGCGGACCGCTGACATTCAGCAACCCACTCCCCCTCGCCCCGTTTGTCGACGCTATGATCATGGGGGAGGCCGACCAATCGGTGCACACGGCACTTAGTGTCATCTTCGGGTCGGAGTCCAAGGACAGCGCCATGCGCACCCTGTCGGGACAGCCCCATGTGTTCGTGCCGAGCGCGCACGGCGACATCCTGCCGCCGATCGACAAAGCGGACACCACCACCCTGCCCGCCTTCTCGCAAATCATCACGCCGAACACCGAGCTCCGCAACATGTTCCTGATCGAACCCGAACGTGGCTGTCACCGCGGATGCACGTACTGTGTGATGCGCCGTTCTACCAACGACGGCATGCGTGTCGTCAAGAAGGAGCGCATCCTGTCGTTGATCCCCGGCCACGCGAAAAAGGTGGGCTTGGTCGGCGCCGCAACGACCGACCACCCGCAGATCGTGGACGTGGTCAACGCCCTCGCCGACTCGGGACGAGAGGTCGGTCTGTCATCGCTCCGAGCGGATCGATTGAACGACGAGCTCGTTGCCGCACTCCGCAAAGGCGGCCATCGCACCCTGACGACAGCGAGCGACGGCTCGAGCCAGCGCATGCGCGACTTCATCCAGCGCCGAACGAGCGAAGAACAGCTCCGGCAGGCCGCCAAGCTCGCGCGGCGCCACGGCATGAAGCGTTTGAAGCTCTACATCATGGTCGGCATTCCCGGCGAGACAGACGACGACATCGACGAGCTGATCGAATTCGGCAAGGAGCTCTCCACCCTGATCCCGCTGTCACTCGGCGTGGCCCCCTTCGTCGCCAAGCGGAACACACCGCTCGACGGGGCTGCGTTTGCGGGCATGCCGTTGGTGGAATCCAGGCTTCGGCGTCTCCGTCGCGGGGTCCAAGGCCGCGTCGACGTACGCGCGACGAGCGCCCGGTGGGCCTGGGTGGAGTATGTGCTGGCGCAGGGCGGCCGTGCCGAAGGACTGGCCGTGCTCGACGCGGTCCACGCCGGTGGCCGCTTCTCCGATTGGAAGCGCGCGTTCAATGCGCTCCCGGAAGGCCGTCCGCGCCGCTTGCTCGTTCGCCCGAGCGACCGCCTAGGCCGCGCCAGCCAACCCGCGCCAGCTAGCCGATCAGGCTCGAAGCCGCCGAGGCGGCCCAGTCGAGGTAGCGGCTCGGGGTGATCCCCATCTTCAGCACGTAGTAGCCCGCCAACACAAGCGCGACGGTGACATAGATGGACTGCATGGGAACCGCGATGGGCTGGTCCTCCTCGGGCTCACGCATGAAGAGGTAGACGATGACCTTGAGGTAGTAGTAAGCGCCTACCGCACTCGCCAGGACGCCGATGACGGCAACCCAGATCATCGGCCCGCCGGCACTCACGGCCGCACTGAACACGTAGTACTTGCCGAAGAAGCCCGCGGTCGGCGGCATACCAAGCAGCGACAGCACGCCGATCACGAACGGGAACGCGGCCATCGGATGGCGGCGGCCTGCGCCTGCGAGATCATCGTAGCTCACAGCTTCCTTCCCCTTCGATCCCATGAGGATGAGGGAGCCAAAGGCGAGCACGTTCGAGACGGTGTACGCCGCGATGTAATAGAGCACCGAGCTCACGGCGAAGGAGCCGGCCTCGTGGACGGCCGCGAGCCCGACCAAGATGTAGCCCGCATGCGCGATCGACGAATACGCGAGCATGCGCTTGACGCTAGTCTGCGCGAGCGCGGCCAAGTTGCCGTAGACCATCGTGACGATGGCCATAAGCATGATGACGGGAGTCCAGCCCGTATAAAGGCCCATGCTGACAGGGTCGCCAAATGCGCCCACCAGAACTCGCAAGAGGACGGCTACTGCGGCTGCTTTCACTCCCACCGACATGAAGGTCGTGACGGGCGTGGCGGCGCCCTCGTACGCATCGGGCACCCACATGTGGAACGGTACGGCGCCCACTTTGAACGCCAGGCCAGCGATGAGCATGACCAATGCGAGGATGGTCAGGGTCGCATCGGCTTCCCCGGCGGCGACCACCTCCCGAATGCCGGCGAGGTCGGTGTGGCCCGTCGCGCCATAGAGCAACGCGCTGCCAAAGAGCAGAATCGCCGCGGCGAACGAGCCGAGCAGGAAGTACTTCACCGCTCCTTCGACCGCGCGTGCGCTGGTGCGGCGGTAGGCGACGAGCGCGTAGGCGCCGAGCGACATGGTCTCGAGACCCAAGAAGATGCTCAGCAGGTCGACGGCGCGTGCCAGCACCATCGCACCGAAGGCCGTAAAGATGATGAGCACGTAGAACTCGCCTCGCTCGAAGCCGTGCTCGCGCAGGTATCCGCCTGCAAGCAGAGCTGAGAGGCCGGCGCCAACACAAATGACGATGTCGAAGAACAAGCCGAGCTCGTCGACCGCGAGGTAGCGGGTGACGACGTCAGGCGCGGGCGCGATATCACCGCCGGCCAACATGGCACCCGCCAGGGCAGCCCCTACGAAGAGCGAAGCGGCGGTGACCAGGGCAAGCTCGGAGCGTTCGCTTGTGAACGCATCGACCAGCATGATGGCGAGGCCGGCCGCGACGAGCAGCAACAGCGGCGAGAGTCCCATCAGGGCACTCATCGCTGCACGTCCTCGCCGGTCGACTCCGTCATCGCAAGACTGCGCACGCCCTTGAGCCGTAGCTTCAGCTCATCGAGATCGGTCAAATGGGGCTCAACGGTGCGGCGGCCTTCGTAGTACCGAATCGTGAAATCCGAGATGAAGGAGTCCACTGCTGGATTCATCTTGTCGAGGAAGAACTTCGGATAGAGCCCGATCCAGAACACCAGCACGATGAGCGGAAGCAGCGAAACGACCTCGCGTCGATTGAGGTCGGGGAGCGACTCGTTTTCGGGGTGCACCACCTTGCCCCAGAAGATGCGAAGCACGGCATGCAGCATGTAGACCGCCGCAAAGATGACCCCGGTCGTGGCGAGAAGCGTCATGACGAACCAGGACGACCCGAAACCGATCGATGTGCGAGAGAAGAACGAGCCGGCCAGGATCATGAACTCGCCGACGAAACCGTTCGTCCCTGGAAGCCCAATCGAGCTCAAGGTGATGATGAGGAAGAACAGCGTGTACCAAGGCATCACTTTCGCGAGCCCACCGAAGTCGTCGAGCATGCGCGAGTGACGGCGGTCATAAATGACCCCCACCAAGAGAAAGAGCGCGCCGGTCGAAATCCCGTGATTGATCATCTGCAGGATGGCGCCGGAGACACCGTGACGGTTCATGGCGAACAGGCCAAGCAGGATGAAGCCCATGTGGCTCACCGAGCTGTACGCGACGAGCTTCTTCAGGTCACGCTGCACCCAGGCCGCGTACGCTCCGTAGATGATGCCCACGACACCGAGCCCCGCAAGCACCGGACCCAGCGTCTGACTGGCCACCGGGAACAACGGCATTGCGAACCGAATGAATCCATAGATGCCGAGCTTCAGTAGAACGGCGGCAAGAATGACCGAGCCTCCGGTCGGCGCCTGGACATGCGCGTCGGGTAACCAGGTGTGAAATGGGAACATCGGCACCTTGATAGCAAAGGCCAACGCAAAGGCGGAAAACAGGAGATACTGCGGGACCGCGGGCAAGAACAGGGTCGAAAGCTCCTGCAGGTCAAACGTGTAGTGCCCGGCAAGCTTCTCGTAACTCGCGACCACGTACAGGATGGCGACCAGCATCAACAAACTGCCTACCATCGTGTAGAGGAAGAACTTTACCGCCGCGTAGACGCGGTCTTTGCCGCCCCAGACGCCGATGATCAGGTACATCGGCACCAGCATCAGTTCCCAGAAGACGTAGAATAGGAACAGGTCGAGCGCGACGAATGCCCCGAGCATGCCCAGCTCGAGCAGCAGGAAAGAGAACGCGTACTCCTTGATGCGAGTCTTGATGCTCCCCCACGACGCATAGAGCGCAATCGGCGAGAGCAGCGTGGTGAGAATCACGAGCCAGAGCGAAATCCCGTCGACGCCAACTTTGTACGATATCCCGAACGATTCGACCCAGGTCACGTGCTCGACAAAGCGGTATCCCGCCTCGGAGTAGTCGGCCAGGATCAAGCGCGTGCTGACGATGAACTCGACCAGCATTGCGCCGATCGCAAAGCGCTTGGTCGCGGTCTCCCAGCTCCGAGGCAACAGCAACACCACCAAGGCGCTGAGCGCGGGAATGGCGAGAAGCCAGGTGAGGTACTGGGTCGTCATCGAACCACCTCACGGGTCGGGGGCATCAACGAGGCGTGCGAAGGCGCCTCCGCAATCGGGAACGGCAAGACGATCTCCTTGGTGGTCCGCCGGGTGTTTCCGAAAGTGTTGCGAACCTCGACCGTCGCTTCGACGAGCGGGCGGGCAAACACCCGCGCGGGGCCGAGACGCCCACCTTTGCTCATCGGCAGGCGGAGCTCCTCTTTGCCCGCAAGGAGGGTCGGGGGATCCGGCCTACGGAACACGAAGTCCTGGCCGTCTATGCGCACCTCGAACCCTCTTTCGGTCGCCGCCAGGGTCGCGATGGGCGCCACGGATTCGATGGGTACCGGAGTCCACTCCTCGGTCACCTGGATTCTTCGCTCGACACCGGAGCGCACGTGACTGATGAACACAGCAACTCCGCGGATGTCGTCCTGAGCGTACTCGAAAGTAGTTGTGGGAGTCTCGGCCCACTGCGTCTCAAATTCGCCATCGGAGTTCGCGTCCCATCGATACTCATAGCCAAGGCCCTGTGGCGTCGTAAGCTCGACCTTCGTACCCTCGAAGCCGACCTCGATGTGCGAGTGCGGAGTCCAGAACCAGGCCAGCACGGCGACGACGCCGACGACCATCACGGCGCCGTACATCTGCACGACTCCGTTTTGCATTCGCGCGAGGATGCGCCCGGTCTCGCGAACCTTGAAGCTCGGCCACTTCGTCATGAGCGCGTCGACGAAGGTCATGTCGGCACGGCCCGCCACCGTAGCAACCTTCTTGATGGGGTTGACGATCGTGGCTGCGTAAAGCTCGTCGACGCGCCACTTGTCGAAAGCCAGCTGGTACAGACGAGCAGGCATCCTGTCAGTTAGCGCGTCGGTGCTCTTGTTTCGGTAGAGCACCCAGGCTGCGCTGATGCCGATCGCCATCGCGGCAAGCGCGAGGCCCGAAGCCAGATTGACGATGTGCATCTCCTCGGGAACCGCATGGCCGGCAACCGACCCTTCCATCCAATTACCCCACCAGCTGTAGTCGCTCAGGTGGGTCCCGATGACCGGCACCACGTGTGGGAGGCCCAGGAAACCGACGCCGAGCGCGCCGATGCCGAGCACCACCAGCGGAATCGTCATGCTGGGCGGCGACTCGTGCGGATGCGCGTCGTAGGGGTGGTCGCCGGACTGGTCAGCGCTCCGGTACTCGCCGGTGAACGTCAGGAAGTACAGTCGGAACATGTAGAAGGCGGTCATCACCGCAGCAAGCGTGAGCCCGATCAGGGTAAACCAGCCCACGGAGTTCATGAGCAGGTCGTCGCGGCGATAGATCTGAGCGGCTGCACCCAGGAGAATCTCGTCCTTCGAAAAGAAGCCGCTGGTGAGCGGGAACCCCGCAATCGCCAAGCAGCTCGCCAAGAAGGTCCAGCGCGTGATCGGCAACTGCTTCTTGAGACCACCGAGCTTGAAGATGTCGGCATCACCGTGGGCATGCACCGCGTGCATCACCGAGCCAGCACCGAGGAACAAGCAAGCCTTGAAGAAGGCATGCGTGAAGACATGGAAGAAGCCCGCTGCGAAGAAGCCAACGCCCACGGCAGCGAACATGAAGCCGAGCTGACTCACGGTGGAATACGCGAGAATCTTCTTCATCTCGCGCTGGACCACGGCGATGGACGCAGCGAGGAGTGCGGTAAGCGTCCCGGTGACCGCGATGATCGACATCGCCACGTCCGACGTGATGAAAAGCGGAGAGAGCCGGCAACACAAATACACACCCGCGGTGACCATGGTGGCGGCGTGAATGAGGGCCGAGACCGGAGTGGGACCTGCCATCGCGTCCGGGAGCCAGACGAATAGTGGGATTTGTGCGCTCTTGCCGGTGCAGCCGAGGAACAAGAACACGCAGGCGACGGTGGCGAGGCTCGGGGCGACGCCGAAGATCCAGAGTGGAAAATCAGGACGGAACTGGCCGCTCACTGCCGCGCTATTGATGTCGGCAAACTCGAACGAACCCGCCACGCCGACTAAGATGAACATGCCGATCAACACGCCAAAATCGCCGATTCGATTGACTACGAAGGCCTTTCGGCCGGCTCCGGCATAGTCGCGGTTTTCATACCAGAACCCGATGAGCAGGTAGGAGCAGAGGCCCACCCCCTCCCAACCGACGAACATGACGGGGACACTGCTCCCAAGGACGAGGATCAACATCGAAGCCATGAACAGGTTCAAGAAGCTCATGAACCGCGGATAGCCCTCGTCCTCGCCCATGTAGCCGATGCTGTAGAGGTGGATCAGGCCACCCACGCCGGTCACCACGAGGGTCATGACGCCGCTCAGCGAATCCATCACGAACTGGACGTTCACCGGCACGACAGTGCCGCCGGGCAGCTTCAGAGAGAACCACTCATAGAAGTGATAGGCGAGCGCCGCTTCTTCGACACCGTGATGAAGGCCGTAGAGCTCGACGAAAGACGCAACCGCCAACGCAAAGGAGACCGCCACGGACCCTACGCCGACGAGCGTGACGAGCCCCTTGGCCATGTAGCGCCCCAACAGGCCGTTGATGATTGCCCCGCCCAGAGGAAACAGGATGATCAAGAGGAGCAAAATCTGCTGGGGGGCTTCTAGGTGCATGGCTTCAATACTTCAGCAGCGTCGCGTCGTCGGTATCGAGCGTTTTCTTGATGCGGTAGTACGCGATGAGGATCGCCAACCCGACGGCAGCCTCCGCAGCCGCGACCGCGATGACGAAAAAGGCAAACACTTGCCCGTCGTGGTTCCCCGGGTACGCGCGATTGAAAGCAAGCAAGAGCACGTTGACCGCGTTGAGCATCAGCTCGATCGACATGAGCTGAATCAGCATATTGCGGCGGGCCAAGAAGCCGGCGGCTCCGATGCCGAACAAGACCGAGGCGAGCGCCAAATATGTGCCGATGCCCATCGCGTCTTACTCCGTGCGGCTCCGCGCAACGGCAATCGCGCCGACGATGGCAACCAGGAGCGTGATCGAGATGATCTCGAACGGCACCAGCGCCTGCTTGTAAATGGCCATGCCGAGGCCCTCCACCGTCCCGAACTCGTCCGAGACGGCTTGCCAAGGCGCATCGAAATAGGCGACCGAAGTCGAAACCGCGAGCACGACAACGATCGTCAACGCAATCCCGAGCGTCCGTGAGGCCAGACGGCCCTCCATGGGCCCTATCTCGGCCGCGGGTCCGATCAACATGATGACGAAGACGAACAACACGACGATCGCGCCGGCGTAGACCAAAAGCTGCAGCGCGGCCAAGAGATGCGCGTTGAGCGTGAGAAACATCGCGGAAAGCGAGACGATGTGAACCAATAAGCCGATCGCAGCGCGGAGCGGGCGCCGGGACGAAATCGTCATCAGAGCGCCGGCCATCGCGAAGATCGACGTCACCACGAAAAGAGTTGCGCCCGGACCTGTCACGCGCCCCCCTCCACCATGCTGCGAACGCTGTCATCATGCCGGACACCGTCGGGAAGGCCGTGAATTGCCGCGTCCATGAATTCCTCGTGGAATTTCTGGACCATACCGAGCATCGGCATCGCCGTGCCATCCGCGAACGCGCAGATGGTGTTGCCCATCATGTTGTTCGAGATGTTGACCAAGAGGTCGACATCCTCGGGCTTCCCCCGCCCGTTGCACAGGTTGTCGAGCACATCGACCAACCAACCAGTCCCCTCGCGGCAGGGCGTGCACTGCCCGCACGACTCGTGCTTGTAGAAACGCATCAGGTTGCGGCAGGCATCGACCATATTGACGGTGTCGTTCATCACGATCGCGCAACACGTGCCGAGCATGGTCCCAAGCGCGCGGTACGTGTCGACGCCCATCGGCACGTCGATTTCGCTCTTGCCATGCCACTTGTGGAGCGGGTGATCTTCGTTCGGCGCGTCCACTTTGCGGCGTGGGTCGAGCACCGGCGTCGACGAACCGCCGGGAATCACCGCCTTGAGCGGGCGTCCACCGAGCATGCCACCCGCGTAGTCGTCGATCAGCTCGCGCATGGTGATCCCGACCGGCGCCTCGAAGAGGCCGGGGTTCTGCACATGACCGCTGACGCCATAGAGGCGAACGCCGCCGTCACCGGGAAGCCGGCCGAGCGCGGACCAGGTCTCGCCGCCCATCTCGACGATGTCGGGGACCGAAGCGATCGTTTCGACGTTGTTGACGATGGTCGGCATGCCAAAAGCGCCTTTGACCGCTGGAAACGGTGGCTTGAGCCGGGGCTCGCCACGGCGTCCTTCGAGCGAGTTGAGCAGCGCAGTCTCCTCGCCGCAGATGTACGCACCAGCTCCGGAGTGAACGTGAACGTCGACCGCGTGGTCGATGCCGAATGGGCGCTCGCCGAGGTATCCGGCCTGCCGCGCCTCCGCGATCGCTCGTTCGAGCCGATTCACCGAGAACGCCAGCTCGCCCCGCACATAGATGTAGGCGACATGCGCGTCGATCGCGAAACAGGAAATGATCGCCCCCTCGATGAGCCGGTGGGGGTCGAGATCCATGATGCTGCGGTCTTTGAAGGTCCCGGGCTCGCTCTCGTCGGCGTTGACGACGAGGTAAATCTGGTCGCCCTCCTGCTTGTTGAGGAAGCCCCACTTCACGCCGGCGGGGAAACCCGCGCCGCCACGGCCGCGAATGTTTGCCTTCTTGACCTCTTCGCGGAGCTCGGCCGGTTTGCGGGTCGTTAGGGCTTGCCTGGCCACCTTGTACGCGCCCGCACGTTCGGCGTTGGCGAGCTTCCAGCTCTCCTCGATGCCGTACCGCGATGTTAGCAATGCCCCGCTCATGACTCCTCGCCCGTCGTGCCAGCCGGTGGGGGTTGCGAAGCGAGGCGAACGGCCTCCTTGGTAGGAGGAGGGGGCGCCGAGGTCACCGCTGCGCTGCTGCTACCACGTGGCGCGCCAAAGCTTGCAAAGCTAGAAAATTCCGCGGCTGCGGCCTCGCCGCCCTTCGTAGCGTGCGCGTCGAGGATGCGATCCAATCGCTCTACGTCTAGGTTTTCGTAATAGTAGTCGTTGATCTGGACCATCGGGGCCTGCCCGCAGGCAGCCAGACACTCGGCCTTGAGCAGCGTGAACTTGCCGTCCGAGCTGGTGTGACCGGCGGTGCAGCCGAGCTTCTTCTCCAGATGGTCCTGAATCGCCTTCCCGCCACGCAGGTCGCAGGAAAGCGTCCGGCAGACCCAAACGACGTTCTCTCCAACCGGCTCATCGAAAAACATCGTGTAGAAGGTCACGACGCCTGTGATGATCGCGGTCGAGAGCTCAAGACGCTCCGCGACATACTCGACGACTTCGGGGCTAATCCATCCGTTCTGTCGCTGACAAAGCCACAGAACCGGTAGGAGCGCCGCACGACGCTCGGGATAGCGGGTCAAAACGTCGTCGACCTGTTGTTCGCGTTCCGGCGTAAGCGCAAAAGCCATGGCAGGGCGAGCGGACGCTAGGCCCGTGGGGCTCACCTGTCAAGCTCGGCAGAACAGTGATAACCCCCGCCCCTGATGATGGAAGACGCGCCACAACCGCCACAGCAAAATATCGGGCTATGGGTCGGCCTCGGCTGCCTTGGCGTCCTGGTGCTCTCCTGTTGTCTCCTAACCTTTTGGGTGCAGTCCTACGGATTGCGCTTCATCTTGGCCCAGGGGGACGGGACCAAGATCTGGTTCTCGCGGATGATTCTCGTCGGCGCCCTCGAGGGGACGCGCAAGACCTGCACCGAGGGGGTGATCAGCGAGGACACACTTCCCTGGTTCCACCCCGACATGCCATCGGCGGCCCGAAACCGCGCATGCTTGCTCGATGAGGCGACCCTCCGCGCGCTCAGCTCGCCGGAGCAAGCCTCAGCGGTTCCACTCACGCAAGCCGGCCGCGCCGAGCTCGGAACGCGGTTCGACATGGATCCGGCGTTCTGCTTCGAGCACGCGACCGAGCAGATGAGCGCGGTCGGGTGCTTCGACTCTGACGGCGGCCCAAGTGCGATTCCGTATCAGATCATCGATCTGACTCTGCATCGCCAGTAACCTCGAGGGGCGTGCGCCGGTACGCGACGGTCAACCCCGCACTGCCCGCATAGTCTCGGGGCCGCAGTTGCAACAGCACGCACGGTTCAGAACCGCCTTCGGTGACACAATTAGCGAGCCCCGCGAACGTGCGCTGCTGACGTAGCCCGTACCACTTCAGTCCAACCGGAAGCTCGCGCTCGCGTGGATGTCGCATGGTCGATGCGGACCCGTCCGTCTCGAGAAAGATGACCTCCGCTTGGAGTACGTTCGGATTCTCCGAAAAGGTATAGTCGAGCATCCGCCAGAACAGGGCCTCACCATGCTCGAGCTGCTCGTCCGTGACCTCCACCCTATCGGCCCGCATCCGCTCGAGAAGCGGCTTCAGGTTGTCGGGAAGCGACTCCTCATCACCGTTCATGGCATTGACCAGCAATCGCTGCCGGCGGACGTCGGCGCGCAACTCGAGGAGTTTCCGCGCCCGCAAACGTAGATCGCCGAAGCTCTCGATGTAAGGCTGTGCGGCCCTGACCGCCTCGGCCTTTCCAGTGCACCCGCCCAAAAGCGCGACCAGGAGCAGTAGCCGGAGACTGTCGAGGAGCCGTCTAAATCCGCGGCGCATGGCCGTTACAGTAGTCGACGGGTCGCGCAACCCCAACTAAAGTCAGCCCGATGGCACTCATCGAGTTTCGAGGGGTCAAGAAGGCCTTTGGGCGGAAGGTCGTGTATCGGGACCTGAACCTCGACGTGAACGAGCGTGAGGTGCTGACGATCATCGGAGGCTCCGGCCAGGGTAAGAGCGTCATGCTCAAGATGCTGATTGGGTTGCTCGACATCGATGGCGGTAGCATCTCGTTCGACGGTTGCGAGATCTCGGGAATGACGGAGGCCCAGTACTCCCCGATTCGTAGACGGGTGGCGATGCTGTTTCAGGCCGGCGCACTCTTTGACTCGCTCAGCACCAAGGAGAACGTCGCATACGGCCTGCGCGAACAACTCGACATGAGTGAAACGCAGATCTCGGAGCGCGTCCGCGAGTCGCTCACCTACGTCGGGCTGCCCGGCACCGAAGAAACCGCGCCCTCGGACTTGTCTGCTGGTATGAAGAAGCGAGTCTCGCTGGCGAGGGCGCTTGCGATCCGGCCGGAGGTCCTCCTCTACGACGAGCCGACGACCGGGCTCGACCCCATCAACGTCACCCGCATCGCCGATCTCATCCAGTATTTGAATGAGACGCTCGATGTGACCTCGGTGGTGGTGACGCACGACATGGACACGGCCCTGGCGATCAGCGACCGCATCGCAATGATCCATGAGGGGTTCGTCATTTTCTCTGGAACGCCGGACGAGCTCCGGGCCTCGGACAACCCGCAGGTTCGTGACTTCATCGAGGGCAACGCTCCGGTCGACGAGGACACCGAAACTCTGCTAAAGAGTGCGGGGTAAGGGGCTGGGCAGGACAACCAATGAAGACGACCGCCGGTACTCGCCTTCGTGTTGGCATTTTTGTATTGGTCGCCCTGGTGATCGGCGCGAGCATTTCCTTTGCGATCGGCGCACAGGAAAACATCTTTGCGTCGAAGACGACGTATTTCGCAATCTTCGACGACGTCGGCGGCCTACAAAAGGGCAACACGGTCCGGGTAGCGGGCGTAAACGTCGGCTCGGTCACCGAGGTCGTCATCGGCGAGTCCGGTCGTATCGAGGTCTACTTCCGCGTGATCGACGATGCGACCCATCTGATCCGGGGCGAGCTCGGCCTAGTCCTGCCGGAGGCGGACCCGAAGCCGAGCTTTGCCGCGATTGGGAGCAAGGGCCTGCTCGGCGACCGCATCATCGAGATTGGCGTCGGCTCTGACGAATACGCAGAATGGGATCCGGACGAACCGGTTCCGGTCTCCGTCGGTGGCGGCATCATGGCGTTGGCTGAGCGCACCCTGATCGAAGCCGAAGGGACTGCGCACAACCTGCGACTCGCGACCGACCCCTTCTCCGACCAGGAGTTCTCGAACGATCTCAAGGAAACCGCGCGCAACCTCGCGAAGGCCAGCGGCGCAATCGCAAGCGGGGAAGGAACAATCGCGCGATTAATGAACGATGCCGAGCTCGGGCGCGACGTAAAGGGCGCGGTGAAAGAGCTACGTGCGGCTGGCAAGCAAGTCGCAGCGCTTGGCAAGAACCTCAACAAAATCACCGAAGACATCCAGACGAACGAGGGCACGGCGCACGCACTGATCTATGGAACGGAAGGTGCCGATGCCATTCGGAACATCCGCGACACCTTCAGCCAGCTGAACACCATCCTGACCGAGGTTCGCGAAGGAGACGGCGCCGTCAATCAGCTGATCTACGGCGAGCTCGGCGATTCGTTCATGGACAACCTGCAGAACGCGAGCGACGACATCGCCTTCCTAACCAAAGAGGCGCGCGACGGCAAAGGCACGGTTGGCGCGCTGCTGACGGACCCCTCGATCTACGAGGACATCAAGCGCCTGGTGGGCGACCTCGAGCGCAACGACATTCTTCGGGCGCTGGTGCGCTACTCGATCCGGCGGGACGAACCTCGCGAGCCGGTCGAAGTGACCGAAGAGTAAGGCGATGCGAGTATATCTCGATCTCCTGCGAAAGGTGCTGGACCAAGGCGTCCAACGCGAAGACCGCACCGGCACCGGCACGCGAAGCCTGTTCGGCTATCAGATGCGAGCTGACCTTCGTGAAGGCTTCCCACTTCTCACCACCAAGAAGGTTCACCTGAAATCGATCATCCACGAGCTGTTGTGGTTCGTCCGCGGGCAAACTCACGTTAGCCACCTACAAGAAGTGGGCGTCTCGATTTGGGACGAATGGGCCAGCGCGGAACAAACCGCGCTGTTTGGGCGAAAAGAAGGCGACCTCGGCCCGGTGTACGGGCATCAGTGGCGAAACTTCGGCGCGACCGAGCGCGAGGACGGCTCGTACGAGCGCGACGGCTTCGACCAACTCTCCTATGTGCTCGATCAGATTCGCGACAACCCCGACAGCCGGCGACTGATCATCTCGGGGTGGAACCCTTCGGAGGCCGAGCGCGTAGCCCTGCCCCCTTGTCACACGTTGTTTCAGTTTTACGTTAGTGAAGGCCGCCTGAGCTGTCAGCTTTACCAACGCAGCGCGGACGTCTTTCTAGGGGTCCCCTTCAATATCGCGAGCTACGCACTTCTGACCATGATGATCGCCTCGGTTGCCGGCTTGAAGCCGGGCGACTTCGTTCACACGTTCGGTGACGTTCATCTCTACAACAACCACGTCGACCAAGCCCGGCTGCAACTCTCGCGCCAGCCGCGCCCGTTGCCGACCATGCAGATCGACCCGTCGGTCGACAACCTATTCGACTTCCGGCACGAGCATTTCCAACTCAAAGACTACCTGCCTTATCCCCGTATCAAAGCCCCGGTGGCGGTGTGACCGACTCCCAGCCGGCTCCCGCGTCGCTTGCGTTGATCGTGGCGGTCGCCCGCAACGGCGTGATCGGCAACGACGGCACACTGCCGTGGCACATCTCCGAAGACCTCAAACACTTCAAGGAGACGACCAGCGGCCACGCGATCATCATGGGCCGCAAGACCCATGACTCGATCGGCCGTCCGCTTCCCAAGCGCCGCAACATCGTCGTCACGCGCCAATCACACCCTCTGTTCCCAGGCTGCGAAACCGCCAATAGCCTCAACGACGCCATCGCCCTCGCAAGGACGACCGACGACTGCCCCTTCATCATCGGAGGCGCAAGCCTATACGAAGAAGCACTACCAATCGCCACCGAGCTTCACTTGACGACAATCGATGAGGACGTCGACGGAGATACCTATTTCCCGGAGGACTTGTCGGACTTCGTGGAGGTGAAGCGTCAGGAGGGGGAGACACCGGGCGTGGTCTTCAAAGTGCTGCGGCGCAAAGTCTGAAACTCGAGCCCCGAGGCCCAAGGCCCGGGGCCGCTAGACCTGCATCGGCTATCGGGACGCGATCTCTCGCTTCAGCACCTCATACCCCCGTTGCCCCTGTGAGTCGTCTACGAAGATCGCTGGCGTCTTCCCGGTCGCCTCCGGCGCCCGCTTGCTCACCGGCTTCCCTTGGACCCCAACGCCCTTCGGTTGGGCCGCCAGATGTCGCTCTAGCTCCTCCTCGCGTATTGGCTCCGGCTCGCCTTCCTGGCGGGGTTGCTCAGCGACGAGATCGGGAGTGATGCCTTCTGCCTGAATCGAGCGGCCCGACGGCGTGTAGTAGCGATAAGTGGTGAGCTTCAATGCGCTGCCACCCGGGAGCTCGAATATGTTTTGCACACTGCCTTTGCCGAACGATCGAACTCCGACCAGCACCGCGCGCTTGTGGTCGCGTAGCGCGCCCGCAACGATTTCCGATGCGCTCGCAGTGTTCTCGTTGATCAGAACCACGATAGGCCATTTCGGACGGGTCCCGGCCCTCCGCGCCGAGTACTCGCTGATCTTCTCGCCGCCGCGTCCACGCGTGCTGACGATGACCCCGGATGCGAGGAGCTCGTCGCTCACCCACACGGCTTCGTGCAGCAAGCCGCCCCCGTTGTCCCGGAGGTCGAGTAAGAGGCCAGTCACGCCACCCTGCCTACGTCGCTTCACCACCACCTGGTCGAGCGCGTCGCTGAGTAGCCTGGCGGTCCCATCCTGAAACGCTTTGATCCGCACGTAGACGAGGCCGTCATCCAAGAGCTGCATCTCGATGGGATCGACATCGATGAACGCACGAGTCAGCGTGCGCTCGATCGCTTTCTCATGTCCATCGCGTCGGATGGTGACGTCGACGGTCGTTCCCGGCTCGCCGCGAATGCGCAGCACCGCGTCGTACAGTCGGACGTCCCGGGCGTCCTCTGCGTCGATGGTCAAGAATCGGTCGCCCGGCCGCAGGCCCGCCTTCGCAGCAGGGCCTCCGTCAAACACCGAAAGAATCGTTAACCAGCCATCACGCGTGGAAACTTCCACGCCAACCCCAGCGAACCGCCCCTCGGCGTCGCTCTTGAGAATCTCGTACTCTTCGGGATCCAGGAACACGCTGTGGGGATCGAGAGAATCGGCGAGCCCCCGGATCGCTCCGTAGACGAGGCTCTCCTGATCGACCGGCTCGAGGTAGCTCAGCTCGATGTATGCCAGCGCGCGCGCGAAGATCGACAGCGGCTCGAACGGACTGCGCCGCGCTGGGGCCTCCGATGCCATCGCCGCGACGAGCACCACAGCCAGCATGCCAACGAAGGCCAAACGGATCATTTTGCGGCCGGATTTGTGACGGAACATGAGCTTCAGACCTTTGTCATTGACACTGCATCTATCCCTGGGTAGGACCACGAGATAGTTGAACGGCGCGGTTTCGCCAGCCACTACCGCCTACGCACGGAGGATTACTTACGATGTCCACGACTGATAAGCGCAAGCAGAGCCTCTACTTCCCTGAATCGATGCTACACGACATCAAGCACGAATCGGCAAGGCTGGATCGCTCCCTCTCGTGGATCGTCCAGCGCTGCGTGAAGATCGCCCTTCCCGAGATTCGCAAGCTGCCCTCCGTCAACGACATCCCGGACACGCCGGAAAGCGCCGCCGAGAAATAAGCTCGCCGGGCGTGGAGTACGACCGCGAAGGTTTCGTCGACGCGGCGGACGGTACGCAGCTCTTTTACGAGGAGCGTGGTCAGGGTGAGCCGGCCGTCGTTCTCACCGACGGAATCGGTTGTGACGGGTTTGCGTGGCGCTATCTCGCTCCCCGGCTCGCCCAGCACCACCGCGTCCTCCACTGGCATTTTCGCGGGCACGGTCGAAGCGGGCCTCCGATCGACCACGACCAACTGTCGATCGAGGACCTCGCTCGCGACCTCCAACGCATCTGTGAGGAGCGCGATATCGTGCGTCCTGTGATCGTCGCGCACTCGATGGGCGTGCAAGTCGCACTCGAGACGTACCGGCAACACCCGGACGGCGTCGGTGCGCTGATTCTCATGTGCGGGACGTTTGGCCGAATCACTTCCACGTTTCACGGCACCGACCTGCTCGACCAGGTCCTACCTGGCCTCATTCGAGGGACGCGGATGTTCCCGGGCGTAGCACGCGCGGTCTGGGGACGCGTCCCGGCAGCCATGGCCTTTCGTGTCGCGTGTGCAGGTCGAGAGCTCGATGGCGAACGCATTCAACAGGAAGACTTCCAGCGCTACTGGGAGCATGCCGCTCTGATGAACCCCGACGTATTCTTGCGCATGCTCCAGTTCGCAGGCGACCACGACGCGCGCGGATTCCTTGCCAACATCGAAGTCCCGACGCTGGTCGTGGCCGCGGAGCACGACACGTTCACGCCGATGACGCTCGCTGAAGAAATGGCGGATGCAATCCCCGACGCAGAGCTCGAGGTCGTCGATGGGGCGAGCCACGCAGCGCCCGTCGAGCAACCAGATCGCATCGCTGAGCGGGTCGAGGACTTCCTGTCCTCACGGCTGGGGCTCGTTCGGACGCCCGCCTAGTACTCAGTGCGGAAGAGTTGCTGTCCCATCAGGACAAACGTGCCTTGAGGGACGTACGACTCGTTCGACACGCGAACGAATGTGCCGTTCGAGCTGCCCACGTCGGTGAGAAAGATGTGCCCGAGCTCGGAATTGACGCGGCAGTGGAGGCCAGAAACGTATCCATCTTCCGGAAACACCACGTCGCCGCGCTCGCGGCCGAGATGGATCCCCTGAGGCGGAATCGGATAGCAGTTACCCGTGGTCTGGCGGCCGATCATGAGTGCGATGCGACCCAGATAGCCGCGGTGAGGGCTCCCCATGTACTGGGTGCCGTCGGCCGACGGGTCCGGCGCGACCGGCGCCTCGAACCGAAGGATCTCCTGCCCGACACGGAAGACGCTCCCATCGAAGAGCTCGATCGGCACCTCGGGCTCGATTCGAATGTAGACCCCGTTGAGGCTTTCCATGTCCCTGACGACGAGCTGGTTGCCCTCGAAGCGGAACTCCGCGTGCTCCGGCGAAAGATATGCATCGTTGGCAAAGATGCCACCGGTGCCTCGGCCGATCAGGGTGCGGTCCGCGGACAAAGAAAACGACTCGCCTTCGGAACCGTCTGGCTGAATCAGCACCAAGCGCGCACGTGCCGTGGCCTGCTGAGAGGCTTCGGCAACGGCCGGCTCCGAGACACGTTCTGCTGGCGCATCGACGGAAGCTTCAGCCAGCGCCTCGCTGGAAGCTTCCGCATGCAGATCGTCACCACATACGTGGCAAAAACGGAAGCTCTCGGGAACCTGCGAACCGCAGTGAGGACACGGCAACGTCTCGTCACCAAGCGGCGCCAACTCGGGCGGCAGCGGGTCCTCCACGGGAACCGGCTTCGACCGCAGAGGCTCGACCGGGGTTGGATCCAGCTCGAGTTGCGGCGCCGATGCCAGCGCCTCGGCCCGTCCGCCTTGCGCCTGGGGAGCGTTGGTCGTCCTGCCCGGCGAGGGCGTACCACCGGGGGGCGTAGGCGCCGACAAGGACCTTGGCTTCGAGGACTGTCGCGGAAGCTCTGCGCCACATCCGAGACAGAACTTGTAGTGGTCCTGGTTTTCCTTGCTGCATCGGGAACAGACGATCACGCCGTCACCTCCACTCGGAGCAGGTTTCTACCCAAGAAAAGGTAGTCTCCATGGCTCAGGTCCCGCTCGCCCCGAATGCGAACGTAAGTCCCGTTCTGGGAGTTCTCATCGATCAGTTCGAGGGATTCCCCGGACATTTCGACTCGGGCGTGCCTGGGCGACAGATAAACGTCGTCCGGGAAGTTGATGTCGCATTCCTCACGACCGATTTGAAGCGACCGCTCGTGGGCGCAGCAGACGATCCCGTCCATGCCGCCTTCGAGGACCTGCGTGACGCGGAACGCGCTCGGTCGCCTTGGCGACGCATAGAAATGCGTCTGGTCGGCCTCGGGACCCGAGGTGTCCTTGGGCGTAGCGTCCACGCGGAACAGCTGCTGGCCGCACATGAAATGGTCGCCAATTTGAATCGGACATGCCCCTCGAATCCGAATGTACACACCGTTGAGGCTACCCTCATCCCGCACGACCAGCTTTTCGCCACGGTAGACGAAGTTCGCGTGCACCGGGCTGAGCCAGTTGTCGCTGGGGAACGGGATCTGGTCCGCTTCACGCCCGGCGACGTGGTCGGTCGCCTGAAGGAGATAGCTGAGCCCCTCACCCATTGCCTCGTCTCCCCGGACGACGATGAGCCGCGCCTTGCCCGGCATCTGCAGCGCTCCGAAAAACCGTGTCTCGAGCGTCTGTGCTTCGTTGGGCACGCCTGCCCCACAGGCCCCGCAGAACTTGTGCCCCGATGGAACCGCGCTTGCGCACTCGGTGCAGACGTAATTGCGAGCTTGCTCCATGCCCTCGTTCCCCTCTTGGGCCTACCCCGATGGTGGCAAACCTATCGGGAGTTGTAGGCCATCGAATCACCCCTAGTCAATGCGTGCTCGAGCTGGCAATTCCTCAGGCCAAGGCGCCTTTGCTTGTCCTGGCGCTCCGACTACCCTCTCGCCGATGGAGCTCCTTGCAGGCGCATTGTTGGAGCGGCCCCCCGGGCCCAAGTACACATCCGAGCTTCGTTTTGCGGAGCTGGCCCCTCAGGCCCCTCTTCCCAAGCCCGGGACGCTCGCCAAGTGGCGGCAAAAGCTGCCGGACGGGTTCGAACTGGCCCTCCGTGCGCCGGACGCGTCCTGGCAGTCACCTGCAGGGCCATTGCGACCGAGTCGCGAGCTCGACGCAGGTCTAGCGTGGCTCGGCGAGGCGGCGGACGCACTCCAAGCATCGATGATTGTCGTCTCCACGAGCGCCGCAGTGACGACGGGAGCCCGGGACCGCGAGCGGTTGCGCGACTACTTCGGCCGAATTCCCCGAACCGAAGGGCGGCTCATCGCTTGGAGGCCAACTGGACTTTGGGAGCCGGAAGCCGTGCAAACGATGGCAAGCGCGCTCTCGCTGGTAGGCGGGTTTGACGCCGTGGACGACCCAGCGCCGGAGGCCGAGGTCCTGTATGCTTCCTTGCTCGCAGAGGGACTCCGGCGATCGTTTTCGCACGCACTGCTCCTCGACGTGCTCGACAAGCTCCAAAGCTCCGGCGCGGCGCGCGCGTTCGTCACCATCGAATCGCGACAATCCTTTCGAGAGGCACGCCTGCTTCAAGCGCTGTCCGAAGGGCGAGAGTGAGCGGGTGGAATGCCAAGATCGCGCGCGTTGACCAACCCGAGCCCGGGCTCCTGAGTCTCTCGTTCCGAGCCGGTGGCCGCAACGAGGTTCTGCTCCTCGTCACGCTCCCCGGATCACTTGCGATGGGCGTCGTGACCGAACGGCCGCGCGGCGCGAGCGCAAGCCCGGCGCTATCTCAGCTCCGGCGGCACGTCGAAGGTGCGCGCATCGAAACCGTGGAAATGAGCCAGCGAGCGAGTCGGCTGTCGCTCACTCGAGCGGACCAGACACGGTTCCTGATCACGGCGCCAAGCAAACCCTACGGCGCGTGGTGGCTCTGCGAGACGGACGGCTCGATCGTCGTGCGTTCACCCGGGGCGCCTGCCTCGGTGCCGGCCGAAGAGGAGCACCTCGACCCGAAGAGCTTGGACGAGCTTCGCGCAACGGGAGGCGCGGTGTTGGATGCCCATCAATCGACGCGTGTCCGCCAACTCGAGCGTCTTTTGGATAGGCAAATCAAACGCCTTTCGAAGAAGCGCGATGCGATCGTCGGCGATCTCGAGCGGGCCGCGAAGGCGGATGATCTGCACGAAAAGGCGAGTCTCATCCTCGCTAACATCACGGAAATTACAGGGAATGCGACCTATTTCGAGACAACGACCTGGGGCGACGACGCGCAGCCCGTCCGCATCGAGCTCGACCCACGCAAGAGTCCGGCCGAGCTCGCGCAGGACCTCTTCAAGAAGTCTAAGCGCCTCAAGCGAGGGTTGGATGTTGCGCCGGAGCGGCTCGACGCCGTGAAGGGGGAAATCGCGGACCTCGTTCGCGTTCGCGATACACTCGCTGACTGCTCTCCCAACGAGCTGGCGACGAAGCTCGAAGCGCTAGGGGTCTCGATCACCGAGCCGAGGGAGGACGCGCGCAAGCGACGACAGGCGGGCACACGTCTGCCTTATCGGGAGTTCAGCACCGTCGATGGGTTGGCCGTGCTCGTCGGCCGCGGCGCAGCCGACAATGACCGCCTCACTCTTCGCGTGGCACGGCCGCACGATCTGTGGCTGCATGCTCGCGGCGCGACAGGCGCGCACGTCGTCGTTCGCCTCTCCAAAGGGAAGTCGTGCGCACCCGAAACGCTAGTTGACGCGGCAACGTTAGCGGCGCACTTCAGCGATTTTCGCGGAGAGACTATCGTCGACGTGCTCTACACACCGCGGCGGTTCGTGCACAAACGAAGGGGTAGCGCCGTGGGCTCGGTCACGCTTGGAAGCGAGAAAGTAATCGCCGTGCGTATGGAAGCGCCGCGACTACGGAGGCTCCTCGAGAGCGAAAAGAAGACATCTTAAATTGCCAACGCCCCAGCCAAAGAGCTGGGGCGCTAGCAGACGAACACCCCCCGATAAGAAAGAGGGATCGTCACGACAAACTGCGCGAAGGCCCCAAAAAACCAGGGCCTTAGGCCAGGGGCCACCAGAGGTGACCCCTTGGTCGACCCGAAGGTCCACCGCCTAGAAGCTTATTTCTTCTTACGAGTCGCGCGCTTCTTGGTTGCACGCTTTTTGGTTGCGCGCTTCTTGGTTGCACGCTTTTTGGTTGCGCGCTTTTTGGTTGCACGCTTCTTAGTTGCGCGCTTTTTGGTTGCACGCTTCTTAGTTGCGCGCTTTTTGGTTGCACGCTTTTTGGTTGCGCGCTTCTTGGTTGCGCGCTTCTTAGTTGCGCGCTTCTTGGTTGCGCGCTTCTTAGTTGCGCGCTTTTTGGTTGTGCGCTTCTTAGTCGCGCGCTTTTTTGCTGGCCGCTTCTTTGCGGCCTTCTTTGTTCGTCTTTTTGCAGTCGCCATTTCGACCTCCTCCAAGGTGGGTCAATATTGCAGGTGCACGTACCGTATTGTCACGTCACTTCACGTGTCAAGCGGAAGCGCACATGAATTATACATAACTTTACCCTATTTGAGCGAAAAGTTTTGCAACGTCGGCTTTCAACAGTTTGTAATCGTTGATAAACGTATGTTTATCAGACCACGTTGAAAAGCTGAAGAAAGTTCGTCCAAGCACGATGCGCGGAACGATCGAAACCCCAAACGGAAGATCGGTTGGACCTCCGTAACGCTGGGGAGCGCGTTGACCCGCATGCTCTCTAGGGCTACATTTGGTCCCGGCTGGGGCGCTACCCGGCCGCACCGAAAGGGCGGGGACGCGCGAAGTGCGAGGCTGAGTCCTGAAATAAACACTTCGCAGCGCCCGTTTAACCGATACGCGTGCCAATCAGGCGTAAGCGAACATTTTTTGGCGAGATAAGGAGTCCCGATGCAAGCGGGGACATACGAATTCAAGGTTGGCGACAAGGCCATCTATCCCAAGCAGGGCGTGACCGAGGTCGTTTCCATCGAGGAGCGAAAAATCGGCACGGCGACTATGGAGTTCTACGTGCTGAGGCCGCTGGATGCGAAGAACAACGATCGGATCCGGGTGGCGGTCGCACAGGCCAAGAAGGTGGGGCTCAGGCCCCCGATCTCCGAGACCGACATCAAGGAGATTTTCGCCCTGCTCGAAGAGCAGCCTGTCGTGTTCGACAATCAGACCTGGAACCGCCGATACCGTGGTTTCATGGACAAAATTAAGACCGGCTCGGTCTTCGACGTCGCCGAGGTCATGCGGGACCTCTATCGGTTGCAGGTCGAGAAGTCCCTGTCCTTCGGCGAGAAGAAGATGCTGGAGACCGCGCGCAATCTGGTCGTGAAGGAGATCGCCGTGGCGCGCTCCGAGAGCGAGGAGACCACGCAGGCCGACATCGAGCAGATCTTTCGGAAGAACTAGATCTTCCGTGGCAAAAAATACACTCCTGATCAACGTCGACATTGGAGAGACGCGCGTTGGTCTCATAGCGGAGGGAGTGCTCCGCGAGCTCTACGTCGAGCGCCGACATCATCGGTCGCCAGTGGGGAACGTCTACCTCGGCCGAGTGACCCGCGTCCTGCCAGGGATGCAAGCGGCCTTCATCGACGTCGGGCTCGACCGCGCGGCCTTCCTTCACGTGGAGGACCTCCAAGCGGAGCCCGGCACTGAAGAGGAAGGCGAAGGCAACGAAAAGCGCAACACTTTCAAAGGCCGACGGAACCGAGCTTCCAGAAAGACACCAATTCGCGACCTTCTCAAGGAGGGGCAGTCGCTCATGGTGCAGGTCTCGAAGGGGCCAATCGGGACGAAGGGCGCTCGTGTCACGAGTCACGTGGCGCTCCCCGGGCGCTACGTCGTGTTCATGCCTACGGTCGACCACGTCGGCGTTTCCAAGCGAATCGGCAACGATCGCGAGAGGCGGCGGCTCAAAGAGGTCATCGACTCGGTGAAGCCACCACACGGCGGCGTAGTCGTCCGGACACTCGCCCAGGGGCTCACCAAAAAGAAGCTCAAGGCCGACATCGGCTACCTCGTACAGCTCTGGGAACAGACTCAGAAGGCCCAGAAAGCAGTCAAAAAGGCCCCTGCGCTGATTCACGAAGAGCCGGACCTCGTGATCCAGTCCGCGCGGGACCTCTTCACCGAGGACGTCAGCGAAATCGTCGTCGACGATCGCGACGAATACCAGCGCCTCAAGGAATTCTTGACGCTCTTCCTGCCAGAGCGGGCCAACGACCTGCGGCTCTACGAAGGGCACGAACCTTTGTTCGACGAGTACGGCATCGAGGAGGAGATCACTCGCGCGCTTTCCCGCAAGGTCCAGCTCCCATCGGGCGGGCACCTGGTGATCGACCAGGCCGAAGCATTGACGGCAATCGACGTCAACACCGGAAGGTTCACAGGCAAGGGAGGCGACGTCGAGCAGACGATCCTGCAAACCAATCTCGAGGCGGTGCGCGAGATCGCGTATCAACTCTTGTTCCGAAACATCGGCGGCCTGATCGTGCTCGACTTCATCGACATGGAGCGGCACGCCCATCGGGAAAAGGTCTTCAAGGCATTTCTCGCTGCTCTGAAAACGGACAAGTCTAGAACCACCGCGCTTCGGATCAGCGAGTTGGGTCTGGTCGAGATGACTCGGAAACGGACTCGGCAGTCGCTCGGGCGAACGCTCTACGAGCCGTGTTTCTTTTGCGACGGGACCGGGCTCCTTCAGTCGAAGGAAACCGTGTGCCACGAGATCTTCCGGCAGATGCGGCGCGAGCGAGACTCACTCCCAGGCTACAAGATCGTCATCAGCGCGCACCCCGCGGTCTGCGACATGCTCGAACGCGAAGAAAAGGCCTCTGTCGCAGAGGCAGCTCGGCGCTTCCAGCGACGCATCGAACTGAAGCCGAGAAACGACTATCATGTGGAGCAGTTCGACCTGACGGGAGTCTGACGTTCCGATGAGCAACGACGACGGCCAACGCATCAACAAACGGGTCACGATCAACAAGGAGTTCGAGTCCTTCGATGCCTTCGTTCATGAATACGTGACAAACGTCTCGCGGTCCGGTGTGTTCATCCGCTCAAAGGAGCCTCTGCCTGTCGGAACGGAGGTCAATCTCACATTCACGGTGATCATGGACGACATCGAGACGATCGAAGGCGCAGGCCAGGTGGTCCGTGTGCAGGATGACCCCCCGGGCATGGGCGTGGCTTTCACCAAACTCACGAAGTACTCGGAAGACCTGCTCGTCAGGCTGCTAACCCTACACGGCGCAGTCCCCCAATGACCCACCAGGGAAAAGGGGTCTGACCCCTCGCTAGTCGCTGGTTATGTAGGCTTTTTCGAGGAGGGTTACGACGACCTCTGCGACCTCTGGGTCCGGTTTGCCGCTGTGGTTCATCATGTCGACGAGCGTGTCGTAGTTGAGCGCAAGCTGAATCACGTCCAGTTCCTCGGGCGAAGCGTCACGCAGCGGCTTCTCTAGCGGGGAGACCACGGAAATCCTAGATTTCAGCGACGGGAGTGCGTCTCCGAGACGCATGATCTCGTCGAGTTGGCGCATACCCTCCATGAGGAGGCCTTCGATGCTGCCCTGAATCTCGGTGGGAAATGTGCGCTCCACTTTGGGGAGCAGGTCGAAGGTGCCCTTGTCCCAAACGAGCACGCGATAAAATGCCTTCTCGGGCGGCACCGACTCATCGCCATTGACGACGGCGAACTGCACCATGCCCTCTTCGAGGTAAATCGAGCCGACGTCGTCCTCGGTCGTGATCTGCAAGACACCGGTCTTCTTGGACGCCGAGAACAGCTGAAGGAGATCTGGCAGCGGCACTTCGGCAATGGAGCCGGTCATGGTGCTGACTGGGGATGGTCTCGCGCTCGCGGCGGCAGCATCCATCTTGGCCTTGGCATCCTGCACGGAGGCAGACCCGTCGGACGCGACCACTTTGATGATGCTCGTGCCGATCAGGATACGATCGCCCTCCGCCAACTTGGTCCGAGTGATCTTCTCCCCGTTGACGAAGCTCCCATTCGTCGAACCAAGGTCCTCCAAGAAGATGTCCCCGCTCTCGACGGAAATCTTCGCGTGACGTCGGGAAACCATGTCCTCGACGAGGACCATCTCCAGCTCGCTGGAGCGCCCAATCACAATCTCTCCGTCCTCAGGAAGAGGAAATTCCCCTCCCTGGTACTTCCCAGAGATGAAACGCAGCGCCAACGGCAACGCCAGACCTTCGATGACCAATTCCCCTCGCTCCGAACCCATTGTAACGAAACCCCGCCTTGAATCAGAGTTAAGGCTAGGAGCTGGCTATGCCACCGGTCAAGCCTTTGACCGGGAAAGGGGGTGAACAGACGGTTATGGGTTGCTGCGGACCCCATGTTAGAAGGCGAGGGATGGCCCAGGTGGCGGCTGCATTGGCTTGTCTGCTGGGGCTTTTGGGGGCGATTCCGGCGGAGGCTCAAACCAAGGACCTGTCCAGGCGGTGGCGGACGGTCCGGAGCGAGCATTTCGAGGTGAACTACCCGGAGCCCCTGGCTCTGGTGGCCCGACGGGTTCTCGCGGTCGCCGAGAGCTCCAACGCGAAGCTCGCCCCCCTCCTCGGCCACCAACCCAAGAAGCGGGTCCAGATCGTTCTGACTGACGACATCGATGCTGCCAACGGCAGCGCCACCCCGCTGCACTACAACACGATTCGGCTCTACGTAAGCGCTCCCGCGGACCTCTCGGTGCTCGGAGATTTTGACGACTGGCTCACCGTTCTGGTGACCCACGAGCACAGCCACATCTTGCACCTCGACAACATTGGCGGTCTGCCCGCGGTCATCAACGAGATCCTCGGCAAAGTGTGGGCGCCGAACAATCTTCAACCGCGATGGATCATCGAAGGCATAGCGACGTACTTGGAGTCCGCTGAGACCGCGGGCGGGCGTCTGCGGTCGACGCAGTTCGAGATGTACATGCGCATGGCCGTCCTCGAAGACAACATTCTTCACTTCGACACCCTCAACAACCGAACCGATTACTGGCCGCACGGCGACATCTGGTACCTTTACGGATCCCGTTTCATCCACTGGCTCGTCCAGGAGTACGGCGAAGAGCTCATTGCGGAGATGGCCGAGTGGTATGGAAGCCGCGCCATTCCCTTCAGCGTGAACCGAATGAGCAAACGGCTTACCGGTAAAACGTTCGACGAGCTCTACGGGCTTTGGATTGCGGATATGCGCCGTCAGTATGGCGAAGTGGAAGCAGTTGTCCGCGCGCAGGGCATGACGAAGGCGCGCCGCATCACGTTCCACGGCGAGACGGTTCGCGGGCTGCGATTCTCCGACGACAATCGGTTGATCTACTACGCGCAGGACGGACGAAGCGACCCGCAGATCCGCACGCTCGATCTAGCCAACGGAAACGCAGTCCAGCGCGTCGTGCGTAGCGCCGGGGAGAGTTATCCGACGGTGCACCCGAATGGCGATCTCTATTTCGAGTCCTTCGACGCGTACAAGACCAACGTCTACCGCTACTATGACCTGTTTAGGTTCGACCGGCGCGGCCAGTGGAACCGTAAGCGCCTGACCCGGGGCCTCCGGGCACGTTATCCCGACATCTCCTCAGATGGCCGAGCGATCACGTACGTCCGAAACGACGCGGGCACCCAGAGCCTGTGGATCGCTAGCCTCGGCGACATCGAAGGGTCCCAAGAGATTCTCGTTCAAAGCGAGCGCTTCGAACAGGTGTATACCCCGCGATTTTCGCCGGACGGGTCGAAGGTCGCTTACAGCGCGTGGCGAAGGGGCGGCTACCGCGACATCGAAGTGATCGACCTCGCGACTCGACAGATCACGCGCGTGACCCACGACCGAGCGATGGATACCGGGCCCGCATGGTCGCCGGACGGCAGCTTGCTGTACTTCTCGAGCGACCGGACGGGCATCGCGAACATCTACGCCTGGGCGCCCGCCAACGCAGAGGTGTCGCAAGTCACCAACCTCGTGTCAGGCGCGTACACACCTGCGCCCTCCCCCGACGGCACGCGACTCGCATACATCGGGTACACCAGCCGCGGATACGACATCTACTTGATCGACCTCGAGCCCGATAGCGGCCGCCCGGCGTTTCCGTACGTGGACAATCGGCCGCCACCGAGTGATCCCGACGCCTTGATCTCGGATCTGTCGACGCGATACGTCGGCGCGCGGACACTGTACCCGCGGTTTTGGGGCATCGATCTCGAGGAAGACGCGTTCGGGCGTCAGCTCGGGATTTTCACACGAGGCGAGGACGCGGCTCAGTTCCACCTCTTCTCTGCGCGCCTCGGGGTCAGCCTCACCGAGGGCTACGTGAACGCCGACCTTCGCTACACGCTGAGACGCCTGCCGCCCGACTTGTCGGTTTCGTTCTTTCGCCGAGTGACGCCGCGCAGCGGATTCATCGTCAACGGACAACGGAGGCCTTACGTCGAGGACGCATACGGCGGCCGTCTCGGCATCTCCCACGTGATACCACGCTCCTTTCACGCGAACCGTATCAGCGCGAGCTACGGACTGACGTGGACGCGCTCGCTCTCGAGCTTCAACGGAACGCTCAGCCCCAACTTCCCGCCACCTATCATTCCCGCCACGGGCCTCAACGCCGACATTGGGCTTTCATGGAGCTACAACGACGCCCGCCGGCACATTTACGACTACACGCCGTCCGAGGGACGCACCTTGGGGGCCGCAATCTCGTTCGCGCACCCGGGGATCGGCAGTCAGTTCAAAAGCATTCGAACGTCCTGGTTCATTCGCCGGTTCATCGAGATGCCTTGGGCCCAGCACCACGTCGTCGCGTTCCGGTACGGCGGCGGCGCGGGGGAAGACAGCAGGGGCGAGCGGGGGATGTTCTCCTTGGGCGGCTTCCCGGACACGTCGCTGATCGAGCAGCTCCTCAACTTCGAGCAACTCGGGGGCGTGGCGCTGCGCGGCTACCCGGCGTTCTCGATCGTCGGCGACCGATTTCAGCTGCTTCAAACCGAGTACCGCTTCCCACTCACACGCGTGCTGCGCGGCCCAGGCACGGTACCGGTGTTCTTCGACCGCATGTACGGGCTGGTGTTCTTCGACTACGGCAATGCGTACTTCGGGCCGCTCGACTTCAATGACTTCCGCAAAGGCACTGGAGCCGAGATCCTGATGGACTTCACGCTCGGATACTCGCAGCCCTACACGCTCCGCCTCGGCTTCGCGTATGGATTCGATCGGGGCGGGGGGACGCAGTTCTACGTGAACTTCGGCAGGCCGTTCTAAACCTCGAGGATGTCGATTTCTTTCTTGCCGACGATCTCGTCGACCTTGTGGGTACCGACTTTGACCTTGTCTTCGAGCTCCTTGCGAGCACGGTCAGCGTCGTCCTCGCCGACATCTCCTTCCTTCTGAAGGCTGTCGATCATGTCTTTGGCGTCGTGCCGTGCCTTGCGGATCGCGACCTTGCACTCCTCACCCGACTTGCGAGCCAGCTTGACCAAGTCTTTGCGGCGCTCCTCGGTGAGTGGCGGCATCGGGATACGAATGATCTCGCCGTCGTTGGACGGGTTGAGGCCGAGCTGCGCCTCCATAATCGCCTTTTCGATGGGCTGCATCTGGGTCCGATCGAACGGCTTGAGGACGATCATTCGCGCCTCCGGCACCGAGATCGACGCGAGCTGCTTTAGCGGTGTCGGGGTGCCGTAGTAGTCGATCCGGAGGCCGTCCAGGATGCCTGGGTTGGCGCGGCCCGCGCGAATCTTGGCAAGGTCACGCTTGAGCGATTCGTGCGCCTTGTCGACGGCGGTGGCCAGTTCTTCCAGTGTTTCAGCAAGCATCGATTCCCTCGCATCCGGCGGAGATCAACCCTCCGCAGTCACTAGGCTACCGACGTCTTCGCCCATGACAACCCGTTTAATGTTCCCAGGCTCGGTCAGCTTGAACACCCGGATGGGTAGATCGTTGTCGCGGCACAGCGCTACGGCCGTGGCGTCCATGACTCCAACCCGCTCCATGAGGAACCGGTCGTAGCTCATTCGGCGGACCATCTTGGCATCGTCGTGATGGACCGGATCCTTGTCGTAGATGCCTTTGACTTTGGTCGCCTTGCACAGCGCGTCGGCGTGAATCTCCATCGCGCGCAGGGCGGCCGCCGTGTCGGTCGAGAAGTATGGATTGCCGGTGCCAGCAACGAAGATCACCACGCGGCCCTTCTCCAAGTGGCGCACGGCGCGGCGTCGGATGTAAGGTTCGCAGACGGCCCTGATCTCGAGCGCGCTCATCACGCGTGTATCGACCCCGGCCTTCTCGAGCCCATCTTGGAGCGCGATGCCGTTCACGACAGTGGCCAGCATGCCCATGTGGTCGGCCGCGGTACGATCCATCCCCGTGGCACTGCCCTTGAGGCCACGGAAGATGTTTCCACCACCGATGACGATGCCGATCTGACATCCGCTTGCTTGAACTTCGGCCAGCTCCTCGCTGATCGCTTTCACGGTCTCGGGCTCGATGCTCATTCCGGTAGGTCCACCGGAAAGCACCTCACCCGAGAGCTTGAGTAGTACCCGCGTGAGCTTGGCCCCGTTAGTCATGACTCAAGAGCCTTTTAGCGCTTCAGTCACCTCTGCCGCCAGGTCCGTCTTCTTTTTCTCGATCCCTTCACCGAGCTCGTAGCGGGAGAAGCGGCGAACTTTGATTTTCTCGCCGAGTTTGACGGTGAGTGCCTCCAGGAGCTGACGAATCGTCTTGTCGTCATGCATGATGGATACTTGGTCGAGGAGGCAGGACTCCCTCTTCCACTTGGCGAGCTTGCCTTCGATGATCTTCTCGATGGCGGCGGCGGGCCTTTCCTTGCCGGTGGCCTTGGCCTCCTCGTCGAGCTGACCGCGGAAAACTGCGGTGCGGGCGAGAATCTCGTTGTCGGGGATGTCGTCCTCGCTCACGAAGAGCGGGCTCTCGGCAGCCACCTGCATGGCCGTCTCTTCGACGAACTGCTGGAAGTCATCGCCACGCGCCACGAAATCGGTCTGGCAGTTGACCTCGAGAAGGACGCCCACGCGGCCCGCGCCGTGGATGTAGGCATGCACGAGACCATCGCCTGCGATGGCGCCTGCCTTCTTGGCGACCTTGCTCAGACCCTTCTTCTGAATGACCTCGATCGCCTTTTCTTCGTCGCCTGAGGTCTCACGAAGCGCATCGCGACACGCCATCATGCCAGCGCCGGTGCGATCGCGAAGTGACTTGACCATAGATGCGCTAACGTCAGACATTATGCTTTCCCCTCGGGAGCTGCCGGCGTGGAGCCTCGCTTACGAGCGAACTCGACCTGCAAGCCCTCGCCGGATGGCGCACCCGGCGCCTGAGCACCGTCGTGCTGGAGGAAGTCGCGACGCTGCTGGCTACCCTCGATGCACGCGTCGGCGATGCGCGAGGCGATCAGCTTGATCGAGCGGATTGCATCGTCGTTGCCGGGGATCACGAAGTCGATGAGGTCGGGATCACAGTTGGTGTCTGTGAGCGCGACGATCGGGATGTGGAGCTTGCGCGCCTCGTTGACCGCAATGTGCTCGTTATGCGGGTCGATGACGAAAAGCGCCGATGGGAGCCCGTTCATCATCTTGATGCCGCCGAGATACTTCTCGAGCTTGTCGCCCTCACGGCGGATCGACAGCGCTTCCTTCTTGCGGAGGGAGTCGATGGTGCCGTCTTCGATCTGCTGCTCGATGTTGCGGAGCCGATCGATACCGCCCTTCATGGTGCGGTAGTTGGTCAGTGTGCCGCCGAGCCAACGGCCCGTAGCGAAGTACTGACCGGCGCGCTCGGCTTCTTCGCGGACGACCTCTGCGGCTTGACGCTTGGTACCGACGAAGAGCACGTGTCCGCCGCGTCCAACTGTTTCGGCGATGAACGCGTAGGCGCGCTTGAAGAGCTCCGCGGTCTGATCGAGGTCGATGATGTGAATGCCGTTGCGGGCGCCGTAGATGTAGGGGCGCATCCGCGGGTTCCAACGCTTGGTCTGATGACCAAAGTGCACACCGGCGTCGATGAGGGCTCTGAGGCCAATCGGTAGATCACCCGACGCGACATCGGGACTTCCCAGGGCCGCCAACTCAGGCGCTTCCTGGGTCTCATGGGTAGTTTCGGTCATTGCTCATTTCTCCTTTCGGTTGAACTGCCATCCCCCCAGACGAACAACTCCTGAAGGAGCACCGGAACGTCTGATCGAGCCGAGAGATGTGAATAATTTCGGGGGCCAAAAGGACCCCGACTTCGGATGAAGCGGCGGGCCTATACCATGTGGGTCGGGGGGTGCCAGGCGGAGCCCCGCCGGCGTTAGTGTCAGCGCCAGTGCCGGTGTCAGCGCCAGTGCCAGTGTCAGTGTCAGCGCCAGTGTCAGTGCCAGTGTCAGTGTCAGCGCCAGTGTCAGCGCCAGTGCAGGTGCAGGTGAATTAGTGCCTCAATTCCGACCAGATAGGCGGTTTTTCCGCCTTCGGGTCGGCCGCACCTAACTGCCGGGCAACGTTTAGGATTTTCGCCGTTGCCTCCAATCCCTCCCGCAAATGCGGCGCCCAGGGCGCCTCCTCGGATCGGGCTGCGCCCAGCTTCGCCGCCACGGTGGCCGGCTCTCCGTCGTCCGCAAGCGGGTCCTCCGGCAGGTCATCGTAGTAGCTCCGGAAGTCGGTGGTCGGGGCGAGTGCCTGCCGCAGGCCGTACTTCTCGGTCAACCATGCCTGCAACCGCAGACACGCGTGCTCGCGCGTCACGTCCCGCTCGCTGTCATTGTCGAGACCAAAGTCGGCAAGGTCGAGACTCTCCACCCCTTCGATCAACGAGTGGCACAGCTCATGAAGAATCATCTGCGCCAGACAATCGTCGGGGTCGAGCGTGCTCGGGGCGCCGATCGTCATGATGCCCTGCCCGTCGGTGGAAGCATAGACCTCCGCGGAGCGCTGCACTCGGAAACCGATGCGGCCGGCGACCGTTAGCCAAATCGCATCGAGCGGGTCCAGGTAGGTGTGTTGTGGCGTTCGTTCCACGTTAGAGCAGCTTGTGAAAGCGGTAGAAGAAGTCGTCTAGCATCCGGATGTGCAAGGGGCGACGCTTCCACTCCTCGTAGGAGACGGGCTTGGTGTGCTCGAGGTCTTCATTGAAGCGTTCCTCCATGGCGCCCGCAAGCGCAGCGTCCTCGATGGCCGCGACGACCTCGAGATTGAAACGCAGGGAGCGGGAGTCGAGATTGTACGTGCCTACCGTGCACCAGCGACCGTCGATGACCACGGTTTTGGAGTGGAGAATCGAGCCCTGCCATTCGTGGAGCTGGATGCCGGCTTCCAAAAGGCGCCCGTAGAGCTTGCATGCCGCGTGCCGTGCCGCGATGACGTCGCTCTTTCCGGGGAGGATCACGCGTACTTCCGCGCCGCGGTCGACGGCCCGCCCAAGCACGCGGCGGATCTGCCCGTCCGGGACGAAGTAGCTGTTGGTGATGCAGACCGAGCGCTGGGCGCTCTCAATCCGGTGGAGATACGCCTGCCGGATCGCGCGGCGCTCGCGGAAGTAATGATTCGCCAAGACGCGGACGCGGCTGCCTTTGCCATTGCCCGTGTCGACCGGCGGCCGGAATGGAGGTCGAGTGGCGGTCGGCGGCTCGACGATAAGGCGCCAGCCATAGTCGAAGATGTCGCACATCTGCTCGACTGCGGGCCCTTCGATTCGGATGGTGTCGTCACGCCAGCCTGCCCCACCGGCGCTCTCGGGTGCCCACTCATCACCTAGATTGACCCCGCCCGTAAAGCCAACTTGCCGATCGACGATGAGCAACTTGCGATGGTCACGATTGTTCACGACGCCAATGCGAAAGCGCGCGCGCCACGGCGCGATCGGGTTGTATTGCTCGACCTCGCAACCCGCATTGCGCAGACGGGAGAACATCCGGCCGTCGCTTTGGATACTTCCGACGGCATCATAAATCACGCGCACCTTCACGCCGGCTTCGGCCTTCGCGCTCAATGCATCGGCAAACTGGCGGCCGACGCTGTCCGATGCGAACCAGTACATCTCCAGAAGGACCTCGCGCTTCGCTTCCGCGATCGCTTCGAGCATCGCCGGGAACGCCTGCTCCCCGTCGTGCAGCAAGGTTACTCTATTGCCCGAAACCAACGCCTCGAACCCTGAGGTCGAGCCGAAAATTTTGCGCAGGGGATCGAATGCGTCTCGTGGCCGGCCTGGTCTCACTATCCTCGTGTCTCCTGTGATATCGTCGAACTCGATGAAAACCGCACGCTGCCCGATTTGCAAGAAGGAGCTTGCCAAACGCGCCACGAACTTTCCGTTCTGTTCGGCGCGCTGCAAGCTAGTCGACGCTGGCAACTGGTTCGAAGGCGCCTACCGCGTCGAGGCGGGCCAAGGCGATTCGAGATGGGGAGAGAACTGATGAAATACGTTATCATGTTGGTTGGTGCTGTGTTGTTGTTCTCATCTACCGCGCTCGCCCAAGAGGAAAGCTCTGTCGGGACGGTAGCTGAGGGGTCGACCGCGACGGAGGCAGCACCCGCCCCTCAGGCGGCCGCTGCCCCAGAAGAAGACAACCGAAGCGTGTACTACAAGAAGGTACAAGGCTGGCTCTGGATGGAAGGCTTCGTCGGTCCGAGCTCGTACGATCCGGACCAGTTCACTTCGCTCAGCCTCTCCGCGCCCACGGTGGATGCGCCGAAGCTAAACGGCCCCGAGTATGGTTTTGCTGTCGGGCTTGGTCTTGGGGGGTTCTATCTCGGCGCCTTCTACCGGCAAGCGAACTACGATCTGTATAAGCTCATGAAGGTCGGTCTCGACATCCAGGGGATCTTCCGGTTCATCCCATACGTGCACCCGATGATTCGCATCGATCTGTTCTACAGCAGAACATTCAGCGGCAACCCCTATGACCTGGCGACGGATCCCGACGTCGACGGAGGCGGCTTCACGCTCGGCGCGGGCCTGCGCATTCCGATCATCCGCTGGATGTCGTTTTCCGCGACTTTCGACTGGACGATGATCGGCTTGGCGATTCGAACACCTACCGAGAGCTCCGTAGTGTCGGGCCAACAACTCGGCGCCACGTTCTCGCTCACATTCCACTTCATCGGGGTTCGGAAAAACTAGCGCTGGCTGGCCTCGTGCACGTGGTCAACCAGGGCACGCGCTTGGGCGGGTGTGGCCTGCGGCATGATGCCGTGGCCTAGATTGAAGATGTGGCCGGGACGGCCCGCTGCGCTGTCGAGCACCTCAGACGCGCGGGCGCGCATCACATCGATCACATCGGTCGACGCGAGAAGCGCTGCCGGGTCCATGTTGCCCTGCAGAGCAACATCATCGCCGAGCACCGACCAGGCATCATCGAGTGAGATACGCCAATCGATACCGATTACGTCGCCGCCGGCTTCCTTGATTGCCGGATAGAGCTCCGGGTTGCCGGTGCCGAAATGGATAGCCGGCGTGCCCTTGGGAAGTTTGTCGAAGATCGCTTTGGTGTGCGGCATGACGTACCGCCGGTAGTCAGACGGCGACAGGCAACCGACCCAACTGTCGAAGAGCTGCACCGCTTGTGCGCCCGCATCGATCTGCGCGA
>JAFDAJ010000219.1 GCA_019313915.1 Deltaproteobacteria bacterium
CGTCCTCATCGCAATGGCTACGTGGTCCTTGGCGGGCTGCAAGCCAACCTCGAAGACGGAGGTCGCCAAGCAGCCCAACATCCTGCTCATCGTGGCCGATGACATGGGGTACTCCGACCTCGGCGCATTCGGTGGAGAGATTGCGACACCGGCTCTCGACGAGCTGGCGAAGGAAGGCCTGCAACTCAGCAACTTCCACGTGCTGCCCACTTGCTCGCCGACGCGGTCGGTCCTGCTGTCTGGGATGGACAACCATCGTGCGGGCCTCGGTACGATGGGGGAGCTCACCACGCCCGAGATGGATGGGATCCCCGGGTACGCCGGGTATCTCAACTTCGAGGTAGCCGCCCTCCCCGAAGTCCTCGAGCGAGCCGGGTACCACACGTACATGGCGGGCAAGTGGCACCTCGGCCTCGACGAGAACACGAGCCCCCATGCGCGAGGCTTTGAAGAGACGTTCGTTCTGCTGCCGGGCGGCGGCAGTCACTGGAACGATCGCAAACCGGTCAGCCCGCCCGAGACGATGGTCTACCAGCGGAACGGGAAGGAAGTCGAATCATTGGCCGACGACTTCTATTCGACCCGGTACTACACGGATCGAATGCTCGAATGGATCGAGCAAGGGCGCGCGGATGACCAGCCCTTTTTCGCCTACCTCTCGTACACCGCGCCTCATGACCCGTTGCATGCGCCGAAGGCGTACATCGACAAGTACAAGGGCAAGTACGATCAAGGTTGGGACTCTCTTCGGCAGGAGAGGCTTCTGGGCTTGAAGAAGCTCGGCATCGTGCCCAATGAAGCGGTCCCCTTTCCCCGATTGCCGACCGTCAAAGCTTGGGACGACATGTCCCCGGAGGAGCGTGAACTCGCTGCGCGCGACATGGAAGTGTATGCGGCGATGGTCGATTACATGGACGAGCAGATAGAGCGGGTGTTCGACTACCTCAAAGAGATCGGCGAGTACGACAACACGATGATCGTCTTCATGTCGGACAACGGCGCCAACGGATCTTTGCCCACGGCGTATCCTGGTCAGACCGAGGAGTACCTGGGCTCGTTCGACAACAGCCTCGTCAATCGTGGTCTTCCGGGCTCCTACATCGAGATGGGACCGGGCTGGGCGCAGGCCAGCATGTCGCCAAGCCGCATGTTCAAGGCCTATACGACCGAAGGGGGCATCAAGGCGCCGTTGTTGGTCAAGGTGCCGGGCGAGCCTGTGGAGCCTGGCGCCATGAACCACTCGTTTGTTCACGTGCGAGACATCATGCCGACCCTCCTCGACGTCGCGGGCGCCGCGCAGCCTGACGCCATCGACGGTCGCAAGGTTCTACCAATGCAGGGTCAGTCGGTGCTGGACCTCTTCGCGGGGAAGAACGAGACCGCATACGCAGGCGCCAGCAGAGTCGGTTACGAGCTCTTCAGCTTCAAGGGCTTCTTCGATGGGAACTGGAAGATCGTCTGGCTGCCCAAGCCGCTTGGCACCGGCAACTGGGAGCTCTTCGACCTTTCCAAGGATCCCGCGGAGCTCCACGACCTCAGCGCCGAGCAACCGGGCAAGCTCGAAGAAATGGTCGCCCTCTGGAACGAGTACAAGAAGGACAACGGCGTGCTCGACGTTCCCAACCCGGTGAAGTGACCAAGGAGGATCCAAGGATGCAAGGTATCAATAAGACGGTCGCCATGGTCGGTGCTCTCCTGCTCGCAGTCGCGGCCTATGCGTATGGTTGGCACCGAGGCGACAGCGGCCAACAACCGGACCTGGCCACGGACGCGTCGGCGGACGAGGAAGGCCGGAAGACCTACTACCCGAATACCGAGAAGCTCGGGAAGAACGAGATGCGGGTCATCTCCCTGGGGACAGGTATGCCGAACCAGCGGAAGTCGCAGGCGTCAGCGTGCTGGCTGGTAGAGCTCGGAAACGGCGACAAATTCATCTTCGACCTCGGAACGGGCTCGGTCGCCAACCTTTCGGTATTGGAGATCCCGTACGACTTGGTCAACAAGGTCTTCGTCGGCCACCTCCATTCCGATCACATTGGCGACTTTGCTGCCTGGCACATTGGGGGCTGGGTCGGAGGCCGGCAGCGGGCCCCTCGCATCTGGGGTCCGGACGGGCCGGAGGACCACCCCGAATGGGGGACGAAGCACTTCATCGACCACCAGATCGAATCGTTTTCCTGGGACATCGATGGGCGGTCCGGGCGGTTACCCACGGTGGCCGGGCAGATCGAGGTGAACGAGTTCCCGCATGACGAGTTCTCGATAATCTACGACGAGAACGGTGTGAAGATCTCTGCCTGGCCCGCCGTGCACATCATGGCGGGGCCGGTCAGCTTCTCGCTCGAATGGAAGAACCGCAAGTTCGTCTTCTCGAGCGATACCTTCCCGAACCAATGGTTCATCGAGCACGCGAAGAATGCCGATATCGTGATTCACGAGACCTTCGGCACGATTCGGCAGAACATCGACTTGCAGGGTTGGGATCGCGCCAACTCAGCGCTCGTTTCGGCGCGGGTCCACACGCCGCCCGCGGCGGCCGGCAAGGTGTTCAGCATGGTCGAGCCGCGAATGGCGATCGCATATCACTTCTTCAACGACGAAAACACATGGGAAGACATGTACAACGAGATACGGAGCACCTACGACGGCCCGCTCACGCTGGCGAAGGATCTGCTGGCTTGGAACGTCACCGACGATGAGATCAAGGTTCGCGAGGTGGTCGCCCAAGAGGCGGTCTGGCCCGCGAAATCGCCCTACGGCACCGTCCCGCCCACCGGTGATCGCGAAGAACTCCCAACGTGGCTCGTCGACGGCATCCTACCGTTGGAAGACGTCATGGAGGCCTACTACGAACGCCAAGGCGTCGGCGACCTGTACGAAGAACAGGTTCCGAAGAAGCAGTGAGAAGAACGGCGGCTCAGTCCACGGCGCCCAGCAACACGTGCAACCCCCAAAACGTGAGAAGCCCGACCACGAACGCGGGAAATTTTTTGTTTCGGGCCACCGGGAACTGCCCGTTGAATGTGTGAAATATCATGAAGCCGGCAAGCGCAGCGGTGAGGATATCGATCACCAGGGGATCCGGACGCCGAACGAGGCTCAGGGCGTAGCCGGTAGCCACGCCTGCAAGCAGGACCCAGCGTCCCGACTTGACGAAGCGCGCCCCGTATTCCGCTTGCAGATCTAGATCGGTGTCGAGGACATCGAGCGCCAGCGAAAGGGCGAAGACCAAGGTCAGGATGGGCGTCGGCGGAAGCGCAAGGGCGAGCGTGAAAACCAGGAGCCCATCGTAAAGGAAAAACGGGCAGATAGTCCGC
This sequence comes from Deltaproteobacteria bacterium, assembly GCA_019313915.1. Taxonomy (GTDB): domain Bacteria; phylum Myxococcota_A; class Polyangia; order Polyangiales; family Houyiibacteriaceae; genus SG8-38. The sequence continues at coordinate 3,318 of JAFDAJ010000219.1, forward strand.
ACAAAGGCCCAGTCAGGGCGGCGAGCCACGCGACATAACATTTAATACCGCGCAATTGCGCTCCCGAAATGGTTCCAATGGGCTAAGAGACCGGCAAACGAACGCGGTCTGGGTGCCATATTCGCCTCCCAAAGGGCAGAAACGCCGCGACCGAGGCCCAAGCGACGCAACGGTTCAATCGCTCGACCTTCGAGGTCGAGCGCGGTCAACAAGCCCAAGCATCGTCGAGCTCTGGGGGCGCCCGGGCAGGTGCGAACTCGACTGGGTCTGAGGGAAGACCGCTCAACTGCGTCTCGTGAAGGCGCTCGAACCGGCTTCACCGCCACATCGTGGTCAATATTTGGTCAACGAGAGTCGTAATCGAAAATCGCGAAACGCGTCACCACTCGTAATCACTGGTCGGGGCGACTGGATTCGAACCAGCGACCTCATGCTCCCAAATCACAAAAGGTGGGTTTTGGGCGATCGGTGAAACCCCTGCAAAACACAGGGAATTCTCAACCCTAACAACCACTTAGCCGCATCGCCATGTTCAGGATTTGTCACTCCATATCACGTGATTTCAGATCTCGTGGTCAACATTTGGTCAACGAGCCGAGCT
>JAFDAJ010000078.1 GCA_019313915.1 Deltaproteobacteria bacterium
AGACTACCGTGATCGCATGACCGGCGCGGAGCACACGTTCATCGTCGGCCTCGGCAACGATCACATCGGATATCAGGTGCCCTTCGATAAGTGGGACGACAGCTGCCACACCTGCTTCCCGTACCTCCTTGCGGACGATGAAGACTCCTGCCCGATCCAACCCATCGATTGCAACACCGTGTTCGAGAACAATGTGGGGCAGGGTGTGGACCCGCGGGTCTCGGAACCGCTACTCGACCTAATCGACGCGCTTCACTGAGATCAATCTGCGGCGAAGCAGTAGAACCGGCCTGCGCCCTGTCTCTCGGCCAGGCCCTGTTCCGTGCAGCCGGTGGTTTCATGGGCGGAGTTCCACGACAGGCGGTCGGGCCCTCCGATAGTGAGGCCGGGCGGCGTGAGATCGCTATGGCCGATCTGGGCAACGTCGTCGTCGCTCGCCGAAGTCCAGTCGAGGCAGGTGCGCCCCTCGGAAACCGTCCCGTCCATCTGGCTTCCGGTAATGATGTCGTGCTCCGGCAATGGCACGAGCTCTCCATTTTCGTCGAGGACCCTGCCGTTGCCTTCGGGATCGTCCGTGACTCCCCATTCCAATCTCGAGATACCGTCTTCATGTAGGGTCTCGACATCGGGCGCGACCTCTAGAAGCCGCACATTGTACCAGGGCCCGGTGCCGATCCGGTCGCGCGCGTTTTCGCTCGACGTGCTCAAATATGCGCGCCAGGTGCGGTCACCCGCGCCGACTGCGGCAGCGAGCTCCTGGCACGCCTGGTCTGCACCAGCGAGACCGCCTAGGTCTCCTCCGTTCGCACCACTCCCAACGCTGGTCACGAAGAACGACAAACTCGGTTCAGACGAACTCCCGCACGCGCTGAGACCAAAGACAAAGACTGGGATGAGAAACAAGCTTGTGCGCAACATCAAGAGCTCCGATCGGGTGGGTAGGGCAAGCGAGTCTGTTACACGCCGCATTGAGGTAACTAAACATGTCCGGCATCATAGGCCTGCCTATGGATCGTTCCGATTACCGCGACGTCGTGGAAGACCTCTATGCCGCGGCGGCGCAAACGCCTCAAGCTTCTCTGTGCTGTACCACGACGCCGATATGGCATCTCCCTGATCTGGATGTGCCGCAGGCAATGCTCGAGAGGAACTACGGATGCGGCACCACGATTCATCCGCGTGACCTCGCGAATGCCGACCGCGCGCTCTACGTTGGGGTGGGCGCCGGCATGGAGGTGCTGCAGCTAAGCTACTTCCTGCGCCGGAAGGGAGCCGTGGTCGCGATCGACAAGGTCCCCGAGATGCTAGAAACAGCCCGCAGCCTGCTCGAAGAGGCCGCGACCGCGAACGCCTGGTTCGATCCATCATTCGTTGACCTTCGCGAAGGCGATGCGCTGTTACTGCCGGTGGACTCCGAGAGCATCGACGTCGCTGCGCAAAACTGCCTTTTCAACATCTTCACCCGAGAGCATCTGGATCAAGCCCTCCGCGAGGTGCATCGCGTGCTCAAGCCAGGAGGCCGTTTCATGTTGAGTGACCCCGTGGCGGAGCGGCCAATGCCAAGCAGGCTCGCGGACGACGCCCGGCTCCGAGCAGAGTGTCTTTCCGGCGCACTCACCCTAGGGCAGTACTTGGAGGCTATCGTGGCCGCGGGCTTTGGAACGATCGAGATACGCGCTCGACGGCCGTATCGCGTGCTCGACAAGAGGCGGTACGGACTCGACGAAAACCTCTTGCTCGAAAGCATCGAGGCCGTGGCGATCAAAGACCCCATTCCCGACGACGGTCCATGCATCTTCACTGGTCGCAATGTCATTTACGTTGGTGAAGACGACCAGTTCGATGATGGAAAAGGCCATCTGATTTCTCGCGACATACCCCTCGGTGTGTGCGACAAGACCGCCGCTGCGCTGCAGAGGCTAGGGCGTGACGATCTCGTCATTACCCAGTCGACCTGGCATTACCCCGGTGATGGTTGCTGTTGAGCTCGGGCAAGTCCGCATCATCCGTGTAAAAGCCCCGAAAGGCCCCGCTGCTGAGCTCCGCGGGGTCCCGATGGGGCAGGACGTCATCTCGCCGCCGCGTCAGCTGGAGTGCGTCGATGAAGCGTCCACCGTGGCGTTCATTCGGAGGATTCAAGAGGTTGCCGGCCTTCCAGTCGGGATCAAATTCTGCCTTGGCCGCAGCACGGAACTGAGGCGCCTCGTGCAGGAAATGAAACGACAGGGGGTCTTTCCCGACTTCATGACCGTGGATGGCGCCGAGGGAGGTGCACGATGAGGAATCGCTACGTGCAGATGGCCTTGAGGTTCTTGGTTGCGGCGATACTTCTACCCGTCGGATATTCAAAGCTCGCGGCCGGAGGGATGGACGTCATGCTTTTTGAACGGCTCGGGATGGAGCCCCAGGGACGGATCATCATCGGTCTCTTGGAGATCATTGCCGGGCTGCTCATGCTATCCCCGCAGGCGGCCAGTGGGGCGCTGCTTGCTGTCGGCATCATGTTCGGCGCGATCATTGCCCATGCTACGGTACTCGGCGTCGACGTTGGTGACGGCGGAAGACACGTGGCTATGCTCGCTTTCGTGCTGGTTTCCTCGGTTCTAGTGCTGTACGCGCGACGGCGCGATTTGCCGATCATTGGGAAATCCTTCTAGTAACGTCGGAGGGAGATGAGCGTATGCAGAGTGTCCACTCACCCCACATAAGGACAGCGAGCCTCACCCAGTCGGAATTATCCGAGCAAGTGGATCGCAGGTTGAGGATCTATCGGAACGTATTCCCGGCGGATCTCAACATGAGCGCCCGTCTCGACTTGCCACCCTGGCCCCTTCCGTTCCTCTGCGGTTGGGGCCAATCTTTAACTGCCGAATGGGTTCGGGCTCCACATCCGCACGCCGAGCAGGATCGGCACAATCGCGTAGGGGCCGTTGAACGCCCAGAAGATTAGGGCCTCGCCCGGCGCGGGCCCCAGCCAGTACTCCCAAGTGATGTACTCGATCATGCCGTGTAGCATCGCGCCGACGTAAACGAGGGCCATCGGGCGAATCCAGTTTTTCCCCTTCGCGAAAGCGTAGACCAACAGCAAGTAGAAAGGCCCGTAGATGAAGGCCGAGATTGCAGTCCCGACGCGAAGGTAGTCATGTTCCGCGGCGAAGTATGCGTCGTCCGCGATCTCTGCGTACCACCGGTTCGCACGGGCCCAGAAGGCGTCGCCCTGCAATAGGTCTAGCGCATGCCATGCGTCCGAGAAGAACGACGAGAATGCAAAGAACGAGAAGACGACGATGAAGAAAATATCACGCCGTCGATCGCTGAGCGGTGTTGCAATGCCTATCTGACCCATGCTGCCTCCCTGGAAGAGTTGGCTGAGCGTATCCGCCAAGCTCGGCCCAGCAAAGCGATTTTCGACCGATGATTAGCAATCGCGCCAGGGTTTCCCAGGCGTCGGCGATACGTTTGGGGAGATCGGGCGACTCTTCGCCGCCTACCATTCGCTCGAAGGGAAAGGTCAAAAGCACCCCTTGGACGAGGACTCCGAGTTGTGAGGCTCGTAGGCCGGGCCCCAGGCGGCCTGCCGCCTCCAGGTCCTGCAGGCAGGTAGCGACAAAGGCCATGTTGCGCTCTCGCCAAGAGTTCAGCTTCTCGCGGCCAGCCTCTCCGGCGGCGTGCACGAGCTGCTCGGAGAACATGAGGCGCCCCATCGGAGCCTCGCCAGCGAGAAGCGCGGCGCGTGCGCGGAAGAAAAGCTCGAGGCGCCTCAAGGGATCTGGGTCCGCTGGGAAGCCCCCAGCGAACATCTTGTCCTCGAGCTGATCCATCGCCGCAAGCACGATCTCTTCCATGTTGTTGAAGTGATGGAAAATCGTTCCGTCGGCGATTCCCACTTTTTCGGCGATGGCCTTGGTCGTGAAACGGCGCAGCCCCGACTCGGCAATGACAACGAGTGCCGCTTCGGCGATCTGTCGCACTCGCTCCTCGCGGTTTTCGTACTGCTGCGCAATGGAGTCCGGTTGTACCTCAGTTGCCGTGGTTGCAGTTGCATTGGTTGCCGCGGCTACGACCCTGAGCGCCGTGACCCTGGCCGCCGCGTCCTTGGCCCGGACGCCCCATCCGTCCGCACTGCTCGTGATCACCCTTTACGATGGCTTCGAGCTCGCCGGCCGTAAGATACTGGGCTTCGTACACCACGCCTCGTGCGGCCAGCTGTCGCGTAAACGCACGCATGTGATTGCGGGACCCGCACTCCAACTTGGCGAAGGCATCGAGAGCCTCAGGGGCGCTCGTTCGTTCTTTCATGGCGATGATGTCACGGATGTCGAGGTCTTCGATTATATTGGGGCGTCTGACCTCGTACCCGAAGTCAACAAGCACGGGAGCTTCGCTGCCAACGCCGTCTCCTTCGCCTGTTTCATCGCGGGTCTCGCGCTTCTTTGGCTAACTCGTCTCGTCCTCACTCCATAAAGTCCATGTTGCAAGCCATTGAAAATCGCATGTTCGACCAGATGGGGAGCTTGGTGCAGCACGTCACGCCGGTTGCGCCGGATGCGGCAGAAGATTTGGTGGCCGAGGTCTATGCGCAGCTACGCCGCGAGTTTCAAATCGCTCCGCCACTCACGCTTCACTCACCGGCGCCGCGGATCCTGGCCGGAGCCTGGAGCGTGACTCGCGAAAGCCAAATCGTACCGGGGCGACTTCCGCGTCCGATGAAAGAGGCTATCTCGGCATCCGTCTCGCACATCAACACTTGTCCCTATTGCGTCGACGCGCACACGGGCCTGCTCCACGGCGCAGCCAAGCACGATGTCGCTGCATCCATCCGGAACGGACAACCGGAGTCCATTACCGACGACCGCACCCGCGAGCTCGTTCGATGGGCGCTCGCAACCCGCAGCCCCGGCGACCCGATGATCACCAGTCCACCTTTTTCCCCCGAAGAAGCGCCCGAAGCCATCGGCACCGCCCTCGCTTACCACTATGTCAATCGCATGGTGCACGTGTTTCTCGGGGACGACCTCTTGCCCTTGCCTTCCGGCTTCCGGGGCATTGCGCGCCGGGTCTTCGGCGCGACCTTTGGAAAGCGAATGGTGCGGCGTGGCGGGGAGCCCGGCGCATCGTTGGATCTGCTTCCCGATGCTTCCCTGCCCGACGATTTGCGCTGGGCACAGAGCAACCCCGCAATTGCCGGCGCGTGGGCCCGGTTCGCGGCCGTCGTAGAGGAGGCAGGACAGTGCGTGTTGCCAGAGCCCGTGCGAGCACTGCTTCTGACGCAGCTCGCACGATGGAAGGGTGAGGACCCCGGGATGAGCGCAGCATGGGTCGAGGATGCGGTCGCATCACTCGAGGAAGCACATCGGCCGGCAGCTCGCTTCGTGCTTCTCGTGGCCTTCGCCTCGTACCGAGTAGATGACAGCACCGTGGAGGCGTTCCGGGCGACGACACCACGCGACAGCGACTTGGTGGAGGCCGCCGCCTGGGCGGCCTTGCAAGCTGCGCGTCGCATCGGAAGCTGGCTACAGGAGCCATGACTTTCGCCGACCGAATCGCTTCGGTCTGATTTTCCGTCGCGTCTCAGACGTCCTTAGGTTTGTGCACGTTCCCAACCATGTGAGTGATGACGGTTCTGGGGACGAGCCTTTGGCCATTTTCGTGGCAGGAGACTCCAGACTCAAGCGGTCGCAAATTCCGCGATCAGGTCACTGGAGCTACTCGCCACCTGAAGCAGCCTTCTCGACCGCTTCCAACAAGCTCTTACTGTATACCCGACCGATTAACTGGGTTCGCGTGCTGGTCGCCGCGGCATCCCAAGCTGCTTGGTGTGCAGTGAGATCCACTTCGATGAAGCCTCTCTTCATGAGCGAAGCGTACGCGCGGTCGTCATCGCGTCGCACTAACGGTTGAAACGCCCGCGTCATCTTAACGGCTGAGTCTCGAAGGACTTGCTGATGCTCCGGCGCTAGCGCGTCGTACTTCTCCTTCTTGATCAGCATCGCTCCCACGATGAAGCCGAAATTCTGTTTGGTCACGTACTTGAGCTTGGTAAACCACTGGAGCGCTATCGCGGCCACCGCCGAAACGGGCACCGTATCGATCATGCGCGTTTGAAGGCCTGCGTAAACCTCGTTGAGTCCGAGGCGCACGGGATTTGCGCCGATGACCTTCAGGAAATGCGCGAAAATTGGCTCGTCTTTCCAAGCCCAGGGTCTAAGAGACTTGAGGTCGGAGGGTGCGGCGAACTCGTGCGCCGAAAAGATTCGGACTTTCCCGGCGTCGGCCCAGGCGAGCAGTTGAAAACCGCTGGCTTCGAACAACTTGGTGAAACGACCATCCAATGCTTTGCGAACCCGCGCGAGTTGATCGTAGTCCTTCATGACTCCAGGTACCGCCAGAACCAATGTAGGCCGGACCAGGATCCCCAGACCCGTCGTTGTGAGCACGGCGGCGTCCATTTGCCCCACACGCATTTTGCGGACGAAATCCCGTTCGTCTCCCTGGCTGCCACCCGTGTAAAAACGGAGCTGCACCTTGTTTCCGGTGCCCTTCTTCACGCTTCTATTCCACGCCCGCAGCAAGTCGTTGTACGGCGAACCAGGCGGGAGCAGCGTTGCAAGCCGGATGGTCGTGATCTCTTCAGCAAGCGCTGGCGCCGGTGCCGAACCACGTAGGAAAACGGCCAACGAGAAAAAGCAAAGCGCGAATATCGAGGTGCGCAGCGTGCCTGACTCGTGCCGCGCGCGAAACAGATTTCTCACGCTATCCCTCTACTTCACTGAAAAACAAATGGGCCAGGCGAAGATAACGCTGCGCACGCCTCCGAGCGATCACGTTTAGCAGTCGCGCTTCCGGAAGAACATCTCCGGCGGCCAGTACTTCGTCCAAGAGTTTTTTGAAGAGCGCGTAGTCGCCGATGGCGACTGCATAGTAGCGAGCCATGCTGACCTGCACGATCAGTGATCGCCGCTCGGTCTCGGCGAGAACCTCGTCGAACAGCACCTTCGACCTCTCCATCTCGGGTGGAAACTGCTGCGACGCAACGACGGCCAACAACATCTTCCCTTGCATGAAGTAGAAGGCCGGGTTCAGCTCGACGGAACGCTCCAGAAGCACCCTAGCCAACGGAAAATCGGCAACGATGTCGATGTCGTGCATGTTGAAAATGATGTGGGCGGCCCATGCCTGCGCGGCGAAAAGCAACGCTTCCGCGTCTGATTGCTGCCGAAAGTTCAGTTCTAACCAAGCGGAAAGTGTGTCGACACCGCCCGCAGCCGCTTGATCAAATCCATCCGCCCTCAACCGAAGCATGTGCTTGGCCAGGTCCCACGCCCTCGTGTACATGAGGCGCGCCCGGCCGCGCAGATGGAGGACCTCCTCGAAGTCATCTACCGCATCGGCTTCTTCTAGTCGGTCCTCAATCCAGCCAACGCCGTAGCCGAGGTACGAACCGATGGTGAACATGAGGATCCGCTCGTTGTCCGGCACGATGCGAAGGATGCCCTCGAGTTGAAGAATCCCAGCTGGGACCGCCTTCCCCGCGGTTTCGTAGTCCCAGTACTGCTCGATTGCTGGCTGAGCGCGCGTGAAGAGCTCCCCCGATGCATTGGCGGCAAACTTTATGGTGTCACACCCCAGAAGGATCACAGGCACAACGACCAGAAGCAGACAGCATTTGGCCTTGGGAGACACGACGACCGAGTAGACAGGCAAACTAGTCGGATGACAACGAAAAAGGGCAGCGTGAACCAAGGGCAATGCGGTCGGCGGGCCTAGGCTTCACCATCCCACTGACGTATGAACCGTGCACGGTCCTGATCTTTGGTGTGCAACATGATCAGACGGTTCATCCCCATGCGGACCTTGTCAGCCAGCGAAAGACCACGCTCAGCCGAGACCGCCTTTTGCAGTTCAAGAAACGAAATCATCCTTCCCGTTTCGCAATACGTTTTCAACATCACTCCGATCAGCTCGAGCATGATCTCGATCTTCTCCTGTAGAGCCTTTTCCGCGAGGGCGGTCCCACGGTCATCGAGTGCGCGATAGGTGAACTCCAACCTCGAGTTCGTTCCCCCACTCCCGTCGTCCTCCAGCTCGATCTTGTACAGCGACGACGAGTGCGCATTCTCCAGCTTGAAGTGCACCCGATAGTTCTGTGGATCGTGGAGAACCGCTGTCCAGGTCGTCTCTCCCGAGGCTCTCCCCAGCAGGAATGGCGCGGAAAAGATCTCCCGAAAGACCGTCCCCAACTCTACCTTGTCGTTGGGGCAGTGCATCAGCTGGCATTTCCAGCCCGGGATCCATTTGTACTCCTCAACTGGGCAACAGAGGGGGAATACGCTCTCTGGCGGAGCGCTGATCTGTCCCCGCAAGACACTGACTACGGTTGCTTCTTGCCGTTCGGTGGTCGTGTGATTCATCATGTGTAAGAATATGAGCACTTGCTCATATTCTGTCGACTCGCATTTTCCGAGGGCCCCGATGGCGCGTAGAGTTCGTACAACCCCAAGAAAAAACCCGAAACAGGAACGGTCACGGGCCACTGTGGATGCGATCCTGGAGGCGACTGCTCGCGTTCTGGTCGAGGTCGGCTACGAGCGCGCCAGCACGAATCGCATCGCGCGCATAGCTGGCGTGAGCATTGGTTCGCTCTACCAGTACTTCCCGGGCAAGGAGGCATTGGTCGCCGCGCTGGTCGAGCGCCACGTCGACCGCATCACCGCCCTCCTAGACCAAGCGTTCGATCGCATCGAGGAATTGCCACCACGCGACGCCGCCCGCGCGCTGGTGACTGCAGTGCTCTCCGCCCAGGCGGTCGACGGGGATCTGCACCGTCTGCTAATCGAGCAAATTCCGCGCGTCGGCCGCCTACAGCGCATTACGGACGTCGAACGTCGATTCGCCGAGCGCACCCGCGACTACCTAAAGTCCCATCGCCGTGAGTCGGCGATCCGCAACGCCGACATCGCCGCTCCGCTGATCGTCTACGCGCTTCACGGCATCCTGTTCGGCCTCGCGCGTACCAACCCGGCGCAACTGCAAGACGACGCGGTCACCGACGAGATCGTGGCACTGGTGACCCGCTACCTCGGGGGGTCACCCTGAGCGCACAACCATGAGATCAATGTTGGCCCCGTGAGTGCGCCAGGTCGAGCGCCGGCGTGAGCGGGCCAGAACGCCGAGGGCCCCGGCGCGATAGAGCGAACGCAAGACGGATGCGCGCCATCCGCGCTTGATCGCGAACAGCACCGAGAGCTCGAATTTGCGATTCACTGCTGGGGCACGGCTGCCGTGCTCGTGAGCATCGACGAGCGCAACGAGCCACGTGCTCGAGTCCGGCCTACGGTTGGCGGCGAACACCTACGTTTTTTCTCGGGTAAAGGGCGACAATCGGAAGAATAGCGGCGGCGAGCACCCAGTCCCGAGCTCGCCGCAAGAGGCTGATCGAAACGCCTGCGGCGAAACCGATGCCAAGAAGCGCGAAAACGTAGGCGTGACTCCCCTCGGACGCGCCGAGCTGGCCCGGAACGAACGAGAACGCTGTGTTCACCATCATTGCGACACCCGCGACGAAGTATGCCGCCGCAAAATCAGGGGCCAGGCCAAGGAGCATCATGCACAACAGGATGTCGAACGCGCGAAGCGATCGGCCCACGAAATGGATCGCGACTGAGGCCAGCAGCTGAGCTCTGCGATTCCGCCAAAATTCCGACAACAAGGCGTCGATGCGGGCCACCCGCTCGAGAGTCTCTGGTTTCGGGTGCACCCGAATCAACTTGAGCAGTGACGTCACAAGCTGAAGCAAGTCGCCTCGCGCTTGCCGATACGCCAGGTAGGCCACCACGCTCGCCATCATACCGATCAAAGCCACCGTGATTCCGAAGACCGCAGGATGCCCCTCGAGCAGGAACAAACCGACAACAAGAGCCGTGACCATGACAAAGAGGCTCGCAACGTAGGTCATCGTTTTGTCGAGCACAACGATGCTTGCTCCGGTTTCAAGGCCTACGTGTGACTCGAGCAGAGCCGCTTTGATGGGCTCACCGCCAAAGTTCATCAGCGGCGTCACCGTGTTTACCGCCTCCCCCACCGTGCGGATGATGAAGGCGGTCCACAAGCTGATCGACCCTCGCTCAAATAAGACCCACATCCCAGCGCCTGCAATCGCCCGCCAAGCCATCGCCAACAGGAGCAACCACCCAAACCCCCAGCCTGCTTGCTTCAGCTGATTTGCAATGTCGGCTGGACCGGCACGCCAAACCAGCGCGATGACCAGCGCGAGTCCCAGTAGGGCAAGGAGAGTACGCCAATGAGAGCGAATGCGATCACGGATCATACGAAACCGCGCCCGTATCTGCAGACGGCCGTTCGTCGTCGGGGATTCGTTTCAGGTTGCCCAAGTTTGATTTCAGCCGCTCCCCCGCTTCGTCACCGCTAGGGGTATCCGTAATGGTCCATGAGCGGACGCAACAGGTCAAGCCCAGCAATCGGCGGTGCGTTCTTCCATCTGCCAACCGCCCCTCGGTTCACTTGCAACGGGACTAGCGGCAGATCGAGAAACTCGGAGATCCGTTTGATCTCGTTTTCGTGATCCAGAACGAAGTCTTCGAAGCGCACGACGAGCCAGTTCTTGGGCTTAGTGCTCTGTTTCACGAGGTCGTGCTGATATTTCCAGCTAATCGCTCTTCGAAGTTGCTTTACCTCTCGGTCCCATACCCATCTGCGGCGAAGAGCGGAGTAGTCGGCCGGCACGTCAAAGCGAGTGAGGTCGTCAGTCAGATGTCGGTGCAAGAGCACGTCGCGTGGATCGCGCACCCAATGCACATAATGGATGTCCGGGCGTAACCGTGTGAGCCAGGGAAACATCAGGATTGTCTCGGGCAACTTCCATCCACGAGGAGCCGGACTGGCGTCGATAGGTGCAAGATAGCGGTCGACAAGCTCGATGAAGCGCTCAGGAATCTGCGCCTTCTCTGCCCGGGAGAAATCCCACTCGACCTCGCCAACACGGTCGACGTAACGGGCAAAGATCCGCGCCGCCTCATACATGGCCCCTTCGGCAACAGTGACGCGTAGGGCGACTCGAGTTCCCACGAAGCGGCCGTAGGCATTGATTGGTGAATAGCAATAGCTCGAGCTGAGCGTCGGCCCCATGTAGACGCCGCTATCGACCAACAACTTACAGAATGCGCGCGTCCCCGAGTGTCCGCGTCCGATCAATGTCGTGGTCAACGTGGATTCTGTCATTCGGGAGCCCCGACGAAAAGGAAGTCACGAACCGGCGCTGCTTGCTTCGATTCGTTCCGTTGCATCGCGCCCTCGATCACCCACACGACCGACACCAAATCACGACGCGAGGCAGGGAACACCAGGCCAGCGAGCCGAAGCACAGGACTCCGCGTCCACGCAGTCGCCCAGTGGACGTAGGTATCGAGGGCCACAAAGGAGGGGTCTGGTGCATAACGCCGCGCGAAGTGTAGTACCTGCAGGAGAGTCGTCACGAAAAAAAATTCCCACCAAGATTGGCGGCGAGTAAACGGATCAGGACCGCTTCATGGGGCGCGCTTTGAACACGATCAATGCGAATACATCGGCGACTACTCTACGTATGGGGCGATCAATCTGGGTCCCTAGCGACGAGATGGATGGTGGCCCCATGTGTGTGCGCCGGGTCGAGCGTCCGCGCGGCTGCACCCGCACCAGCCCTCAGCGTGAGCGAGCGCAAAGCGCGTCGCGGCGGTCGAGTCCGAGGGGCAGCGGAAGCGAGGGGCTCGCTTTCAACGATCCCGAGCATGCCAGATCCAACACGGAACACCGTCGCCTCGCCGTGTTCCTGCGTCCCGGTGAGCGGCGCCGTGCCCAACAGTTGCGTGTACAGCCGCGTCAGCGTGGCTGGGTCGGATGATTCGATCTGCAGGCGCGCGATACCGCGCGCACCATTATCGTGGCGTGTTGCTTGCGGGTCGGGCGCGATCGGTGGCGCGTACGGTGAGCGCAGGAAGGGCAGGGCGGGGGTCAGAATGCTGATGATGTCCCAGCGCACCTCCTGCCCGTCCGGCCGCACGCGGCTGGAAGCCAACGGATCGGGAGTGGGGAGGTTCGCCTGCTCGGTCGCATCGGTGGCTGTGTCGAGCGAGTCCGCAAGCAGGCAGAAATCCACGAGTCCCTCTGGCATATCCGACAGCTCGATGAAACGGAACATGCCGCCGCGCCGGCGTGAGCGTGCCAGAAAGCCGAGGGCCCCGGCGCGATAGAGCGACCGCAGGACGGACGCGCGCCATCCGCGCTTGAACGCCAACAGCTCGAAGAAGGTCCCGTCTGAGAAGTCGATCAAGGCGTTGTGACTGAGCCCCTCTCCATGTTCGCCGCCGGGCGTCACGGTAAAACCAAGTGTCCTGAAATCCGCAGAGGCGCGTTCGAGGTCGTCCACGAGAATGATGACGTGGTCCATTACGAGTGACATTGCATGCTCCAAAACTAGGCGTCGATACAGCGACGCACCACGTCCGAAAGTGTCTGCGTGCCCCAGGCGAGGCCGTCGACGGGGATCCGCTCGTTGTGTCCGTGAAACATGTCGGCGAAGCGCATCGTTGGCGGCAGTCGAACCGGCGCGAATCCGTACCACCGCGCACCGAGCCGAGTGAAGGCGGTGGCATCGGTGAAGCCCTGCAAGACGAACGG
>JAFDAJ010000220.1 GCA_019313915.1 Deltaproteobacteria bacterium
TCCTTGGTGAAGTCTGAAGGGATGTACGCGAGGTTGAAGTCCAAACCGTCGCGGCACGTTTGGAGGTAGATACGGTAGAGGTCGCCGATGCCTTGCGTCCGAACGAGCGAGTCGAGTGAGCGGCCCGCAATGGAGAAGAGCTTGTTCCGCACATGCTGGTACATCGGATCGAGGCGTGAGTTGCGAATGATGTAGACCTCGGGCCGGCCGGGCACCGCGAGCTTTTCGAGGACTTCGTCGTAGTCGATGCCGATGGGATAAAGGAACACTTGGGAGGTGGCGCCGCCGTCGACGTGCAGCTCGTCGTACTTCTTTCCACCCGCCTCGACCTCGATGAGCACGGGGGAAAACGCAACGGGAATGGAAGCCGAGGCAAGGAGGATTCGGCGGATTAGCTTCAGGGCATCGGGGTGACCGCTGTTTGCGATGGCGCCGATGCGCCAAATGACGGGCCGCATCGAATCGAGGTTCGCGGTGCCGATGTTCAGCGAGCGCCCCTTGCGATGCTCGGCGGCGATCTTCTCCATGACGTCCTCATCGACGTACTGCGCGATCAGTCTTTGGAGCGGCTCCGTGGTCGCCATGCCGTCGGTGCGAAGGGCCCTGATGAGTCCGCGCTCCTTGTAGACATCCTTCGCGGTGAGCCCCACCGAGACCTTCTCCAGCACGTCGTCGTATTCGGGTCCGAGGAACGCGAATGGGGCAACCAGCGCCCCGGCGCTGATCCCGGTAACCGAGGTGAACTCCGGCCGATCCCCGGCTGCGCTCCTTGATCTCGGCCCTGCTCTTCTCGAACCAGTCGTGTTCCCACGGCGGAGGCGCGTCGCCCCACATGCGGGCGCGCGGAATGCCCAGCACCTCGGCGTCTTCGATGTGCTCCATGGGGAGCGGAGAGCGTTGCGGGACGTGGGCACATGCCGTCACGAGCACGAGCGCGGGAACCAACACCGCGGTGGCAACTCGGGAGCGCGCGCGAAGCCTCATGGCCGAGTGCACTATCACAAACCGCAAGGCGCTGAGAACCTCTCGCACGCCCCAAAGAGAGCCCCCCCCCCCCGTCCATCCGCCTCTTAACCCCTTCATAAAGGGGGCTGTCCCCTTTTCTTGGGGGTTAATTTCTTTATGGTTGGGGCATGGGTGTTGAGCGGTCTGCGAAGGAAGTGGTGGAGGCGTTTGTCTCTGCTTTGGAGCGGTTGGATTTCGATGGGGCGCTTTTGCTGGTCTCGGCAGATATGCGCTGGGTGAACGTGCCGTGGACGACCGCGACCAACAAGGACCGGTTTGAGAAGATGCTTCGTGGGATGTTTGGGGAGACCACCCGCTTTGAAGTGCAGTTCTTCGACATTCATGAGCGTGGTGACGGCGTCGTGTACACAGACCGTGTCGACATCATCGAAGGTGGCGGCCTGTCGATGACGCTGCCCGTGCAGGGCGAATTCCGCGTAAGAGACGGCCTCATCACCGAATGGGTCGACCGATTCAGCTGGGCAAAGGCGATCGCCGATATCGGTCGGAGCTTGCCCGGCATCATCAAGCACCGACTGCATGGCTAGCGCCCCCCAGCGAAGTGCTGGTATGGTCCCGGCCACAGTCTGGAAGCATGTTCAGGCAGGGACCAGGAGAGTCAGATGACGCGTTTGATAGCTTTGATTGGGTTGTGCGGGGTGATCGCCGCAGCGGGATGTGGATCGGACAGCGGCACCACGGCGGGAAGCGGTGGTAGCGGCGGCGGCGGCGGGGCCGGTGGTGTTGGCGGGGGCGTCGACCTCTGCGGCGACGGGAGCCCGGCGGCCAGCCTCGGTGATCCCGGAGACGGCAACTACAGCGCCAAGATCGTCACTACTGAGTTTGGCATCCCTCATATCACGGCCGACGACTGGGGCAGCTTGGGTTACGGCACGGCTTACGCGTATGCACAGCAGAACTACTGCGTGCTGATGAAGGAGGTCGTCCGGGCCAACGGCGAGAGCTTGCGCTGGTTGGGCGAGGCCGAAGGCAACCTTGCAAACGATCTGGTTTACACCTTCTTCAACACCGACGAATTCATCGAGAACGAGTTCCTCGGAGATCTGGACGACACCCTGCGGGCTTTGGCACGTGGCTACGCCTCGGGCCTCAATAGGTACCTCGAGGAGACCGGTGTCGAGAATCTCGCCGAAGGGCCCGAGGGCTGCCGGGGCGCGGACTGGGTCCGACCGGTCACCGAGATCGACCTCGGAAAGGTCTATTGGAAGCTCATGGTCCGCGCGGGCATCGGCTCGCTGGCCCGTCTCATCCTCGAAGCGGACGCACCAGTCATGTCCATGGCCGCAGCAAGCCCAGCGGTGTCACCCGAAAGCCTCGTAATCGAAGAAGCGGCCTTTGGTCTGCCTGAAGCTACTGCCATGGGCAGCAACGCATACGCCATTGGCGCCGAGGGATCACAAACCGATCACGGCATCCTCCTGGGGAACCCGCATTTCCCGTGGTCCGGTCCTGAGCGCTGGTTCATCCAGCACCTGACGATCCCGGGCGTCTACGACGTGATGGGTGCCACGCTTCAAGGCATCCCGCTCATCAACATCGGGTTCAACGAAGACCTCGCGTGGACGCACACCGTGTCGACCGGCCGGCGATTCACCGGGTACGAGTTGCACCTGCTTGAAGATGATCCGATGAAGTACACGTTCGAGGACGAGGTGCGCGATATCGAGACGTTCGACGTGACCATCCAGGTGAAGCTCGAAAACGGCACCATCGAGGACCGGGTCGAAGAGATCTACATGAGCCAGTACGGCCCGATCATCGATTTGGCATTGGTCAACGCGGGCTTTGGCGGGTGGCCAACCGGAAACAACACCGTGGTCGCGATCCGCGACGCCAATTTCGACAACACCCGCATCTTCGACCAGCTCCGGGCAATGGGCCAGGCGAACTGCATCGCGGAGTTCGAAGAAGCGTTGAGTATGATCGGCCTTCCGTGGGTGAACACGATTGCGGCCGATCGGGCCGGCACGGGGTACTACGCGGATATCACCACAGTGCCGCACGTGACCGCCGAGAAGCTCGAGAGCTGCGCGGACAGCCTCATCTCGATTGCGCTCAGCCAGAACCGATTTTATACGCTCAACGGATCGCGAAGCGATTGTGAGTGGGGAAGCGACCCGGGCGGGCCCGAAGGGCTCTTCGGCTTCGACAGCCTTCCGAAGCTCCCAACCGGCCCGGGGGTCCCGTACACGGCCAACTCCAATGACAGCTACTGGCTGAGCAACCCCGACCAGCTACTGACGGGTTTCTCACCGCTCATCGGACTCGAGGGTATTCAGCAGTCGCTCCGAACGCGGCAGGCCTTCGTGCAAGCGGAGGGGAGAATCGCCGGCACGGACGGGTTGAGCGCGGAGCCCGGCTTCACGGTCGAGCTCCTGCAAGACGTGATGTACGGCAACCGCAACATCGCCGGGGAGATGACGCTCACCGACGTCCTCGCGATCTGCGACAGCGTGGGGGACTGGAGCACGTACAGTGACAACCCGACCGAGGCCGCGAGCGCCTGCGGAATTCTCGCGGCGTGGGATGGTCACTTCAACAACGATAGCATCGGCTCCACGATCTGGAACGAGTTCTGGCGTCGCGTGCAGAACACCGACGGCCTGTGGGCCGTGCCGTTTGACGCCGGAGATCCGGTCAACACGCCCAACACGCTCAATGACGACGACCCGGATGTCGTCGAAGCAGTCAAGGCGTCGCTCGGCGCTGGCGTCGACTTCATGGTCGACGGCGGCATCCCCCTCGACCGACCCTGGGGAGAGGTGCAGTTCCGCGTCGTGGGCGAAGGCCAGAACATCCCAATCCACGGCGGCTCCGGACGTTTCATGTTCAGCGTGATCGGCTCCAACTTCGTGGATCAGGTGGGCTACGCCGACATCCCGGGCGGAAACAGCTACATGCAGACCGTCACCTGGGATGAAACCGAATGTCCGGACGCCTACGCCGTTCTGACGTATTCGCAGTCGACCGATCCGACGTCCGACCACTTCGCCGATTTGACTCAGGTCTATTCCGACAAGGGTTGGAACGACATGCCGTATTGCGCGGCGGATATCGAGGCGACGAAGATCTCCGAAATGGAGATTATGGGCTCGGAAAACTAGTCGGGGCCCTGATCGGCTGGCATCCTACGGTTGATGCGCTCCCTTGCACGATGGATCGTCATGGTTCTCATTGTGGGGGGCGCATCTTCCGCGCTTGCTGAAGAGCCCGATGCGGGTAGTCCATCCGCGCAGGACGCCGGCACCGCGCCGGAGCAGGAACCCGAGGACAAGCACCCTCGCCTCGTGAAGCCCAAGGGTGACCGGGAGGACAACGAGCAGTTGGGCGGGGAGCCGTCGCTCACCGAGACCGAGCAGGAGCCGGCGGCCAAGGTGGACGGTGAAGAGGGATCGGAAGCCGAGGTCCCTCCGGAGGAGTGCGACCTAGATT
>JAFDAJ010000079.1 GCA_019313915.1 Deltaproteobacteria bacterium
TCACGAATGAAGTACGACTGGCCGGTCAACACCCGGGTCACGAACACGTCGCCGTACTTCTCATGCGCGTCGAGAAGGAACTCGGCCGGGTTCCGCTGAAAGTCGAAGGTTCCACCCCACAGCCAGTGCCCTTTGTGACGTGGGATGGGCTTCGGTGCAGGCAGAGCCTCCCGACTCTCGACTAGCAGGGTCATTATTTACATAAAGTAAACTTATTGCTCCGCCCCCGCAACTTAACACATTGTAATGTTGCTCCGGTCACAGGGCCAAGTGCCAAAGGTTTCCGAGGGATTGATCGGCGTAGGAACCAATCACCCCACCGGAAGTATTGGCTTTTTCACTAGGGTTCCATAGGTTTCCAAGACCTTGCTCTGCGTAGGCCGGTGCGTCGACGCCCTCCGTGGGCGCTTCTTCGGTGGTGTACCAAAGGTCGTCCAGGCCCTGCTCGTTGCCGAACTGGGCGGTCAGGCTCGACCCCTGTTGAACGCCAAAGCCGGCGCAGCCGACTGTGCCGAGTGAGAGAACGATTCCGATTGTCAGTAGTTGCTTGTTCATGTTGACCTCCTTATGTATTCGTTGTATACATCTATGTATACGGCGTTCACTGTTGATGTCAACACTGTTTACAAAGAAACTGCGATCAAGTTACACTCAACCATGTCCCTCGCAAGAAAAGCTTATCATCACGGCGAATTACGCGAGTCTTTGCTCGAATCTGCCGAGGCGTTGCTGGAGCAGGATGGCCCGGCAGGGCTGTCATTGAGGAAGGTTGGGCGCCAATTGGGCGTCACACCCGGGGCTCCATACAGGCACTTCGAGGACAAAGATGCCCTGCTGGCGGCCCTGGCAACCGAGGGCTTTCGGAAGCTTCGCGCGGCAATGCTCGCCACCCAGGAAGGCGCGGCCGACGGACAAGAGCGGCTTCGTCGAGCCGGGGTCGGCTACCTCCAGTTCGCGTCGGCGCATCCCGAGCTCTTTCGACTCATGTTTGGCTGGATGCCCGCTCGCGACGTGCCTGAGCTTTGCGATGCTGGCGACGCGGCGTTCGCGGCGCTCGAAGGCATCCTGAAGGGGTGCGACGAGGAGGGCTTGTTGTCCCGAAGCGTGAACGAAGCGGGCCTTCTCGTATGGTCAGCCGTTCACGGCGCTGCCTTCTTGACGATCGACGATCGCCTCAAGCTCAGCGAGCCAGCGCCAGACGCAGAATGCGTCCTCAACCTCCTGCACGATGGTCTCTGGTCGGGCATCGGCCGACACTAGGCGTACGAAGCAGCGAGCGCGTCGATGAAGGCGTCCAGCTGATCGCCAGGAAGCGCATTGATGCCGGCTGCAGCGGCGCGTCCGCCCCCCGTCGGAAACTGCCGGCAGAGCTCGTCGGCTCCCTGCTTATTTTCGAGCGGTGCGCGAACGCTGACGAGGTACGTCCCGTCGGGACGTTCGGTGAGCACCGCATGGGCTCGCGCTGGAGAGGCGTTAGCAAGGTCGTTGCTGTAAACGCCCGAGACGCGCCGCGCCCAAGTTTCGTTGGGTAACATGAAGACCGCGGTTTTTTCGGATTCGCGCACCGGCTTCACCGCCGCGGCGGAGGCCATGTCTTGTTGGTAGCCCGACTCGAGCTTCTCGAACGTTTCGGGGGCCTCTTCGACGAAGGCAAAGGGCGTCGCATAGGGCCGCACGAGCTCGAACAGCTCGGCCGGTGGGAAATGCAGATCCTCGAACGACGACCCGTACCCGTTGTAGTTCATGTAGACGCCCAGGTTCTCGAGGAACGTTAGTTGTTCTTCCGACAGGCTGAGGGGCGCTGCGATCGTGCGTGCGCTCGCCTTCAGGTTGTCGCCGAATGCGCCGGTTACAGCCCATTCGACGTGCTTTGCTCCGAGGTGTCCATTGACCAGCAAGCTGGTGCATACGTTCGAATCGGTATCGATGATCGTGGTGAGCCTGTCGCTGTCGGGAATCTCTCCGGCAAAGTGGTGGTCGACGTAGAAGATCTCCGCGCCCGCTTCGAGCGCTTTGAGCACACCGTCGCGATTCTTGTCGAAGCTGAGGTCGAGAACCGTGATCTGATCGCCCGCGGCCACATTGGTCTTCGCGACCAGAGCAATGTCCCGCTTCACGCCAGTGACGAGGGTGCTCTCTCGTGGCTCCGCGTTGCGAAGCTGGGTAAGCGCGCAGATGCCATCCGCATCCCCATTGAAGACGTCGATGTAGGCCATCGGTGCCTCTATAGCACCACCTAGACGACCCCGAGGCCTCGCATCTTTTCCACGAGCTCGGCTTGGGTATGGACCCGCAGCTTGCGCATCGCGTCTTTGAGCACGGCTGACACTCTGGAGGTGGAGATGCCCAAGCGGTAGCCGATGAGCTTTCCGCTTTCCCCAAGGGCAGCATAGGCAGAAACCTGGCTTTCGCGTTTGGTCAGGCCATGCGGGTCGTTGATGCCTGGTGGATTCCGAATCGCCAACACGAAGCGGCGTGCATCAGAATCAAACCAATCGACCATCGACCATCGGCCTTCGACCAGGCTCTTCCAGATGCGAAGGGCTTCATCTGGGTCGGTCTTGCGCATCCGTCCGCGAGCGCGGTCCACCACGATCGCCGCTTCGCGCAATGCTTTCGTCGCTTCACTCTCCTTCGCATCTCCAACGGCTTCCATGATGCTGAACCGCTTGGGGTCGAGCACGGCTTCAGCATTGTGCGGGAGCTCGACGTCGGGCTCGACGCGCTAACTCGAGCCTGTCGAAGCGCGAAGTCAGCGGGCCCAGAGGCGACGTGCAGCTGATAGAGGTTGACCTCACCCCCATCGAGAGGCCGCGTGTATAGACCTCCAGCAACGCCAAGGAGCTCTTGCTCAAAGAGATCCGCGAATACATGCCCATCCTGCCGGGAGGCATTCAAGACGTCCGTTTGAACACGAACATCGGCACACCGCTCTACATCAACACGGTGGGTTCGTGGACCAATCGCCCGAGGATAGACAGCAAGATCGAGAACCTCTTCTTTGCCGGCGACTACGTCAAGACAGATGTCGACCTCGCGTGCATGGAGGGCGCGCTGGCATCCGCGATCAAGGCCGTACATCTAATCTCGGAAAATTACGGACCCTACGCGCTGCCTGAGCCCAGCATTCCAACAACCTACCCCCGGTGGCTCTGGCTTCTAGCCCGAGCTGGCCTTCTGCCGTTCGTCTTGCCGACCCACCTCGTCGCCCGGGTTTCCGACTTCCTCGGGCGGGAAGAGTTCAAGCACTCGTCGGTCAGACGACAAGCGCACCCGTACCTCGACAACAACTGAGAAGAGTCTACGTAGCCATGCGTGCGCGGCCCGGCGGGCACCCTACGCCACCAGGCTCATGTCGACTTCATGAGATCGCACCGGCTGATACTGCGCAGTGCGGGACACCCCGAGGTCACGGCGAACGTCCTCCACCGGCCGTGCAAGCCACTGATGCCACGGCACGCCGACGAACCACGCTGTCTGTTTCGCGAGGCGGCGACCGTCGAAAATCGTGTGACGGGCGTGGAGCCCCCGGTGCGTGACCCGACCGAGCTTGAACCAAGCGACCGTCGCAATCATGCCAACACCGATGTTTCGGGTCTGGTGGTGGCTAAAGGCCAGGAGCGCGGCCTCGCCCACCAAGTCTCCCTCGTAGCCCAACACGGCATGCCACAGGTCGTGGGTGTCGCGCAGCCAATTGCGAATCCACCGGAGCTCCGCGGCCTGGTCCCCCTGGCGCGAAATCGTGGACGCGCTCACCAGGCCGTCGGCGGTGACGCCTTCGCCCTCGACAAACGCAAGGTATGCGCGCCCTAGACTTCCCTCCGGCAAGGCGCGGAGGCCCTCCCGGTCCTTCAACAAAGGGACCAGGTCCGGTTGCTCGGCCAGCAGCTGGCGACCCTGTTCGCTCTTTTGAAGCCGAGCGCGCAGCCGGACAAGCGACGGCCCTTGGAGCGCCTCGATGACCTCGAACACATATCGCGTGTCGTCCGGAGTCGCGAACAGCTGGCGAATGGCACGGGCGGCAGCAATGGGGCGCATGGATTTCATCTTCATGGGCGCTCGAACGCTAGAACTGCACCAAATGGTAGAGCGGCGCTGGGGCGCGCGCCAGCGGAACAACCGCAGCCTGGAGCTGCGTGTGTCCACGGGGTACCATCCCCAGCCGTGGCAATAAGCGCTACCTCATCGCAACGAGACGTCTTGAGCGAGGTCAAGAGTCTTCGCAAACAGGTGCTCGACGCATCACTCCTCGTCGCCGTTGCGGTCGGAGGCGTCGCGTTCGTTCGCACACTGCTCGATGCAATAGACCTCGAAGCATGGCTCATCGCCCGGGGTGCGGTGGCCCTGTACGGCGGGTTCGTCATCCTGTTCTTTGCAAAGCGTTTGCCCTACCAGATTCGTGCCCTCTGTTTCCTCGGGCTTCTCTACGTCGTGGGCGTCTACTCGTTGCTGATGGCGGGCTACCTCGCTGCCCCTGTTCTGATATTGGCGTGTCAGAGCGTGCTTGCCTCCGTGCTGTTTCGCCGTCGAGTCACACTGGCGGTCCTGGCTTTGAACTTGCTCACGTTGCTGGCCGTAGGGGCGGTGCTGTCGAGCGGCCTGATGGTGGTCGAAACGACAACCTTTTATGACCCCGCGGGCTTCATGAACTGGATACGCGTTACCGCGGTCTTCGCGGTGTTCTGCGGAATCGCGGTCGTCAGTGTGGACGTCGTCACGAATCACCTGAACGAAAGCCTGCGAGACCAAGCCGAGCTCATCGAGAACCTGAAGGGCGCCATGCAACTCCGTGACGAGGCAGAGCGCCAACGACGCGCCGCCGAGTCGCGCCTTCGAGACACGCATCACGGGAGTGACGACTGAGCCGTTCGAAACCGTAGGCTTGCTACCAAGCCAATCGCGGCGAAGGTCCCGAGGAACAGGAAGAAGTGCTGGTGGCCTGCGACGCCCGGAGATCGGTCGAGCAACCACCCCCCCACGAGCGCAACGAACACGTCGGGCGTGTAGCCGATGACCGAGACCAACCCCACGGCAGTGCCTGTGGCCTCGATTGGGACGGCCCCTTCTTCAAAGAGAGCGAAATACACCCCACGCAGGCCGAAAACCGCGGCACAACTGACGAGAACGTTGGCGTAGAGCACCCACCGAGTCGATGGCACGGGCTCGGTGAGGCCGAACCATAGGTACGACGCGACCATGGCTGCAAAGCAGAGCGCGGACACGCGCGATGCTGTGATTCGGTCCCCTAGCAAGCCGGCGGCAACTGCCGCAACCGGCCTGACCCACGCGCTGATCGCGGTCACCTGTGCGCCTTCAACTTCGTTCATGCCGTATGCCTGCACCGCAAACAACGAGTAGTTGTCGATGCCCTTGTATCCGACATAGGCGCTCACGACGATAATCGCTTGCAGCCATACCCCGGGGAGGCGCATCACCTTTCCGACGTGGCGAAGCACGGGTGGGCGCTGGCTCGCTGGCGCCTCCCGTTCGGGCACGAAGAACCAGCAAAGAAGACCCGCTCCCGCGGTCGTCACGGTGTACACGAGGATCACGTTCCGTAGCGCCTCGGCGCGCTCATCGGCCGTCGCTGTGGTGGGGTCTTCAGGAAGTAGCGACTGCAACACGAACACAGCACCTGCTGCGACGAGGGCAGCAAATAGTCCCCGGCCACCATCGAGAAGCCCGTAGGCGCGACCTTGCTTGCCTGGGCCGCCCCACTCTCGCGTCGCCCGTATGAGCGCCGCCCAAAATAACAAGATGGTCGTCAGCCCCCAATACGCGAACAGCAGCCACATGCCACGGTAGCCAGGAAAGGTGGCGAAGTAGAGGCCGCCGACGCTCGTGCACAGTAGTGATCCCGTCAGAAGGCGACGCGCGGGAAAGCGGTCAGCGAGCGGTCCACCCGGAAAATAGGCCAGCATCGCCACCATGCCGTACACGGCTTGTACGGCGCCGAGCTCGGTGTTGGTGAAGTCGAACACCTGTAGGACCGTGGGCCGAAAGAACCGAGCCACGTGAAACGGTAAGCTGAACACCGCCTCGCCAGCAATGATCAGACAGACGATGGTCACGACGCGCTCGAGCTGGTGCTTCTCGCTCACGCCACCCTCAGCCCGTTCCCTATCTCACCGAAATCATGATCCGCGGCAATCCCCGCATGATACCGCGGATAGGATCAAGCAGGGAGACAGGAAGAAATCCCCTCCCGCCAACGAGCGGCGCCCCGCAAGGGTGCGAGGGCTTGCCCTCATGCCGATCATGACGCTACACCATGATTTGTTATGGCTCAGACTGCTCAACTCCGCACAATCGAAGTCGCTGAAAACGAAGCGCAGCGCATCTTCAAACTTCAACGTGAAGCCTACCTTCGCGACCCTTATCCGAGCCTCAAGGAGCGCAGGGAGCGCCTTCGTGCGCTCGAGCGAATCCTTCTCGACAACACGGACGCAATCACTGAAGCGATCCGCAAGGATTTCGGTCATCGGTGCGCCGAGGAGTCGAAGATCCTCGAGATCTTCCCGTGCGTGGACGGGATCCGTCACTCTCTGAAGAATCTCTCGAAGTGGATGCAGCCAGAACGCCGTCCCATCTCGGTGTTGTTCGCAACCGGGTCCAACCGGCTCGTGCCCCAACCCAAAGGGGTCGTGGGCATCGTCTCGCCCTGGAACTACCCGCTCTTCCTCACCTTGAGCCCACTCATCAGCGTCTTGGCGGCAGGCAACCGCGCCATGCTCAAGATGGCGAGCAACTCGCAGACCCTCTGCCGCCTGCTTCAAGAGAAATTCAGCGAGGTATACGCTGAGGACGTCGTTGCGATTCTGCCGGGCGTCCCCGGCCGGGAGTTCTCCACGCTGCCGTTCGACCACATCATCTTCACCGGCGGGGCCGACGCGGGTCGCACGGTCATGCGATCGGCGTCCGACAGCTTGACGCCCGTAACCCTGGAGCTCGGCGGAAAGTCGCCCACGATCGTCTGCGACGACTTCGACGTGGATGAGGCCGCCTCCCGAATTCTTTATGCGAAATTCGTGAACGCTGGGCAGACCTGCCTGGCGCCGGACTACCTCTTCTTGCCCGAGGGCTCGCGGGACCAATTCGTCGCTGCAGCCGAACGCATCATGCCCGAGCGTTATCCGGACACGAACGATGGCAGTTACACGTCGGTCATCGACGACAAGTCATACCGGCGCCTGCGGAGGACACTAGAGGACGCGGAAGCCAAGGGCGCCAAGCTCGTGCCGCTCGTGCCAGGTGCCACCTTCAACGACACGATGCGCAAGATCCCACCGCATCTCGTTCTGGATGTAACGGACGACATGATGATCATGCAGGAGGAAATCTTCGGACCGCTGTTCCCAGTGATGACGTATCAAGACCTCGACGAGCCGATCGAATACGTCACCAAAAGGGACCGGCCGCTGGGCTTCTACATATTCACCCATAAGCGTGCGCGGCAGGACAAGCTCCTTTACAGCACGATTTCCGGTGGCGTCACCATTAACAACTGCATCATCCACATCGCCCAGCACGACCTGCCCTTCGGCGGCGTTGGCGCAAGCGGCATGGGACAGTATCACGGCCATGAGGGCTTCGTGGAGTTCAGCAAGATGCGACCGGTCTTCACCAACCCCCGTATCTCACTGCTGTCTCTGTTCTACCCGCCATACACCGGGCGGCAGACTCGCCTGATCGACATGCTGATCAAGTGGATGCGCTGAGCGACGGAACCGAGATCTGCAGAGCTGCTCAGAGCGCGTCGATGATCGCGTTCAGCGTCGCACTGGGGCGCATGGCTTTCGCGGCAAGCTCGTCGTTCGGAAGGTAGTAACCACCGATATCCATCGGCTCGCCCTGCACAGCGACCAGTTCTTCCACGATCTTCTCTTCATTCTCCGACAACGCTTTGGCCACCGGCTCGAAGTAAGCTCGCAACTCGGCGTCCTCGGACTGCGCGAGCGCCTGAGCCCAGTAGAGTGCGAGGTAGAATTGGCTGCCACGATTGTCGAGCTCGTTGACTTTGCGCGATGGTGACTTGTTCTCGAGTAGGTACTTGGTCGCGGCTCCGTCCAACGTGTCTGCAAGGATCTTCACCTTGGCATTGTCGTGGCTCTCAGCGAGGAAATCGAGAGACGCCGCCAACGCGAGAAACTCGCCGAGCGAGTCCCAACGAAGATGGTTCTCCTTCTCGAACTGCTGGACGTGCTTCGGCGCCGAACCGCCCGCACCCGTTTCGAATAGGCCGCCGCCGTTCATCAGAGGCACGATGGAAAGCATCTTGGCGCTGGTGCCGACTTCGAGGATTGGGAACAGGTCGGTGAGGTAGTCGCGCAAGACATTGCCGGTCACCGAGATAGTGTCCTTGCCCTCTCTTATCCGTTCGAGCGAGAAGCGCGTGGCCTCGGCCGGCGCCATGATACGAATATCCAATCCTGCGGTGTCGTGCTCCGGAAGGTAAGCGTTCACCTTGGCGATGAGTTGTGCGTCGTGGGCCCGCGCTTCGTCGAGCCAGAAGATCGCCGGCACCCCGGCCGCGCGCGCGCGGCGAACCGCGAGGCCAACCCAGTCGCGCACTGGAGCGTCCTTGGTCTGACATGCGCGCCAGATGTCGCCGGCGCCAACTTCGTGCTGCATGAGCACGTTGCCGCTGTCGTCGACAACGCGGACTGCGCCGTCGGAGGGGACCTCGAAGGTCTTATCGTGAGAGCCGTATTCCTCGGCCTTTTGCGCCATCAGGCCGACGTTCGGGACACTACCCATGGTCGTCGGGTCGAACGCCCCGTGCTTCTTACAGAAGTCGATGACCTCTTGGTACACGGCCGCGTAACTGCTGTCGGGGATTACGGCCTTGGCGTCCTGCTGGTCGCCTGCGGCATTCCACATCTGACCGGAAGTGCGAATCATCGCCGGCATCGAAGCGTCGATGATGATGTCGCTCGGGACGTGGAGGTTGGTGATGCCCTTGTCCGAGTTGACCATCGCAAGCGCAGGCCCCTTTTCATATGCGGCCTTGATGTCGGCCTCGATCGCAGCGCGCTTGTCCGCCGGAAGACTCTCGATGCGTGCGACGACCTCGCCGAAGCCGTCGTTCGGGTTGGCCCCGAGCTCCGCGAGCGTCTCCGCATGCTTCTCGAAAACGTCGGCAAAGAAGACGCGCACGGCGTGGCCGAAGATGATCGGGTCACTGACCTTCATCATCGTCGCCTTCATATGAAGCGAAAAGAGGACGCCAAGCGCCTGCGCATCGCCCACCTGCTCTCGGAGGAACGCGAGGAGCGCCTCCTTGCTCATGTAGGTGCCATCGAGGATCTCGCCTTCGAGCAGCGCGAGGTCGTCCTTCAATACCGTCGTGGTTCCGTCCTTCGCGACATGCTCGATGCGGACGGTGGTGGCCGCAGGCAGGGTGATCGACTTTTCGTTGTGGAAAAAGTCCCCTGCGATCATCGTCGATACGTGGGTCTTCGAGTCACTACTCCAGGCGCCCATCGGGTGCGGATTCGCGCGGGCGTACTCTTTCACGGCATGCGGCGCGCGCCGGTCCGAGTTGCCTTCACGGAGAACGGGATTGACGGCGCTCCCCTTGATCTTGCTGTAGCGTTGCGCGATCGCGCGCTCTTCGTCCGTCTTCGGCTCTTCCGGGTAGTCTGGCACCGCGAAACCCTTGGCTTGCAGCTCCGCTACCGCGGCCTTCATTTGGGGAACAGACGCGCTAACGTTCGGCAGCTTGATGATGTTCGCCTCCGGCGTCTTCGCGAGGCGGCCGAGCTCCGCTAACGCGTCATCGACCCGCTGGTCCTCTGTGAGGGCTTCGGGGAAGTTCGCCAGAATCCTGGCCGCAAGAGAGATGTCAGGAAGCTCCACCGCGATGCCCGCAGGCGCGGTGAAAGCCCGAAGAATCGGCAGCAACGAATAGGTCGCCAGCAGAGGTGCTTCGTCGGTCTTCGTGTAGAGGATGGTCGGCTTCTGAGTCATCTGATGGTTCTCTCGGTGCAGAAGATGTGAGCGACCGCGGGTTTCCCGCAAAGTGGCCCCCATCGCAACCCAGCGGCCCGGGAGCGGAGCGCTTCCGGAAGACCTACGCCACTTCCATCATCAATTTGCGGGGTTTGTGAACCTTGCGCGTGTGGCCGGGCACGGACAATTGAATCGACTAGTATGCAACGATGACGAGGCCGAAGAAGCATATCGCGGTGATGCTGACGATCATTGGAGGGGCTCTCGTTCTTGCCCTGGTCATCGCGATGACCAATCGCGATGAAAAGCCGGCATCATGGACCGCGGCTGCAGAGGGGTTTCTAGCCGTCGCGACTCCTTGCTGCACCGAAGCATCGCTCTGGGACACGGTCGACAGAGTCACTCCCGACGGCCAACGCGCGCGCCCGGCCTCTGCGGCCGAAGCTGCCCAGTGGCTCAACGATTGGCCATACCGGAGTCGAGAAGATCTCGACAGTCCTGACGACGAACCACTCACTGAGGCCCTACGAAGCAGCGAGGTCCGATGCATTGGCTCCCCAACCGGCGGTGAGATCCCTCAACGCGGCGACGACGAGGAGACCTTGAAGGCGACACGGCACAGGCGCGAATGTGGGTACGCCAAGTGGAAAGTCTGGTCTGGGGAAACGGCGGACCGGCACCTCAACGAACGCCACACCGTTTGGGCCGACGAAGATGGCTTGTTTCACGGACGGGTCGACTACTGGCAATGACCATTCGCCACCCTCGCCTACTCCAAGATCTGCCAACGTCGCTCGATGGAGAGCAGATCGACGAGCTCCTCCGAACGCCCAACGTCAGAATCGAGCGAATCGTTTCAACGGGGCAGGCATCGGCGAGAACGTTCTGGTACGACCAGGCCGAACACGAATGGGTGATCGTACTGAGCGGCCGCGCCAAGCTGCGCTACGAAGACGATGATGCCGACGTCGAGCTCGGCCCGGGCGACGCAGCGTTCATCCCCGCACACACCAAACACCGTGTGGCATGGACCACCCAAGACGAACCCACGGTCTGGCTCGCGTTCTTTTGGTCCGAGGCGTGAGGTCCCCACGGGCGAACGCGCATCACTGGCGTGGTCGGGCCTCAGTCGACTGGATCGCAGACAAAGACTGGAATGTCTCGGTCGGTGCGCGCCTGATACTCGTCGTAGGGCGGGTAAGCCTCCACGATGATCGGCCAGAGGCTCGCTTTTTCTTCCGGGCCGACCTCACGAGCACGGTACGCGCGGGTGACCCCATCCGCGGTGATCGTGATGTCGGGAATGGCTTTGAGGTTATAGTACCAGACCGGGTTCTTGGAGATCCCGGCAAGAGAGGCGACCAAGATCTTCTGCTCTCCGTGCCGGACGTGCATCAGCGGGATCTCCCGTTTCTGTCCCGTCTTGCGTCCAGTCATGGTTACCAAACAGATCGGCTTGTTCGCGGGGCCTTTGTTCATCAAGCGGCCCCCGGTCAACTTGTAGACCATGACGTTCACCTTGGTGAACAGCTTCGCCCCAAGCCGGACGAGCTTCTCATACTTGACCGGAATTTCGGCAACGTCTTCGCGCCGGGTTTTGACATACTCAAATCGCGCCATCGGTCGACCTTAGCACCGATGGCAGAAACGAAAACGGGGCGCCCTCATCGAGGACGCCCCGCTTTATTGGCCGACTCTTGGCAGCTCAGTTGAGGTCTGCGTCGACGTCGCCGTTCCAGAGAGCCCGGATGTTCTGGATCACCAGGGTGACGCCGTCGAACTGGAGCGAGAGGACGCCGTCCTCGAGCAAGCCCTCGATGCTGAGGATGTGTGATTTGCCGTTCAGGATGACGTCGATCTCGCCGGTGACCACACCATTCGCATCGACGTCAGCGTCGAGCACGTAGTCCAGGAAGTTCGCATTGGCGTCGAGGAAGCAGCGACCCTTTCCCGTGACCCGGCCGTTGTCGACCTCGAGCTCGATGGCTCCAGAGCAGCTGTCCTCGAGTGGCTCCTCGTTGGAGTTCAGATCGTCGATGATGAGGTCGATCGAGATCTGCCCCTCGACTTCGATGGCCTCGAGCTCACACGCGCTCGAGCAGCCATCGGCGTCTTCGAAGTTGCCGTCGTCGCATTGCTCATCGGCGTCGAGAACGCCGTCGCCACATGCGGGGCCGTCGACCACCTCTTCATCGTCGGGGTTCTGCTCGTTGCCGTCGCCGTCTTCGAGGTTGGCATCGCCGTTGTTGTCGCCTTCTTCGCCGACGAGCTCCTCCCCGAAGCCGGGGTCCTCGTCAAACTGGGCATCACCCGCATCGCCACATGCGACGGCGAGGAGGGTAAGGAGGCTGAGGCTGAATGCGTTAAGTGTAATTTTAGTCATTGTGGTTCTCCTGGTTGGGTCTGGTTGGGGTTTCACGCTCGCGAAACCCGCGAGTGCCAGCGGATCCAATCCGCCTTTCAACTAGCCCTACGTCAGGGAGTCACAGTTGGATTAACCAGATGCGAATTTATGCCTTTCCCCGGGCATTCGCGGGGGCCGAGCGACCTGCGAGGTAGCTGGCTATCGCACAGGCGCAGCGTTCTACGGCTTGTATTTCTTGTCGATTTGAACGGCGCCGTCTGGCAATCCACTCAGAAGCTTCCGATAGACAGGTCGCTTGGCCGCCTTTTGTCGGTGACCCCGGCCATTGCTTCGTCGTAGTTCAGGCTCTCGAAGGACGCGCGTGTCATCTTGATCGTGCCAATCGTCGCCTTCTTGTACTTGAAGACGTGCGCGAGGCCATCCACTTCAGGGAGGTCACCGTACAAGAGCGGCGCGGTATAGAACGTGGCAAACATCATTGCGTCGCTCACCTCCTGTGGCGTGGACTTATCATTGACCGTCACCGCTTGTTCCAGAATGAATGTGATCTGGATGCCGGCGTCGGTCTGCTCGACAGCGCTAATCTGTGTGAGCCCTCGCACCTTCGCGACCAGTGCCCCGTCGTCCGCTGGAGTGTCGGACGCCGGCTCGCTCTCGGCTGAATCCTCTGTCGCCGCTTGGGGCTCCGCGGTTTCCGCTTTCGGCTCCGCGGCTGCCGTTGTGTCGGGAGCGTCCTCGGTCGCGCTAGGCGCTGCGCTGCTCGGGGCCTCCTTACTTCCTTGACACCCGAGTACGATGAAAGCTACCGCCAGCAATGGACCGATCCTCATGAAACTCTTCACTTCTCACCTCCGGGTATCTTCTTCGCTCG
>JAFDAJ010000221.1 GCA_019313915.1 Deltaproteobacteria bacterium
GTCTGTGACCTTCATGCCAGTCGGGTGCACACCTGTCCCTTGAGCGTGCGGCTTGTGACGCAGGGAGGTGTGCCATGACGTCGACAGTCCGTGTGTTGCTCGGTTTTGCGGTGGTAGGCACCACCATCCTGGGCGGTTCGTTCCAGTATGTGGGGGCGCAGTCCGCTGGTGAGGAAGGCGCGACCTCTGAGCAAAATCTTCAGGAGTCCGCGCCCACGTCTGAACAAGCCCCTGACGAGCTCGCGCTACAACTGAAGCTGGACGCTGCCGGTGTGGACGTTGTGCCGAGCCCGCCGCGGACAATCGACGGATACACGCTCGAAGAGATGGAAGTTCGTGTGCGGCGAGCGAAAATCGGGCTCTTCAGCACGACGGGTGTAGCCGTCGTAGGAGCGGTGTTGTTCGGAGCAGGGGCGGCTCGGGCGCGGTCGTCGCAAGACTTGGACGCGCTATCAGAAGGTCCACTTTTGATCTCGGGTATGTCGTTAATGATCAGCGGAGCCGTAGGGATGATCGCCAGCGGCATCGTGCTGGGTTTTAGCAAGGGCGAACTGCGCAGGCTCCAGGAAGCGCACTACGGGACACCACGCAGAGTTCAATGGGACCTTGCACAATCGCGGCTCGTGTTCTGAGCGACGTGGGGGCGTTTGAGGTGCAGCCGTAGGCGGCGCGATCCGCGTCGCCCGGCAGGGCGAACAGAGTCCGCTGCGAGTTGGTCACGTCGTGCTCGTGGAGAGCTAGTGCTCTGAGGGAAACAGTCGGAAGTGCTCGGGCCGATGGTAACCGCCGATGTTGGCGTAGTGCTCGGTCATTCGTTGACTCGTGTGGCCGAGCACCCGGACTAGATCTTCGAGGCTGCCGCCATTCAGACGCCAGTGGCACGCGAAGCTGTGTCGCAGGCTGTGGAAGCAGATGACATGGGTCCGGCGACCCGTGGTCGGTCGTTCAAACCCGGCTGCGTCCAGCACCTTGTGCAGGGTCTCGCGGAACACGCGGTTGCATTTGTTTCGGGTCCTGCCTGCCCGATTCATGAATACGAGTTCGAGTTCCGTTCGCGGGCACCGCTCCTTCCAGGCCGTGAGGATGGGCAGGAGCGCGTCCACGATCGGCACGAACCGCCGCGACGAGCGAGTTTTGGTCTTGCCATCGTAGCTCCTGCGGACGTGGATCGTGCGGCGCTGCAGATCGACATCCGGCCAGCGAAGCCCTGCCAGCTCGCCAGCGCGTAACCCGGAGAGCACGGCGGTCGCGTACAAGACGTATGGGACCTCGGAGTAGGGGTCCTCCACCCTGATGAGCTTGCGGGCTGCTTCGAGGAGCCGCGCAGCTTCCTCTTGCGTGAGCCGAGGCGAGTCGTCTTCGTCATCAGGATCGACCCGAGGCACCCGGACCTCGGGCACGCGCTCAAGCCAGCCCAGCGAGACCGCCTTCTTGAGCATGGCAAGCAGCAGGGCGCGATGGTTCCGCACGGTGAACGGTGCGAGGTGAGCACGCGCTGAGATGAAGGCGTCTACCTTCTCGGTCGTGATCTGCCGGAGCAGCAGCGGTCCGAACGCCGGGTGGAGGTGCGCCCGCAGGATGGACATGTCGTCTTTGCCGCTACGCTTCGTCGGGAGCACGTGGGTCTCCCAGTACGTCGCCAGATCAGCGAACGTGTGGTCCTCTGGAGGCTTCGGTCGCAGGCCGTGGCGAATCTCATCGGTGGTCGATTGGTGGGCTCGTAGCGCCCGTTGGGCCGCGTCGAAGCTTGTGTAGAGCTTCGACCGACGCTTGCCGGTGTGATCGTGCCAGCGGATGCGCCAGCGTTCGGGTCCCAGCTTCTCTGGTTTCGCGGTTCTTGGCATGTGCTCACCTTCTCGTGAGCAAGGCCAAGAGGTGTCTGCAGCCCGAAACCGATCGTCGCTGCAGACGTTTGGTCATGAATGGTCACGGAGCGTGACCGCGACCCCATCAACTGACGGCTAAGTGCCCGTCATCACTTGCTTTCAAGAGGTTAGGGCACCTCTTGACCAATGTTGTCCGTTTGGGCGCATCGTAGAGCTTATCCAGGAGTTGGAAGAGCTCATTCACCGCCGTCCGAGGTGTCCGAAATGTCCGACGGGAAGGTGACCGCTGTCAACCTCGGGGGTTTTCGTAAAACGCTCCCGCGTAGGACATCGTGCGGCCGGTGCTCAGCGGACGCGGAGGGATTCGCTTGCGGCTGTACGAGTGCAGCGCGCCACACGAGTACAAACGCACGGTGCACCGAAGCTCGACGTCATTGCGGTTGGGCGGCTTGTTCTGCAGCGGCCGTGGTGCCACTGGCGCACTTGCGAATGGTCCTCGTCAAGGCATCGAAATCGAGCGGTTTTCTCAAGTAGGTTGCGTTCTCGTTTCGGAGGATCTTTTGGATCTGTAGATCATCTTCCGATAGACCTGAGATGTACACAGTGCTGGGAATTGGCCGTATTCGGTTGAGCTCACCGATGAGATCATCGATTGCCATGTCGGGGAGTCCAATGTCTGTCACCACCACGTCGATTGTGCTTGCGGACTCAACATAGGCCGCGAGCGCCTCTGCCGCAGTGCCTGCGGCGATTACGGTGATGCCCTCTTCGCCCAGTAGCTCACTCGTCGCCATACGGGCGCTGTCGTGGTCCTCGATGAGAAGGACGCAAACCGATGCGGTGGACGCTTCGGGCGAAGCCGGCCTGTGGCTGGCGTGCGCTTCGGCGCTCGAATCGATCATCAAGACGTTGATCGCCTCGCGAAGCCGCTCTGCTGCGAACGGTTTCTGCAGGAGAGGAGTCCCTTGTGCGATTCGCCCTGTCTCCGCCAGATAGTCGGCCGGATGTGCCGACATCATCAGAACTGGGAGGGAGCCCTGTCTGGCGCGCACTTCCTCAGCCACCAGCATGCCATCGCCACCCGGCAAGATGACGTCGGTCACAAGCAGATCGAGGGATTCGGAACTAGCAACGTCCACGGCTTCGTCGCAGTCCTTGGCCTCGACGACGTGAAATCCGAGATCTTGCAGGTAGTCTCGAACCGTCATGCGCACCGTGGTGTCGTCTTCAACCAGGAGTGCCGTGCCGCTCAGTTGTTGCTCTGCAGAAGGGGCGCCCACATCGTCCGCTCTTTCCGCGCCGGCCCACCCCAAAAAGACACGGAATTCGGTGCCCTTGCCCTCCTCGGTGTCGAGTTCGATGGTCCCACCAGCGTCCTCAACGATTTCGAAGACTGTGCTCAGACCGAGTCCGGTCCCTTTGCCAACCGGCTT
Source organism: Deltaproteobacteria bacterium (assembly GCA_019313915.1). GTDB lineage: Bacteria > Myxococcota_A > Polyangia > Polyangiales > Houyiibacteriaceae > SG8-38. Next base: position 3,260 of record JAFDAJ010000221.1, read on the forward strand.
TGTCGTGAAGAACGGCTCGAAGATGCGCGCCTTCGTGTCCGCGTTCATTCCGGTCCCGGTATCCGTCACCGACAGGACCAGGTAGCGGCCTGGGGCGAGACCGTGTGGGAGCTCAGACTCTGCAGAGACGTCTGTCGCCCACGTGGAAATCTTGATCTCTCCGCCGCCGGGCATCGCATCCCGCGCGTTCACAACTAGGTTGATGACGATCTGCTCGATCTGACCTCTCGCGCAAGCGGGGATCCCGCGCTCCGCGCTCAACACCGTCGATAGCGAGACATCCTGTCCGATCAGGCGTTTCAGGATCTCTTCCAGACGATCCACGACTCGATCGAGGGCGCTTTGCTCCTTCTGACCGGTACCACCTTTGCGCGTCATCGCCACGAGCTGGCGTGTCATCGCCGCGCCGCTCTCTGCCGACTGTCGGATGTTATCGAGGTAGGGGCGCGGTGCATCGGACTGAATCCGTTTGCTGGCGATTTGTGCGCATCCGCTGATCCCCATCAATAGATTGTTGAAGTCGTGGGCCACTCCGGCGGCCAGCCGGCCAACGGCCTCTAGCATCTGTGACTTCAGAAGCCTCGCCTCGAGGGCTCTTCTCTCCGTGACATCGCGCAGAATCGCGGTGTACCGTCGCTTGTTGTCTGCAACCGATTCACCGACCCTGACTTCGAACTCGAAGGTCGTGCCATCCTTTCGGCGACCGAGAAGCTCGGGGCTCATCTCGCCGGACTCGTCGTCAGGTGGCTGGAGAATTGTCGGGCCCTGCACCTGGGAATCAGCGCTTCCAAGAAGAACGTCGATGTCGAGGCCTATCAGCTCGCCGCTCCGGTAGCCAAACATCCGGTTTAGCGCGGGATTGGTGGCCTCGATCGTGCCCTCATCGTCGAAGGTTACAATGCCATCTGCTGCGGTGTCGAGGATCGCCCGAAGGCGCTCTTCACGGTCGCGAACCTCGAGAAAACGTCTGCGCTCAACGCGGAGCACCGCGACCGTGAGCAGCAGCGCCAAGCAAGCAGTAGCCGCGAGCACTGCGATGACGATGCGGCGTGTAGACTCGTAGGGGGCCAGTGCCTCGCCTTCGTCAATCTCGGCCGTCAGTCCGAAACCAAGATCCCGGCTCCACATCCACGCCCCGAGCACACGAATGCCTCGATAGTCGCGATACCCGTCCACATCGACGCCACGACCGGCCTTTGCTCGCTGCACCGGTACGGTCAGCTCTCCGGTTGTGGGGTCGGTCATCGACAACGACAGAATTGAGTTCTGCCCTGCCTCGAGTGTCCCAGCGACGCGCAACGAGTCCTCGAAGCGACTCGTTGTCAGCATCCGCCCTTGCGCGTCGAAGGCGTAGGTCTCACCCGTCTTCGATATGCGAGCAATCTCCAGGATGCGCGTGAGGCCTGTCGGCGAGTATCGCACCGCGAGAACGGCGATGGTCCTTTTCTCGCCGTCTACGACAGGGGCCGCGAAGTAGAGCGCCGGATCTTCGACTGCTGTGCCGCTCTCGGGGCCCTGCAAGCGAACGGGTGGCACGAAGACGGGCTTGCCAGTAACCGCCTGTTGCATGAGGTGACGCCGCTGTTCCCACAGTTGATTTGGCATTCCGAGACTGTCGTCGCCGACGGCGGCGAGGCTGGTTCCATCGGTGGCGATCACGAAGAAGCCGGTGCTTTGGTAGCGCCGTGAGCGCCGCTCGAAAATGCGGCGTAGACTCACCAAAGCGCTGTTGCCCGCGAGCGAGTCCTTCGAGCGCCCCTGGGCGAGCTGGGCGGAGACCAGTGACACGAGCTCTGGATCGGCAGCCAACTGAGCGACCAAATCTTCGCGGTCGTGCACCCAGAAGAGCAGCGATTCGTGCGACGTCTCGAGCACGGCCTGGAGCACTTGCCCAGCATCTTCACGAACTCGCTGTTCGACTCGTTGGAGTGTCACCCAGGCCATGACGAAGACCCCCAGGAGGAAGGCGATCTCCAGGCCAACGGCCCACGCTCGGATGCTCGAAGACTTCAGCTTGTTGCGCGCTGGACGACGCATCCATCCCTCGGGGCCTGCTTTCGCTGCTCTCATCAGACCGAGAACCTATCAAACGGACTACTCACCTGGGAATGGTCTAGCTGATAGTCGATTGAAACGCCGACCGAGATGGCATGCCGCTGTACATGAGCCCGCAAGCCGACTCGACCGAAGCCGCGTTGCGCGCACGATCCAGGGAAGACCGGTTCCAACCCGGCACAGAATCCGGCACCGATTCGCCGGCAGTCACGCTGCCAGGCCAGTATGCACCGCAACAATGCGAGCGACCCTGGTCGGGTGCCATCGCTCCGCAAGTGCCTGAAACTAGGGAGCCACCGATCAGAGTCGAACTGATGACCTACGGTTTACGAAACCGTTGCTCTACCAACTGAGCTACGGTGGCCTAGGGTTTGCTCTCGTGATGCTGGTAGCGTGACGCGAGCGGCCTGTCAATCACCCCGGAAAATGTCAACCACACGCACGGAGAACGGCTCGCGACGCACGTGCTCGCAAGCGGGGCCCGCTCGCCCGTCTCCCTAAGTCTCCACATGGCTAGGCTCTCGCCCACTTGCTGTGCCGCACATCCCGAGCCGTCCGCCTACGGATCGTCTTCCGACTCGTCGACGATCAATTCTTCTTCGGTTTCTTCCTCTTCTTCGTCTTCGTCGGAGTCGTCGTTTTCTGGGGCGGTGTACTTCAGGTCCACGTTGGCGTCGGAGAGTTGGGTTTCGAGGAGCTCCATGAGCTCGTCTAGATTCTCGCCGGACCATTCCTCTAGGATTTCTGTGATGAAGTCGTAGAAATCGCCGCTGTCGATGCGGCGCTCGATTTCC
>JAFDAJ010000222.1 GCA_019313915.1 Deltaproteobacteria bacterium
CTGGACGAGTGATCTTCCCGGTTGAACCCACCTGTACGGAGGAGTCCACCCATCAGTCATCCACGATGGCGCGCGAAGCTCCCGCGAGCCCGCCCAGAGCTTCAGCGAGCTCCTGCACCATCTCGTAATTCTCCGCTGTCCCGAGACCGCGCACACCCGAGACAATCACATCGGCGTCCTCGAGGCGTGGCCCTTCGGTTTTCGCGGCAGTGGTCACTTGGAAGCGCTCCTCCACACCCGTCAAATCCACGGAGATGGTTCGGACGTCGGGGCTGGTTGGCGTCTCGGCCGGGTTGGCAACAATGGATGTGGTGATGAGGGAGACCACATTCACAGGATCGCCCAGTTCATAGACGACATGGGTATCGCCCCCGTACGCGGTTGCTGTCACGTGAAGGGCGTCGTTGCTATCTCTCACGTCGAACCCGTTCATCACAACAGGCACACCCAGGCGCCCCGCAAGACGCGGGGCAATGAGGCGGGCTTCGAGGGTCTGGTTGAACAGGATCGTTTTCGGGGAGGTCTGTGCACAGTACCCGGCAAGCGCAGAGACCAGAGCATCGGGGCCAAGCTCCTCGAGCCCCTCACCGGCAAGCACATCCACCGAGGTGACACCGTAGGCGCCGGCCAGCGCCTGGGCCTCTTCCGCTACAGCACCTGCGACCATCCAGTTCAACGCACTGCCACGTTCACCGCTCAGCCTCAGAGCCAGCGTCAATGCTTCTTCGGTCCCGCCTTCAAGGGCATTGCCCCAGGTGCACAAAGCAACGGTCATCGCGTCTGCCTTCTTCCTTTGAAACGCTCTCGCAAACACACTCTAGTGGCTAACTCGAAGGCCATCCGGAATGCGTCGCATCAAATTCGGCCCTTCGTGCCGCATTTTCGGACGCCCGAGAGACGGGCGCTTTTGCCGATCTACGCCCGGTGCAGCGCGTCGACGGTCTCCGCCACCCAGGCCTCGTCGCTGCGCAGATCGGCCGGGAGGTCGAGAAGGACGGTCGAGAAAACGCCGGTGCAGCGCTCGGTCAGCCTGTCCGCCAGCTCGTCGCAGGTGCCGACGATAGCCCATTCCTCGAGCATCTCGTCGCTGATCTGCGCCGGCATCTCCCGCCACTTGCCCTCGCGGGACAGACGGTGCAGCTCCCGGCCGACGTCGAGCCAACCGTGAAACTCGAGCACGGCGTGGTACGTGCGCGTGGAGGCGTAGAACGCGATGTGCTGCTTCAACGCGCGCCGGGCCGCAGCAACGCCCTCCCCGTCCCGGGCGATGGCGAGGAAGGGTGCGCCGATCAGGTCGATCTCGGACGCATCACGCCCGGCCTTGCGGGCGCCTGCCGCAACGCCCGGCAGCACGACCTCACGTGCGTAGCGGAAGGTGGCGATGGGATGGAGGCGCAGGCCGTCGCACAGCTCGCCGGCCAGGCGCGCCATGTAGGGGTTGACGGCGGCTAGATGGATCGGGATGTCGGGATGCTCGATGGGACCCGGGTTGAAGAACGGGCTCATCAGACTGAAGTGATAGTGCTCGCCCTCAAAATCCGGCTTCCCGCCCTTCTGGAAGCAATCGAACATCGCCTTGAGGCAGAGCACGTACTCGCGCATTCGCGGACCGGGAGGGCCCGACCAAGTCGACGCGTAGCGCCGCTCAATGTGGCCCTTCACCTGCGTGCCGAGACCCAACTGGAAGCGGCCGCCCGACAGCCGCTGCAGGTCCCAGGCGAGTTGGGCAGTCACCATCGGGCTGCGCGGGAACGCGATGGCCACGTTGGTGCCCAGCGCGATGTGCCGGGTGTGCTCGGCTGCCACGATCAGGGGCAGGAAGGGATCGTGACCTGCCTCCGGCGCAGTGAGGCCGTCGAAGCCGAGCTCCTCGCACCGGCGCGCCGCGGCGGCGATGGTGCCAATGTCGGACCTCGCCTGCCCCTCGCCCGCGTACTGATCCGTGTCGGGTCCCAGGATCACGGTCTCGACTCGGAACGCCACGCCTTTTCCTAATGCGCACCACAGCCAGGGGCAAGATTGCGGGTTTGACGGACCCAATTAACTGGAACATGTTCTATTTCACATGACGACATGGGATAAATCGGTCGACTTTCTGGTGATGGGTAGCGGGGCAGCGGGCATGAGCGCGGCCCTTCGCGGACACGACCTCGGCCTGAAAGTGTTGATGCTGGAAAAGACCGACCTCTTCGGAGGCAACACGGCGATGTCCGGTGGGGTGGTCTGGGTGCCGAACAACCCAGCGATGAAAAAAACGTCGATCCCAGATTCGGATGAGGAAGCACTCATCTATCTGAAGCACATCACCCATGGCGAGATCGAGGAAGAGCGGCTGAAGAACTACGTGGACGAAAGCAAGCGTGTGCTCGCCTATCTGCAAGAGCACACCCACGTTCGCTACACGTCGCTCGAGAAATACACCGACTACTATCCAGAGGCACCCGGAGGAAAGTCAGGCGGACGCTCGATGGACCCCACGCCTTTTGACGGAGCCAAACTCCGCGAGAGCTTGATGACGATTCGCCCAATGCATCGTCAGGCGAAAGTCATTGGCAAGTTCGGCATCACCGCACGCGAAGCACATGCTGCACTCGGCCTCGGCTTTGGAACGATGGTGTTCATGGCTTGGCAGTTGTTGCGCTACGGATTGCGGTTCTTCAAACGCAAGAAATGGGGTCGCGATACCAGACTCGTGGGTGGAAACTCGCTGATCGGTCGGCTGTTTCTTTCGCTTCAGGAACGCGGCATCGAAGCGTGGCGAAATACGGCGGTGCAATCGCTGGTGTTCGAGGGCGAGCGCGTGGTCGGCGCCGTTGTCGAAAAAGACGGACGACCATTGCGCATCCAAGCGAAAGAGGGGGTGTTGCTTGCGGCTGGCGGATTTCCAAGGAATGCGGAGATGCGTCAGAGGTATCAGCGCAAACCGATCACCACGGATTGGACGGCCGGCGGTCCTGGCAACACGGGCGACGCGATTGTGATGGGGCTAGACGCGGGTGCCGAGGTTTCGCTGATGGAGGAGGCCTGGTGGACGCCAACGTCCCTGGTTCCCAAGTATGACGAGGCCTGGGTTCTCGTCGTCGAAAAGAGTTTGCCGCACGGGATATTCGTGAACCGAAGCGGAGCACGTTTCACCAACGAGGCAGCTCCCTATGGCGACGTGGTGCTCGGCATGTATGAAGACGCGAGCAAAAACGCCGGCGCAAGCTCCCGATGGTTTCATGTCTTTGACGCTGATTACCGCCGGCTATCGATCGCAGGACCGATTGCGCCGTCCAAAATGATGCCCGACAATCGCATCCCGCGAAGGTTTCGGGACGGTGGCTACATCCATCGCGCAGCGACACTGGACGAGCTTGCCGAAAAAGTCGGTGTGCCAGCACCGGCGTTGAAAGAAACGGTCGACCGTTTCAACGCGTACGCCGTCAAAGGCGAAGATCCGGATTTCAATCGCGGCTGGAGCGCGCAAGATCGCTACTACGGCCACCCGAGCGTGAAGCCCAACTGTTCGCTCGGGCCGGTAGCCAAACCGCCATTTTACGCGATCGAGATTTTTCCCGGTGACTTGGGCACCAAAGGTGGATTGGTCACCGACTTGCACAGTCGGGTACTTCGCGCAGAGGGGGGCGCGGTGATCGAGGGCCTCTATGCAGCAGGCAACACCGCTGCATCCGTCATGGGGCGCACGTATCCAGGTGCCGGGGGAACCATCGGTCCGGCGCTGACAGGTGGCTTTTTGGCAGCGGAGTCCGCTGCGGCGACGACCGAATCTGCGGCAGAAGCGGCGCAGTAAGAATCGTAACGATCGTCAGCTCGACCGAACTTCGGTACCGAAGAGCAAGTCGAAAGTCGGGGTGACCGAGGAGTAGTTCTTTGCGTTCATGCC
>JAFDAJ010000080.1 GCA_019313915.1 Deltaproteobacteria bacterium
GGACGTCATCGAGAGCGACACGGTGCGTGACCTCTCGATGGAGCACGGGGATGTGACGCTGGACTTCGACCCGGACAAGGAAGCGGTCGTGTTCATCGTGGACCCTGAATGGCGTTACCCGTCGAGCACGACGCCTGTCAAAGGCACGATCAAGGCATGGGTCGTGGACCGCTGCGGTGCCCTTCCCTCGAACGTGATCGACGCGACGAACGAAGACGAGCTGTTCGCTGCGCTGACCTCCGCGTCGAGCGGCTCGGTCGTGAAGATGTCAGCAGGGACCTTTATGCCGCCAATTCGGGAATGGCCGCTTCCAGAAGACGAGCGCTTGGGTACATGGGACACCCAAGTGCTGGTGAGAAACGTGACGCTTGCGGGGGCTGGTCAGTACCAGACGACGCTCGCGATGCGGGGGGACGAGTATGGGTCGGTCGGTTTGACGACCGTCGGTTCGGTCACTCTTCGCGACATGACGATCGATGCCGGAGCGTTCTGGGGTGTCACGGCGATTGCCGCAAAGGACCTCATACTCTGCAACGTTACGATCGAAAGCTGGGGGGCCGATGGTGTTCAGTTCTCTCAGTGGCCGGGCGGGGGTGCCGGCTTCGTCGGTATCTACGACTCTACGATCGCCTTCACCGGTGCTGACCGTCATGTCGGCATGGACCTCGACTGCATGGATGAATCCGGAGACATTGGAGTCGAGATTCTCAACAGTCAGATCTCGGGCTGGTACGTCGGCGTCCGCTATACGAACTACAGCAATCAATCATGCGCCATCAGCCTGGCCACGGACTGCAAGGGCTTCAGCAACAACGAGGCCGCCAACGTGATGCACACCGAATGCACACCGACAGATTGCACGCAGTCCGTGGAGGAGTGTCCGTAGCCGGGTTGAGGGTTTCCGAGAATGTGACCCGGTGGAGAGCCGCCGCTGGATCATCAGCGGCATCGAGTAGTCAAACGAGGCCGCCACGGGCCATGCGGCAGCGACGCCCGGCGGCCTTTGCTGAGGCATAGCCGGCGTAGCATCCCACTGCCCGGTACAGGGCTCCAGGTCTGCCGAGAAGCTCCCCGTCGCCATGGTGGCACTGTCGAAGGTGCCTAGGATGACATTGTCGAGCGCATTGACCTCGAACGAGCCATTGTCGATCGGGACGTCGTTGCGAACCCGCGCCGAGACCAACCGCCGATGGTCACTATGTGGTCACTCGCGATCGGCGGAATCGCTAACCTATAGCAATCACTTGTCTTAATTAGTGGAGGCGGTGGGAATCGAACCCACGTCCGGAAATGGTCCAGAATGACATCTACGTGCGTAGTTTGTGTTTTGAAATTCGCCTTGGGTTGCGCCCACAAACAGGCTCGCACCAACGCTAGGGGTTCTTTATCTCGTCATTGCGCCGAACCCGGCTCGCAATGACCAGCCCGTTCAAATGACGCCTCCGCTAGAAGCACAGGCAAGCTTCTAACTTCGACGGCTCTCTTGGCTTTACTTAGGCCGCGAGAGCAACTGCGTTATCGTTGGCAGTTGTACGTCCCAAACGTATTTACGTCGTGCTTGGGCCGACGGACACGCAACCAAACCTTCAACATCCCCGTCGAAACCGGTCGCCCCCATATTTTCAAAGACCTCCACACTATGAGGTCGCGCCGTGGCTAGCGCAACATCGGCCGAAAACCCCCGATTTGGTTGGGATCGATGCGCCCGCCTGATACGGTGCGGCGGCTTCTATCGTCATGATGGGTTTTGCACTCGGTGTTGCGGCGGCTCTGTGTTGGGCGGGGCTCGATGTGGTTCGGAAGGCGCTTGCCGGGAAGGCTTCGCCGACCGCGCTCGCCGTCTTTCTATTGCTGGGGCAGATGCCGTTCCTCGGCGCCTGGGCTGCCTACGATCAAACCTGGATCACCGACCAGCACTATTGGCCGCCGGCAGTCGCATCGATGACGATGAACGCGCTCGCCAATGTGCTCTTCATGCGCTCGGTGCAGCTTTCGCCGTTGAGCCGAACCGTTCCCTTTCTTTCGCTCACACCGGTGATCAGCGCCCTTGCGGCCATTCCACTGCTTGGAGAGGTGCCCGGGTCGATGCACTGGGCCGGCATTTCGCTCGTCGTCGTGGGCGCGCTCGTCCTTAATAGTGACCTCGCGGATTCGTGGTGGAGGTCGGTCTCGCACGAGAAGGGCGCGCCTTTCATGATCGCGGTGGCGGTGCTCTGGGCGCTGTCGACCGCCCTCGACAAGCGGGCGCTCCCGCACGCGTCTCCAGCCTCGCACGCCTTTCTCCTCTCCAGCGGGAGCGCGACGATTCTGGTGTCCTGGATCCTCTCGAGGGGGAAGCACGGGGAGCTCCGACAGGTCGCCGCCGCTCCCAAAGGCTTGCTCGTAGGGTTAATCGCATTCGCCGTGGCGGCCCTGGCCCTGCAGATGGTGGCCCTTCAGTGGCTCTGGGTGGCGGTGCTCGAGACCCTGAAGCGAGCCTTCGGGGTCGTGGGTAGCGTCCTGCTTGGCCGGGTCATCTTCGGGGAGCCGATCACCGGCCCAAAGCTCGCCGCCATGGCCCTGATGGTCGCCGGGACAACTCTGCTGGCATTTACGTAGGGCCGATTGGAAAACGTCTCCCGAATCCGCTAATGGTGAAGGGTGGCCGAAGAAGAAAAGCCGCTTCCGCCTAAGCTCGACGTTGCCCGCTACCTCCTGGCCCAGGGCAGCCTGTTCGTGCACCTGGACCCCCGGATGGACACGGTGGTCGTCCCACAGTGGTATCGCTCAGAACCTCAATTGGTTTTGCAGATTGGCTTCGATATGCCCGTACCCATTAAGGATTTAGAGGTAGATGCGGACGGTATTTACGCCACGTTGTCCTTCAACCGCTCGCCTTTCACCTGCCAGGTTCAGTGGGACGCGGTGTTCGCGCTCGCCGGCGACGACGGTCGGGGAATGGTCTGGCCAGACTCGATGCCCCACGAGATTTCCGAGGAAATCGAGCGAGAAGCCGGCAGAGAGCCTCCCCCGCCGCTGCCCGAGGAGCGCCCGTCGCTGCGAGTCCTGCCCGCAGTGGACGAAAACGAGGCCAGACCCTCCAGCCCCCCAAAACCAGGCGAAAGACCCTCGTACCTGAAGGTAGTGAAGTAGCCCCAGCCCGCGCTGCCGCTGCCGCTGCCGCTGGTGTTGGGGGGGCGGGGGGATGGTTGGGTGCGTGGTTCGGTTTAGTTACACCGCCCGCCTGCCACCGCCGCTGGGGCTGTCGCTGAGCCTGACCCCGACCCAGAAATTAAAAAGTAACGGCCCGAAAGGGGGGGCTTTCGGGCCGTTAGAGAGATGGCGATTTGGATGAAGTGGGGGGAAATCAGGCCAAAACGCCGGTCTAACAGCACTACGGGGGACGTGGGGGGACGTCATCGCCGCAGTACTTATGTCGGTCTCTCTCTATGCTACTACCGTGCCAACTTGGTGGCGGTTGGAATCATGAATGATCTCATAGGGGTTGCTGGATACCCTTGATTGAACGTCGTTCAGATCTGAAAATTTTTTGAAGTTCTGCGTGTTTAGCCTGTAAATTGCACCCGATCGACCGAAGGGGGGGGTCCATATGTGGGGTGGATCACAAACGACACATGCGATGAGTAACCCTTACAGATGAATTACAAGTGTATTCCAGCTGTACAGGCGTGAGGCAGCTCACTTTTCGCTCCTGCAACAGGTTTTTCAGATCTGCATCATTGGGAGCCCGTAATCGAGCAACATCTGATGGCTTTCCGAAATCAGCAGCTCGGTCGAACGGCCCTGCGCTGGCTCCACAAACCGGAATTCATTGACTGAAGCGCCTGCCGTCTGCTGAGCGACAAGCGCGATCTGTTGTGACGTGCCTGATACCGACACCGCCCCACCTGCACTGGTTTTCCGTGCAGATTTGATTGCAGAGTTGAAATCCGCTGTGCCTGTATCGTCTGACTCACTATCGCCAGTTATGGAGGTCATTCGGACGAGAACTTGGTCCGGGCGGGGCTCGTATTTCTGGCGGAGGTCGCTCGGGATGTGGGTGTCGTCGTTGTGCGAGACGAGCTCGACTTGGTTTTCGGAGAACCGGAGGGTGGTCCGGCCGGTGTTGCGCATGCGCCCGAGTGGCCAGGGGAACTGGTCCCGGACGCCAAGCAGCCCCGAGAGGAGAGCGGCGATGATGCCGCCGTGGGTGAAAACGATGGCTCGGCCGCCGTCGGGCATCCGACTCCGAAGGGCGGCCAGCGATGCATCGGCTCGCTGAAACACCTCCGGCCAGCTCTCGCCCCCGCCGATGGCAAAGGTCTGTCGGGCTTTTAGGGCCTCGATTTGCTCTGGGAACCGCTCGACGACCTGCTCCATCGTCAGGCCCTCCCAGTCGCCCACGTGGATTTCGCGCCAGGCCCGGTCGTGCTCGACCTCGACGCCCGAGGCCTTGGCGGTGTCCGCGGCCCGGCTCAAATCCGAGCTCAGCACCAGGTCGTAGCGTTCGCCTGCGAGTGCCTGGCCGAGCCCGTCCACCTGCGTCCGCCCAATCTCGCTGAGCGGGGAGTCCCCCTGACCTTGCCAGACACCGGCGGCGTTCGACACCGACTGTCCGTGCCGAACCAAGCAGACTTCGAGCGTGCTCATGCCTCTGGGGCGACCCCGAGTTCCTTGCGGGGCATGATCACGTGGTCGACGATGCCGTATTCCTTGGCCTCGAGGGCCGAGAGGAACTTGTCACGCTCGGTGTCGTGGCGGACCGTTTCGACGTCCTGACCGGTGTGGCTCGCGAGGATCTCGTTCAACCGCTTCTTGGTGTTGAGGATCTCTTTGGCGTGGATCTCGATGTCCGACGCCTGCCCCTCGTACCCACCGAGCGGCTGGTGAATCATGATGCGGCTGTGTGGCAAGGCGCGGCGCAGGCCCTCGGTGCCGGCGGCCAACAGGAACGCGCCCATCGACGCCGCTTGCCCGAGGCACACGGTCGAAACGGGGCAGCGCACGTAGCTCATCGTGTCGTAAATCGCGAGACCGGAGGACACCATGCCGCCGGGGCTGTTGATGTAGAGCGTGATCTCTTTGTCGGCGTCCTCGCTCTCTAGATAGAGGAGCTGGGCGATGATCGCGTTGGCGACGAAATCGTTGATCGGCGTGCCGAGAAAGACGATGCGGTCTTTGAGGAGCCGGCTGTAGATGTCCCAGGCTCGCTCGCCTCGGTGGGTTTCTTCGATGATGGTGATTGCACGCGTCGCAAAGTCGTCGCTCATCCGCCCAACCTAGTCCCTCCGGGCGCACCTGCAATCCGGATTTTGACGGAACCGGTTCGGCGCTATGTTGAGATGATGCTGCCGCCTGCCCTCGATATGGTTCGCCAGTTGATTGCCACGCCGTCCGTGAGCTCTCCGGACGATCGTTTCGACCAGTCGAACCGCGGGGTCATCGACATCGTGGCGGAGTGGGCCGCCGAGCTTGGGTTCGTGGTCCGGATCGAGGCGCTTCCCGGGGATTCGGGTAAGGCGAATCTGATCGCCACGCTCGGGGAAGGCGACGATGGTCTCGTCCTGTCGGGGCATACCGATACGGTTCCGTACAACGCCGAGCGGTGGACCGACGACCCATTTGTGCTGACCGAGCGGGACGGCAAGCTCCACGGGCTGGGCACTGCCGACATGAAAGGCTTCTTTGCGGCTGCGCTTCATGCGATCGGGCGCTTCGAGCCAGGGCAGCTTCAGCGGCCGATCACGCTCCTCGGCACCGCGGACGAGGAGAGCACGATGGATGGGGCGAGGGCCTTGGCCGAAAGGGGCGAGCGGCTCGGCCGGTACGCGATCATTGGTGAGCCGACTGGCCTTGTGCCGATTCGAAAGCACAAGGGTGTGTTCTACGTGCAGGTCACGGTGGGCGGCAAAGCCGGCCACGCCAGCAATCCCGCGCTCGGCGTGAACGCCATCGATGGCCTGCACCTGGTGCTCGCAGCGCTGCAGTCGTGGCGCGACGAAATTGGCAAACGCTACCGCGACGACGACTTCGAGGTGCCGACGCCGACGCTCAACTTCGGACGCATCACCGGTGGCGATAGCCCCAACCGCATCTGCGCCGAGTGCAAGCTCGTCGTTGACATTCGATTGGTGCCTGGGATGGAACGATCGGCTGTGGTCGCCGAGCTTCGCGACGTGGTAGGCGACGCGCTCCGAAGCGGCTCGTGGACGTTCAATGTGCGGGCGGTTGGCGGCTACGCGGACGCGTTTTCCGGGCCCACGGACGCTGAGTTTTGCAGTGCCGTCGAGACCTTGTGCGGGTGTTCAGCCAAGGCTGCGCTTTTTGGAACCGAAGCGCCGTTTCTCGCGGAATTGGGGCTACAGACACTCGTCCTCGGCGCCGGCGATATCGCCGTTGCGCACCAACCAGATGAATATGTCACCATTGCGGCTATCGAGCGTGCCACCGACGTGTACGCAAACCTGATTCAACGCTTCTGCATCGAGTCCGCATGAGCCCCAAAGTCGACCCATTCGTCCAACACTTCCGAGCGAGCGCGCCGTACATCCACGCGCATCGTGGGCGGACGTTTGTGATCATGTTCGGCGGCGAGGCCGTGGCATCCAAGGACTTACGGACGCTCCTTTATGATGTGGCGCTGCTGCATTCGCTCGGGGTTCGTATCGTCCTGGTAGCCGGTGCACGTCCTCAGATCGACGAAGCGTTGGCTCGGCGTGGCGCGGACCTCCGGTTCGAGGGTGACTTGCGCGTGACCGACGACGTCGCGCTTCAGTGCGTGAAAGAGGCAGTAGGCGCGACGCGGGTCGAGCTCGAGGCGCTTCTGTCGATGGGCTTGCCGAACTCACCCATGGCGGGCGCGCGGCTTCGCGTGGCGACGGGCAACTTCGTGATGGCGCAACCCGTCGGCGTCGTCGATGGCGTCGATTACCAGCACACGGGCAAGCCCCGGCGCGTCGATGCCGAAGCGATCCGGCAACGGCTCGATGACGGCGCCATCGTCGTGCTGACCCCGATCGGGTACTCTGCGACGGGGGAGGCTTTCAACATCAGCAGTCATGATGTCGCGGCTGCGACGGCTACGGCGCTCGGTGCCGACAAGTTGATCGGCTTGCTCGAAGGCGAGGGGGTACTCGATGCGGAGGGCTTGCCGCCATCGCAGCTCACCCCGGACGAGGCGGAGCAGATCCTTCGGTCGGATCGGGACCTCGGCCACCACGTCGAGCGCCATTTGGCTGCCGCCATTCAAGCGTGCCGGGGTGGGGTGCCACGTGCTCATCTGGTTGCACGGCAAAGCGATGGCTCGCTGCTACGCGAACTCTTCACTCGCGATGGCGTGGGCACGATGGTGACCTCCGAAACGTTCGAAGGGGTCCGTGCGGCGGCCCCCAGTGACATTGGTGGCATTCTCGCGCTGATCGAGCCGCTCGAAGAGCAGGGCATCTTGGTGCGCCGCTCGCAGGAGATGCTCGAAAACGACTTCGACCGCTTTACGGTGATCGAGCGAGACGGGATGGTCGTCGCATGCGCCGCGCTCTACGCGTATCCGGACGACTCGATTGCCGAGCTGGCGTGTCTGGTCGTGCATCCGGACTACCGAACGTCCGGTCGTGGCGATCAGCTTCTGCACTACCTCGAACGTCAATGCGACGCGCAAGGCTTGCGGCGCTTGTTCGTTCTCACGACCCAGACTTCGCACTGGTTTCGGGAGCGCGGTTTCGAGAATTGCGAGCCCAACGAGCTGCCTGAGTCGCGGCGCTCCGCCTACGACCACGGACGTCGATCCAAGATCTTGCTCAAGCCGCTCGGCTGACGCATCTACGCTAAAGTATTGCGCTTTCCGTTCGTGCTTGGAGAGGCGTGCGAATCGTGCTACTCGTCCCCGAATTCGCCTAAACGGGACTTGATTCGTCCTTGATACACGCAAAATGAAGCAGGCCGAGCTCAATCCACGCCCTGAAGCGGAAGCGCCCCCCGCAGACGCGGAGATGGATGAAATCGTCGCTCAGGAGGAGAAAGTGCTCGCTCGCGTGCACCGGACCGGCGAGATGAGGCGCCCCACGCACCGTGGCCGGCTCATCGACTACGACGCCGAGCTGATCGCCCTCCGCGACCAGATTGGTGAGGCCCGGCTCGAGGACATTCCGCCGCTGGTCGAGGAAATGGAGCGGCTTCAGCAGGTGGCGCAGCGCCGAGCCAAGGTGACCGAAGGCGCGGTGGATGCGGCATCGCCGTATTTCGGCCGGATGATTCTCGAGGAGGAAGGCCGCAAGCGCGAGATCTTGATCGGCCGCAGCACGTTCCTCGACCCCAAGACAGGCGTGCGCATCGTCGATTGGCGGGACGCGCCGGTCAGCCGGGTCTACTACCGCTACGAGGAAGGTGACGACTACGACGAGATCTTCGGCGACCGCGAAGTCGAAGGGGAAGTGCTCGTTCGCCGCAATCTGTCGATCACGACGGCCAAGCTTCGTCGCATTGGCACCCCTCAAGGCACCTTCCGGCGCTCACGCGATGACTTGTGGCGGCGGGTTGCCGATCAGTCGACAAAGCTTTCGGGCGGGCAGGGCGCGGCGATGCGCCCCGAGTCGCATCATCGACCCGGCGAGCTTGGGATCGGTGACGAGGATCTACGCGAGGACAAGCACCTCTCGGAGATCACGGCGCTCATCGACCCGCGGCAGTTCGACCTGATCAGCCAGCCGACCTCGGGCCTCGTCGTCATTCAAGGCGGCGCGGGCAGCGGCAAGACCACGATTGGGCTTCATCGCCTTGCCTACCTCGCATTCCAGGACCCGCAGCGGTTCCGTTCCGATCAGATGCTGGTCATCGTCTTCAACGACGCGCTCGTGAGGTACATCTCGCGCGTCTTACCGGCGTTGGGCGTCAGCGACATGCCCGTCCAGACCTTCCAGCGATGGGCCGAGCAGCAGCGGCGCCGTCACATTCCGAAGCTGACCACGCGCTACGTGGAGGACACGCCCACGCACGTGGTTCGGATGAAGAAGCACCCCGCGCTCCTGCGCGCGATCGATCAATACGTTGCCGACCTAACGGAACGCGTCGAGGCGGAAATCCTCGAGCAAGTCGAGCAGGGCGAGGGCGGAGATTCGGTGATGCGGACGTGGCGCGGCACAGCGGCCGAGCCACTCGGGGTGCGGCTCGATGTGCTTTCGCATTGGCTTCAGGGCCGCGACGGCGACGGGCAGCAAGTGCCGGTCGGCATCCGGCATGCGGTGGGGCGCATTTGTAAGCGTTGGTCGTCGCGAACGAAAGACGTTGTGACGGCGTGGGCGGATCTCGTGACCGACCGGAAGCGTCTTACGGATACGTTTGCGCGCTGGGCGCCCGACGCTCTGACCGACAAGCAGATCGAATGGGCGCATTCCTGGTGCAGCCGGCATTCAATTCGGGTGTTGATGGCGTATGAAGAGGCCCTCGAGGAAGATGATGAGGACCGCGTCCGCAGCGTGGGGGTCGATGGCCTCGAGGAGGACGAGCCCGCGGCGCTCGACCGTGAGGACGACGCGCTCTTGCTTCGACTTTTTCAGACGCTACGTGGTCCGCTGTCGGGGCGGCGCGCGGCGCTCGAGTATGAGCATATTTTCGTCGATGAAGCGCAGGACATGAGCCCCGTCGAGCTAGCAGTCGTGCTGGACACCGCGGCGGAGCAACAGAGCGTGACCCTCGCGGGCGACATCGCGCAGAAGCTCCATCTCGACAACGGCTTCAGTGATTGGAGGCACGTGCTTCAGGAGCTCAAGCTCGACCACATCGAGATCGAGCCCCTCAAGTTGAGCTACCGCTCCACCCACGAGATCCTCGACTTTGCAACCGATGTCCTCGGGCCGCTTCGCAACGAAGTGTCGGGGGAGGCCACCCGCTACGGCGCGCCAGTAGAGTTCTTCCAATTTGGCGGCAGCGGAGAGGCCGTGGGTTTTTTGTCTGAGGCGCTTCGGAGCTTGGTGAGCTCAGAGCCGATGTCCTCGGTCGCGGTCATTTCCCGCTATCCCGAGCAGGCCGACATCTATTACAAGGGCCTCCGCCACGGCGAGGTGCCCAACCTTCGGCGCATCGCCGACCAGGACTTCCCGTTTCGTCCGGGGGTCGACGTGACCGATGTGCGCCAGGTCAAAGGCCTCGAGTTCGACTACGTGGTCATCGTCGAGTGCAATCGCTCGACGTTTCCGACCGACGACGAGACCCGGCACCTTCTCCACATCGCCGCGACCCGCGCTGCCCACCAGCTATGGGTGTTTTCGACCGGGAACCCGTCGCTCCTAGTGCCTGAGAGCCTCGTCCGCGCCTCCGACTAGGCCATTCCTGCCGTGTGGGCGCTATGGAGTTGCAGTCTTCTGTGGGGCGTGTAAGCTCACGATCTAGCGGCGGTTGCGGCCTACACCGGGGTATCACGGTAGAACGAGCAACGACGCCGCGAGGGGAAAGACGCATCGCGCGTAGTCCCGTGTAGGTCCCGTTAGCCTCCAACCCCAGACCATTCAGGCTGATCACAGCCCCCATTCAATGGCCGAAACTGCTCTCCAAGAAACGGTAGACGAAGAAGCCGCGCCCGAGGCGCCGGCGGAACAGGCGCCTACATGGCGTGAGCCGACTACCCCTGTGGCAACGAAGCTCGCGTCGATGAGCGACCGGGCGATTCAACGCGTCACGGGCGGCAATGCATTCTTGCGCGGTCGTCTTTATGCGCGGCGCAAGGCGGTCGAGAACCTCAGCGAGGAAGAGCATTCGGCGAGCGGGGAGATCTCGGTGCGCACGGCGGATGAGCCATATCGCACGCAGATCACCTACACAGAGGAAAGCGACAGCTGGGAATCGAGCTGCACGTGTCCGGGGTGGCGTGGGCCGACGGGGCACTGCAAGCACGTTGCCGCGGTGATGGTGGCGTTGCGTGACGAGGTGCGGCCACCACGCGTGAAGGGTCCGCAGCAGCAGAGCAAGAAGAAAAAGAAGACCGAGCCGGTGCACATTCCCGGGACGGTTTCTGCGGGCGGCAAGAGGCGGCGGTCTCGACGTCGTCGACGCAGCCCTGGTGGCGCCGATGGCGGCGCGCTGGACGTCCTTTCGCCCCGTGAGCTTCAGGCTCGGCGCGGAGAGGCGCGGGGGCCGATGGATGCTTGGTTGCCCGCCGAGGCGCTCCCGAAGCCACTCGAGTTCGAATACCGGATGACGGTTCGTCCCGCTTCGATCACGGTCACGCCTGTTCTGGCGGGTACGCGGAGCGCGGTGCCGATCAGCGAGGCGCTCAGCGCCTTCAACATGGTGTCGATCGACGAGCGCCCGTTATTTCGAGCCCTCGCCCGGAACGTGAACCGTGGTCAGGCCACGACCGCCGAGCTTCGCGGTGAAGATGCCGCGGAGGTCGTGGAGATGCTGAGCGACCGGCGCGTGCTGCTCGAACCGGCATCGATGGAGCTGCGCTTTTCGAACGAGGCGCTGAAACCGCGGATCGAGCTCGATCCCGCCAACGGCGACAGCCTCCGCGTGCGAGTCGTGTTCTATCTAGAGAGCAACAAGCGCCGTTTCGCGCTTTCGAGCGGTGCATGGTTCGAGGGCACGCCCGGTTGGCAGATCGACACCACCGAAGGCGTCGCGCGGCCGGTGAGTGAGCTGGTGACTCCAGCTTGGCTTCAGCGGCTTTACCGCTCGCCGGCCATGGTGCAGTCGCACGACGATCTTCCGGAGCTTCTTGGCGAGTCGATTCCTCGGGTCGCTGCGCTGCTTGGTGCGGACCTTCCCGATTTGAGCTCGGTGGCCGACCTGGTCGATCAGAAGCCGCGCTTCGAGCTCAAAGCCAACGGCGACATCATCGATGCGCGCGTTCGCCTTTACGTCCGCTACGAAGATCAGGAATTCGACGTTCCGCCCGACGACTTTCCCTCGCCGCTGGCGTTCCTGCCGCCAAAGAGCGGAAAAGGGCGGCCGCGGGTCGTGCGTCGCGATGTTGGCGCGGAGATGGCGGGCATTCAGGCATTGCTCAATCAGAATTTCGAGGTGTCGGAGTCCGGCGAAGAGCTGGTGGCGTCCGGTGGTGACGCGATCGCGTTTTGGACGAACGGGATTGGCGAGCTTCCC
Source organism: Deltaproteobacteria bacterium (assembly GCA_019313915.1). Lineage (GTDB taxonomy): Bacteria > Myxococcota_A > Polyangia > Polyangiales > Houyiibacteriaceae > SG8-38. The sequence goes on from JAFDAJ010000080.1 coordinate 12,073, forward strand.
GAAGATTGGGATCGCTTCATTCCTGACGACTTGGTGGATGTCACCATCCGCGATGATTCGGTGACGCCGCAGGTGCGCGTGTCGAGCGGTGTCGATTGGCTCAACCTCGATATGAAGTTCGAGTCGGGCGGTGCCGTGGTGAGCGAAGACGAGTTACGGGCTTGTCTCGAGCACGGGCGGCGGCTCGTGCGGCTGGAAGACGGTACCTATGCGCCGATCGATCCGGAGAAGGTGGGCGACGTGCTCACGCGGATGGCCGAGATCTACGCAACCGCTGGTATCAAGGACAAGCTTCCACTCTCGCAAGCCGGGCGCGTCCAAGACCTCTTGAAGATGGTTGCAAACGCCAAGGTGTCGGCGTCAGCAAAGACTCTCTTCGCGAAGATCGAAGACATCGACGAGATTCCGAACGTCGCGAAGCCGCGAACGCTCAAGGCTGATCTGCGTCCGTACCAGAAAGATGGCTTTTCGTGGCTCGTGTTCCTGCACGAGCTCAACAGCGGCGGCATCCTCGCGGACGAAGTTCGCGCCCGGGCTCAAGACGGTCGTGTGGCAGGGTCCGAACCGTAGCCAGCGCGCGCCCGATCTCGAAAAGGCCGACGTGATGATCACCAGCTATGCGTTGCTTCGTCGCGACGAGGAGCTGCTTCAAGGACTCGACCTTCGTTACGTGATCTTGGACGAGGCGCAGCACATCAAGAACCCGATGAGCCAAACGGCGCGCTCCGCCAAGAAGCTAAGCAGCGAGCGAAGGCTGGCGTTGACGGGCACACCGATCGAAAACCGCCTCAGCGAGCTGTGGAGCATCTTCGACTTCGTGTCACCGGGGCTATTGGGGACGCTCAAGACTTTCGAGGAGCGCATTGCGCGGCCGATCGACCGCGGCGACATGGATACCGCCCAGCGATTGCGGGCGACGATCAAGCCGTTCATCATGCGGCGCCTGAAGCGTGACGTCGCCGCGGATCTGCCAGACAAGATCGAGCAGGAGATGATCGTGCCGCTCGCCGAAGAGCAGGCCAAGCTCTACAAGCAGATCCTCGGTCAGGTGCGCAAGAGCGTTCTCAGCGAGGTCGAGAAGAAGGGCGTCAGCAAGGCGCAGATTCAAATTCTCGCCGCGCTCACTCGCTTGCGGCAGGTCGCCTGCGATCCGCGGCTGATGAAGCTTCCGGACACCAACTTCGACGCCGACGACAGCGGTAAACTCGGAGCGCTTCGCGAGATCATCGACGAGGCCCTGGACGGCGGTCACCGGGTGCTGGTGTTCAGTCAGTTCGTGCAAATGCTCAACCACATCCGCGCCGCCCTCGATACCGACGGCGTCCAATACGAATACCTCGACGGCTCCACGAAGGACCGCATCGAGCGGGTCGACCGCTTCAACGAGGACGAGAGTGTCCCCGTCTTCCTGATCTCACTCAAGGCAGGCGGCACTGGCCTCAATCTCACGGGTGCCGACACCGTCGTCCACTTCGACCCGTGGTGGAACCCCGCCGTCGAAGACCAGGCCACCGATCGAGCCCACCGCATCGGCCAGACCAAGAACGTCAACGTCTACAAACTCATCGCCGCCGGCACCGTCGAGGAAAAGATCCTAGAGCTCTCCGCGAAGAAGCGAGAGCTAGTCAGCAACGTCCTCTCCACCGAAGGCAGCCCCCTCAAGGGCTTGACCAAAGCCGACGTTGAAAACCTCTTCAGCGAATAAAAGGGGACAGTCCCCCTTGTCCCTGCTTACGTTACTGCCCTGCAGGAGGGGGCATGTGGCGGTCGAAGAAGTCTAGGAGTTTTGTCCATGCTTTGGCTTCGGTGTCGGGGTTGTAGGCTGCGTGCATGGGGGTGTGGCGGGCCATCGCCGCTAGCGGGCCCTCTAGCTGGTTCATGAAGGAGTGGCCGGCTTCTTCGTAGATGTGGAGCTCGTGGTCGATGCCGAGCTCTTCGAGGTGGCGGGCCAGGCGCTTTGCGTGGGGTAGAAAGACGGAGTCTTGCCCTCCGAACTGGGCGATGGTTGGGCAGAGGCCTTGGAGGCGCGAGGCTTTTTCCGGGACCGTGCCGTAGAAGGGGGCGGCTACGGCGAACGACTGGTCAGCGGCTGCGAGGAGGGCGAAGCCGCCGCCCATGCAGAAGCCTGCGACACCGATGCGATTGGCGTCCACCTCGTCCCTTGCTGCGAGCAGGCGGCGTGCGGCATCGATGACTTCGTACCCAAAGCCTTTGCCAGTCATCGCCGAGGTCAACGTCTTCACGACACAGCCGGGCTTCCCGCCTTGGTAGAGATCCGGTCCGATCGCGGCATAGCCTGCGTCCGCAAAGCGCTCGCAATGCCGTCGAAGGTCGGCGGTGTACCCCATGATGTCATGAACGACGACGACCCCGGGGAAGGGAGGCTCCGCGTAGTCGGGAAATGCGAGGGCGCCTTTGTGGCTGCGTTGGTCGGTAACGGGAATGGAGATTTGCTCGAGCATGTCCCGCGCATCATGCGTCAGTGCGGCGGGCAGGGGCAAGCGCCACGCGTCCGCTTTACGGAATGATGCTGACGTGGCCGCGGCCCTGGGTCTTTGCGTCGTAGGCGGCCGCATCCGCGTCTTGCAGTAGTAATCGCCACTCCCCACTCTGTCGCGGCGATAGCGTGATGCCGATGCTCGCGCTGAGGCAGAAGCGGGTGCCGGAGATCATGATCGGGCGTTGCACCCGTTCGACTAGTTCGTTGGCAAGCCGCTCGGCGTTCTGAACATGTTTCATGCCCCGGATGAAGACCGCGAACTCGCTACTCCCGCTGCGCATTACGACATCGTGCTCATCCAGCTTCTCGCGAAGGCGCGAGGCCACTTCGTAGAGCAGGAGGTCTGCAACGTGCGCCTCGAAGCGCGCTCTCACGGCCGCAAAACCGTCGAGGTCGATGAGCATCAGGGCGAAAGTGCCGCCCGCGCGGCACCGTGTCACGAGGATTCGCTCAAACTCGTGCCGGGGGTCGTCCCCCAAGAGGTCTTCGGAGTCGTACATGCTCGGGCCCTCTTCATGTTAACGGGCGCGAGGGGACGGAGGCAAATGAGGGGTCAGTGCCAGCGTCAACGAGGCAGGGCTTGCTGTAGTTCGTTGCGTTTGGCTATCGGATCTCTGAGCGGGTTGATGCGCAGCTGTCCGACTTCCTGTGCCGTGTAGGCAGGCTTAGGTCGCTTTCCCGTGAACCGCTGCACCAGCCAGTTCATCAATGCGGCCAGGCGTGCATCGGAAAGCGGCGCCTGCGCGGCCCCGGGGACCTGGATCCAGTATTCGCGCACTCCAGGCTTTCCGTTCAGCTCCGGCATCTTGTGGAATGATGGCACGACACTCGAGCCCGAACCGTCCATCCGGTGGCAGCCGGAGCAGTTCAAACTGTAGTCGTGCTCCTCATACGAGTCCGCTCGCGCGGTCATCGTCGTGAGCAGCAACGCCGCAACGGTGATTGCGAGCCTCATTTCTCCGGTTGCGCCTCTTTGGCTGTCTTGACGACAACCGCGGTTGAGCAGCTGTAGGTTTGTGACTTCGCGCCGCCACACCAGTTGATGTCGTTGCTGCGGTACCAGTGATAGAGGGGGCGTTCGCCTTCGTTGCGGTTGCACATGCACCGGCCGCAGAATGTTTTTCCGCAGCAGTCGTTGTACGAGATGATGTAGTCCTTGCCGTCTGCGGGGTTTCGGCAGGTGCCGATCCACGTCACGGGCGACATCTCGGTTCCGGGTGGGCATGCGGTGTGGGAGCCGCCGCAGCAGCTGCACAGGAAACCGTCGATCGCGCAGTGACGCCAGTATTCGCAGCGGGTCGGGTCACCCTCGCGGCCTTTGACGCCGTCCTCGCCGACGGTGTGTTTTTCGGCGGCGCGCGCGACCGGGAGCAGGGGAAGGGCGACCCCTCCGACGAGCACTCCGCCGAAGCGTGACAACCAGTTGCGGCGCGACACCCGACGCGCAGACTCACGCGACATTCCTTCGAACCATCGATCAAGGCGACTCATTTGGCCTTCTCCTCCAGGTAGTCCTGAATCGATGCAATCCCGCGCCGCTGTGCCTCGAACAGGCTTTCGAGGTGCTCGCGCGTGTTGACCAACCCCTGGGCGGCGACGATGCCGCCCTCGTCGATGAGTACGGCGTAGGGGAGCTTGGCCACCCCGTAGGCCATGCCGAGCGGAGCGGACAAAACGTACGGCAAGTGTGAGATGCGCTTTTCGTCCACGAATACGCGGTGCTCGTCGGGCAGACCGTCACTGGCGAGGACGACGCGGACGCGTGGCACCTCGGTGCGGGCGACGCGTTCGACTGTGGGCAGAAGCGTCTCGCAAACCGGGCACGTCGGGGAAAGGAAGAACAGGAGAGTTCGGCTCTCGTCTTTCGATGTGCCGCCGATTTGCAGTGGACGATCGTGCAGGTCGATCAATGCCAGCTCCGGGGCCGGATCACCGACTTTGATTTTCGCTTGAGGAGACAGAGCGCCGACTGGCGAGATGCGTTCGTGGAGCA
>JAFDAJ010000223.1 GCA_019313915.1 Deltaproteobacteria bacterium
GCCGAGGTTGAAGTCGTGAGCTCGAATCTCATTTCCCTTTCCGTTTGAGATGAACGCTGCCTCCTGTGGTTTATTAGTCTGAAATTGCATTTTCTGCGTTTTGTATTAACATCCCACGCGTGCAGGTCAGCGCCAAGAGCATCATCACCGAGGTCCTCTCGGTCGTGGAGGCTAGCGGCCATCCCGCGGTGAGGGTCAGCTTGCTGATCGACGCCTGCGCGATCTTCGGGTTCAGCGCCAACACGGTTCGGGTGACCTTGGTCAAGATGCGTGCGGACCGCGCAGTTGCTTCGCCCGAACGCGGTGCGTACCAGCTCGGCAAGACGTCACTGGAGCTCAGCCATCGTGTCATGGGTTGGCGCGCCGTCGCCGAGCGCATGGTCGACTGGGACGGATCGTGGGTCGGCGTCTACACGGGGCACCTCACGCGCAGCGACCGTTCGGCCCTCAGGAGGCGAACGCGTGCACTTCGCCTCGTCGGGTTTCGAGAGCTCGAAGAAGGGCTCTACGTTCGACCCAACAACCTACGCGGCGGTGTTCCCGAAGTGAGAGAGCTTCTGGAGCGGCTTGGGGTACAGCGGACTGCGATAGCGACTCGACTCGAAGATCTGTCCGAGATCGATTCCGCGCGCGCGCGTGACCTCTGGGACTGCGGGTCGATCGTTGCCGGCTACACCGTGCTTCGCGAGGAGCTCCAAGACAGCACGGCGCGGCGTACTGAGCTTCCACTGGAAGAAGCCGTGCGGGAGGCCTTCTTGCTTGGCCGTGAGGTCATTCGTTGGGTCACACTCGATCCGCTGCTTCCTGAGCAGATGGTGCCCATTGCCGAGCGTGATGCACTGGTCGAAGCGATGATCCGCTACGACGAAATAGGTCAGGCCTTATGGCGACGCTACCTGGGCGTCGAGGAAAGCGAGGAAGCAGCATGAGCACGTCGACCACAGACTGGCGGCAAGCGTTTACGAAGGAAGAAATCGCCGAGCTTCGCGAGCACAGCGATTGGCAGGGTTGGCTGATGCTGGTCGTCGACTACGGGATGATCGCGGCTGCCATGGCATTGGTTGCGTTCTATCCGAACGTTCTCACGGTCGTTTTCGCGCTCGTGGTGATCGGCGGCCGCCAGCTCGGCTTGGCCATCATCCTGCACGAGGCTTCGCACCGCGTTCTCTTCAATAACCGCCGCCTCAACGATTGGGCCGGCAATTGGCTCGCCGCCTATCCGCTCTACCTGAGCGCGGACATGTACCGGTCACATCACCTCGACCATCACGGAAAGACCTGGGGCGATACCGATCCCGACCGCATTCTCGCAGACGGCTTTCCCGTGTCGAAGATCAGCATGACGAGAAAGGTGTTGCGGGACCTGTTCGGGCTCACCGGTTTGAAGCAACTCATCGGCACGAGCTACGTCGCGTACAAGGTCATACGCGGTCAGGAGGTGAACCCCGGAACGCTCCCGCTTCGCCTCGACCGAGAGCGGATGATCAAAATGGTGATCGGAACTCTCGTCACCAATGGCGTCATCTTGGGGATATTGTGGGCGCTCGGTCACCCGATGCTGTACCTGCTTTGGGCTGGGGCCTGGTTGACGACCCACAAGCTCGTCGTTCGACTGCGTTCGATGGCCGAGCATTCCGTCGTGCCGACCCCGCACCCCGGAGATCCCTTTGGAAACACCCGCACCACCCTGACCAGCTGGTGGGAGCGCCTGTTCGTCGCCCCGCACGACGTCGGGTTTCATCTCGAGCACCATCTCGTCATCACGGTCCCCCATTATAAGCTCGAGGCTTTCCATCGGATGCTCGAGGAGCGCGGTCTGCTCGAAGCCGCTTGCATCGAGAAAGGCTACGCGCGCGTCCTTCGCCGAATGGTTGCCTAGGCGGTGGAACGGCGGGTTCCTGCCCCAACAAGAGATCACGGGAACGGTGACGGCCAGCGGCCAGGTCCAAGTCGCCGCTCACGTCCTACAGGACAATCGCACGTATCAAGAGTCCAACGAGGCCGATGACGCACAGCACGCCGACCTTGAATACGCGAGTTCGGTTCGGCACGTCGTTCGAACCCGTGTGGATATACGCATGCACCAGCCGCGACGCCGCGAACAGAAACGCCAACGTGATGGCGAACACGTCTACCGATTCGAGCACGAGGAGCGCAAGCACCAGCACGTAGAAAAGCACCGGGATCTGAAACTGATTGCGAATATTGTTGGAAATCTTCCGCACATCGTCCGGCCAGGCATCGTTGTTGAGCGCAGTGACTGTCAGATCGACCTCACCCGCCGCCTTCGCACGTGCCTTCACGGTGCCGAGCCGGAAGAACAACAACAAGGTCAGAACCATTTGAATGATGACGGGCCAGAGGATGACTTCTTGATTCATGGTCCCGCGATTGTAGCTCAAGCGAGCACGAATTTTCTTTTCGGTTGCGACCGCGTTGCCAACCCTTTCGATGCTTGACGTGCCATCGCCCTTCCGGTCGCCCCACGCGCCTGATAGGGTGCTCGCCTGATGCATCGAAACCACTTCATTCCTTTGCTGACTTTGGGGCTCGCTGTGCTCGTCGTCGGTTGTGACAGCAGTAGTTCCGGAAGCACGAGCTCGATTCGGGCAAGCCTCGGCTGCACTGACGGCTCGCTCGATTCGAGCGTCGATCACATCGAGCTCGAGTTTGGGGGAACGATGCGCAGCTATGAGCTTCACGTCCCGCTGGGATACGATGGCATCACTCCGCTTCCATTGGTGCTCAACTTTCACGGATTCACGTCGAGCGGTACCGAGCAGCAGGGCTACACCATGATGGACGACACGGCCGACGCGAACGGCTTCGTCGTTGCGTATCCCAACGGGCTCAGTAGCTCCTGGAACGCAGGCCTATGTTGTGGAGAGGCGGCCATGAACGGTGTCGATGATGTTGGATTCACCCGTGCCATCGTCGACGACCTCGGTGCGCGCGGCTGCTTCGATCTATCGCGCGTCTACGCGACTGGGATGTCGAACGGGGGTTTCATGTCGCACCGTCTCGCATGCGAAGCCTCCGACGTCATTGCAGCCATCGCCCCGGTCTCCGGGGTACTCGGACTCGAGCCGAGCTCGTGCAACCCAGCGCGGGCTGTTCCGCTGATTCATTTCCATGGCACGGAGGACTTCTTGGTCCCCTATGAAGGTGGCGGCCTCGCGAGCTCGATGTCAGTGCCCGCGTCCACCGATTTCTGGATCGATCACAATGGCTGTTCAGGCGAGCCCACGGTCACCTACAGCGAGGGCATGGTGACCTGCGAAACCATCGACCAGTGTGCAGAAGGCTCCTCGGTGACGCTCTGCACGATCGAAGGTGGCGGACACTGTTGGCCCGGGGAGTCTTGCGACAGGATCGAAGGCATAGACCTCGGACTCGCCACCATGGACATCAACGCCAACGACGCGATGTGGGCGCTCTTCTCGACGGTGACCTTGCCCTGAGTCCACCGCGCCTAGGTGTCGTCTCAAGTGGCGCCGCCGAAGCCACCAATGCCACCGAAGCCGCCGCTGCCGGTCATGCCGCCAGTGCCCGCGTTGCCGCCGGCTCCGCCCGATCCAGCATTGCCGCCGCCGCCGGCCGTGCCGCCAGCTCCGCCCGATCCAGCCGTGCCGCCAGTGCCCGCGTTGCCACCAGCTCCGCCCGATCCAGCATTGCCGCCGCCGCCGGCCATCCCTCCGGTCGCCCCCGTGCCACCCGTTGCGCCCGTGCCTCCGGTCGCGCCTGTTCCCCCGGTGCCGCCGCCGTTCGAGGGCGGAGGGACAAACTGATCGGAGCAGGCTGCCACCGAGGCGATCAGAGCAATCAGACCGAGTAGGCGAAGCAGGTTCATCTAGAGTAGGCGAAGCAGGTTCATCTACCTAGAGTCTAACAAAGATCGCGACAATCGATCCAGCTCGGCGCGGGAGTGTCGATAGTCAGCTCAAAGCTCGTTTGCTGGCCTGACGAGGACGCTGCCCCAGAGCATCGCTCGGTCGTCGGCGGCGCGATTCGCCGGGGAGCTCGCATCTGCATCGCTGAAGCTGCGGAGCACCGCGACAGCGTCGGGGGCAGCAGCGCGCTTCACGGCTGCAACGAGCCTTTGCCGGTAGGCCTCGTCGACCCCATCCAAAATGTTCGACAGCGTGAAGCCATCGAAGCTGGCGGGCGGTTCGTTTTCGAGAAAGCCCGCCGCGTCCGCATGCACGAGCCGAATGTTCTTGGCTTCCGGGGGAGGTGGGCCAGGGGACAGCTCGCCCAGCAGGAGGGAACGCACGTAGGGGTTGCTGCGATTGGGGTGCCGCGCGAAGCAGCGTTCCATCCGCGCGCGCATGACGGCTCCGAGTCGTTTGGGCAGGAAATCGAGTAAGGGTGAGGAGTAGACCGAGCGCAGCGCCGTTAGGGAAAAGAGCCCATCGAGGGCTGCGCGGAAGCGCCAGGTATTGAGATTCTGTTGCCAGTACTCCATCTGTTCTGCCGGGTCGTCGAGCTCGACGAAAGTCCGCACCCGCGATGGCCACCAGCCCGCCAGGGGGGCGAAGAACCGGGCAAAATCCATGACGCGCTCGGCCCTGCCGCGGAAGCCCGGATCGCCGTTCAAGCGGCGCTCGGCATAGGCGAGTTGGACAGGATTGATGTCGACAGCCACGACTTCGTGGTTGGGGGCGAGTTGCATGGCCGTGCAGCCTGCCGAGGCGATGCACAAGACGCGCCCCCCCGGCCGGAAAGCTTCGAGCTCGATCGACGAATCCTCGTACATTCGTCCGAACAGCACCTGGCGTG